>DAOUAJ010000273.1:0-15111 GCA_034433615.1 Anaerolineae bacterium | reverse complement strand
GTGATCGGCGTGGTGCGCGGCGTCTTGCCGGCGCTGCCCGCCATAGCCGCACGCTCCGCGCCTGCAACGACACCCGCGCTCACCGTGATGGTCAGCCTGTATGTCGCATCCGTGTAGCCGTAGACCTCGATCTGGTGATCCCCCGCCAGGAGGAAAACCATATCGTCGCCGAGGCGACACTCCCCCTCTCCCAGAGTTGGGAGAGGGGGCAGGGGGTGAGGGCTACAAATGCTTCTACGTCTACACCCCCAGCGGCGCGTTGCTCTACGCCATAGACCCCGCCGCCTTTCGGCCAGCCGGCATCGGATCACCATGGTCGCGCGCGATAGCGACAGCATGGAGAGCCGTGCCGACGTCAACGTTTTTGTGGGACAATCGGTCTACCTGCTGCTGCTCGTGCGGCGCTGATTACTAACTCCCTCAATCCAGCCGGCGGTGGACGGTGAGCAGTGAGATGGTGCTCACCGTCAACGCCAACCCGAGCAGTGCCAGCACCTCGGGCCAGATCACGTCCAGGCCGGCACCCTTCAGCATGATCGCCCGCAACACTGTCAGATAGTGGCGGATCGCCGAACTCAACGATAATGCGCGCAGCAGTGAAGGCATGTTCTTGACCGGCACCATGTAGCCGGACAGGCTGACGTCGGTCATGGCCACGATGAAAACCATCAGGATGGCCTGTTGTTGCGTGTGGGAGATGGAAGAGATGACCATGCCCCATCCGATCTCCACGGTGATGAACAGCAGGGTCACGCCGAGCAGGAGGGCCACGGAACCGCGCAGCGGCACATGAAAGCTGTAAACCATCACTCCCAACATGAGCAGAAAATCGAAGAACCCCAGAACGGCCGCGGGGATGGCTTTGCCTGTGATCAACTCGAAGCGACTGAGCGGAGTCACGGCCAGTTGCTCCAAAGTGCCCAACTCCCGCTCGCGAGCCAACGCTGTAGCCGCCACTGCCAGCGTCACCTGATAGATGATGAACCCCACCTGGGCAGGTATCGTGTGCAGTTGGATGTCCAGGGACGGATTGAACCGGATGGCAGCTCGCAACTCGATGGGGATAGCAGACACTTGAATGGTTGTGGCATAAAGCTGGCGCGCAAAGTCGGCGATGACCCCTTCGGCGGCTGACAGCCCCACAGACGCCATGATGTTATTGGCGCCATCGGCCATGATTTGAACCTGCGGCGAACTGGCCGGCCGCATCAGGTCGCGCTCGAAGCCGGCCGGGATGATCACCACGACGGTCGCTTTCCCCTCTGCCAGCAAGTCGTTCGCTTCCGACGGGCGCTGAGGGTGATAGAGCACATCCAGCTCTTCCGTCACATCGAGTGCGGTGATCAGTTGACGGCTCAAGACAGATTGATCCTGATCCCAGATGGCCGTGGGTAAATGGGTGATCCCCCGGCCGGTAGCTTGAGCCAGCATCACAAGCTGGAACACCGGAAAGAGCAAGGTGAAGCTGGCGAAAAAACGGTCGCGGCCAAATTGGATAATCTCCTTAATGACCAGATTCCCGATCCGAAAAAGCACTGACGTGTCTCCCCAGCGCGGTTCAACCGACGCGCTTCTTAAACAATAAGATGCTGAAGATCAGAGCAGATGCTCCCATGCCCAGCAACGCCAATGCCGGCTGCCAAAGTTGGGGTAATCGCAACCCCTTGAGAAACACCCCGCGAGCGATGGCGGTAAAGTGCGTCGCCGGCAGGCTGTAAGACATAACCAGAGAACTCGTGGATGATGTGTCAATAGGTGTGATCAGGCCAGATATGAAAAAGCTGGGCACGAAAGATACCAGCAACATGATCAGCATCGCTGTCTGCTGGTTTTTGATGAAAGTGGCCAGGATCAGGCTCAGGCCCATGCTGGCGCTGTAGAAAACGAGGGTGAGCAACAGGAACACGGCAAGCTGACCTCGAAAAGGTACCCGAAACCAGAGGATGGCAACCATCTGAGCGATGATGGCGCTCCCCAGGCCAGTGCCCATGTACGTCACCAGCTTGCCGATCAGGTATTCGGGGCCGCGCACGGGCGTGGCAATCAGCGCCTCAAACGTCCCCACCTCTTTCTCACGGGTCAACGCCAGCGTCAGGGCCAGCGCCGGCATGATGAGAACGACCCCCAGCAGGCCTGGCACCATGCTCACCAGCGATTTCAGGCTCGGATTGTAGAGGACACGACTGCGAGCTTCCAGGGACGGGAGAAGTTTCAGGCGCGACTTCGGCAGGGTGAGAGCGAAGGCATGGGTGCGGGCGGTGAACTCGCTGATCGTTTGCCGGGCCGTATTGGTGTCCGCTCCGTCCACCAACAACTGTACGGACGCGCCACGCCCTCCCTTCGCGTCCCTCTCAAAGCCAGGCGGGATGACCAGTACCACATCAGCCTGGCCAGCCACCAGCAAACGATTTGCCTGCTCGTAGCTCCCCACCTCCGCTACCAGACGCACGTCGCCATCGGCAGTCAATGCTGCCAGATACTCGCGGGCCAGCCGGCTGCGATCCTGGTCCATAACCGCCATGGTGACCTGCTCCAGGTCCATCGCGAACACGTAGGAGAACGTGAGCAACAGAAAGGCGGGCGAAAAAGTCACCAGAAAGAGTAGACGCACATCGCGAGTGATATGGTGAAACTCTTTGCGCAGGATGGCGACAGTACGATACAGTGACATTGGCCTTCCTCATGAAGGATGAAGAAGGTGACCGGCACTTATGAAGTGCCGGTCACCTGCCGGTCAATCCCCTTCTGCTGGCTTGGCCTCCACGATGACCGGCCCCTTGCCAGGGTGTTGCCGATGCGTCCCGTCACAGAACGGGAATTTCTGGGAGCCGAAGCAGCGACAGAGGGCCACTCTCTCGCCTGGCTCCAGGGTTACTGTCGTGCGCGGATGGTCATTGAACTTTTCGGTCCTGTGTTCTGCCATATGATCCTTGTATACTACAGTCGGGGCGACGCGACATGTAGTATACTTCCTCCTTGTGTAATGTGTGGTGATGTTAGACCAGCACCTCTGGCCGTTACCCGCCCAGGCTGAACGGCCAGGGCTGTGGGATCGCCAGAAACATTAGCGCCGAAGACATCAGCCCCATGTTCTTCACGAATTGGGTCATCTGCATCATCTTCGTCATCTGATCGGTCTCTGCCCAGAAGTTGTGCATCATGAAAGTGACGGGCAGGAAGAAGATCACCAGCGCGATCACGCCGATGACCGGCTGAAAGCCGGTGAGGATGCTCAGACCGCCTACCAGCAGCAGGAGTCCGCTGACAATGACGGCCACCTTTGGTACTGGCACCCCCTTGGAGCTGGCGTAGCCGCTCATCATGTTCAACTGCGTGAAGTGGTTGCTGGCGTTGAACAGGTAGTAGATCCCCAGGATAATCCGTCCGATGAGAAATGCGATTTCCATGATACAGTCCCTCCTTCAGTGTGTCTGATGTGATACTTCTGCTTGCCCAACGATCAGTCCTGTCCGCTCTATGGCGGCCCACGGGTGATAAACCGACGCATGTCCGCTCTCCTTTCTGTGAGTTCTCCAAGCAATAGTTAGCCGAATGGCTGCGCGCTATATCAGCCACTTGGCCAACCAGCCATCCAGCCACCCAGCATTCTCGTACGTCAGGGTACCTCAGCCGGGCACGTTGACTGCTCAAAATCGAGAGGCGTTCAGTTGGCGGCCCGTCGCTGCCCCCAACGGTCCTGGTGAACGATCTGCTCCAGGGGCAGCCGGCGGTACTTCTGCGCCGGCTCGGCCGGGTAGCCAATGGGGATGATGCCAATGGGCCGCACGGCGTCCGGCAGGCCCAGCACGCGGGAGACCTGCTCGTCATGGAAGGCCCCCACAAAGCAGCAGCCCAGCCCCTCGTCCACCACGGTCAGCAAGATGAGCATGGCGGCGAAAGCGCCATCGATAAGGCTGTAGAAGTGCACCCCGCGCGCGCCGTAGCGCGTCGCCGGCCGGCGGGTGTCGGCGCAGACGACGATAACCACCGGCGCCTGCGTGAAGTATTGCTTGACTGCCTCCACATCGGTGCAGTTGGAGAAGAAGATTTCCAGTTTCCAGCAGTTGATGGCCTCGGGCGGGGGCTTGAGGGTGCGATTCAGCCGGGCATAGCAGCGGTCGCAGCGGCCCGGCTCCCAATCAATCCCGTAGCCGAAAAAGATCCAGTACGCGTTCTCGAAGGTGTATGGTCGTCTCATTGGACTGTCTCCAGTTCGTCATTTTCACTTTTCCCCTGCATGCAATTCTACAAACAACTCCGGTAGTCGCAGGCCAGGCGCCGGCTCTGGCCAGGCCAGGGCGAAGTGCTCGCGGCTCATCATCGCCTTCATCACCTCTTCTGGCAGCCGACGGAAGAGGTTGTCCGGCCCGAATTGGGTGCGATGGCACTGCAACGCCGCCCACTTGGCCTCAACGGCGGCCGACACGTCCAGGGTGACGTGAATCTCCTCGTCCGGCCAGCCGGTTGCCCCACGCTCCTCGAACCGGGCGAACTCGCCGGCCTCCACCCCCAGCGCTGCCAGCCGCTCCCGCATCTGCACGAAGAAGGAGCGGGGGATGGCCGTGTAGAACAGCCGCGCCGGGCGCCAGGCCTGCACTGAGCCGGGTCGAAGTGCGGTTCCCTGATCGGGATAGCGGTGCGGATCACCGGCGGCGTGGAAGGCGGCCACGGTGTGGCGGTGGATGGCGATGTGGTCCGGGTGGCCGTAGCCGCCATTGGGCTCAAAGGTGATGACCACCTGGGGCCGCAGACGGCGGATGATGCCCACCAGCCGTGAGACCACCTCCTCAGCGGGCGCCTGGATGAGGGCGCGCGAGTCTTGGTTCTCGGGCGTGCCGGCCATGCCCGAGTCGCGGTAGCCCAGAAAGAGCACCTCGGCGATGCCCAGCGCTTGCGCTGCGCAGTGCAATTCAGCCTCACGCACCTGGCCCAGGGTTTCGGGCGTGGCCAGGCTGGGGTCGGCGATGGCGCCCGCCTCCCCGCGAGTGGCGCAGACCAGGGCCACGCGCACGCCCTCGGCGGCGTAGCGGGCCAGCGTGCCGCCGGTGCCGAAGGACTCGTCGTCCGGGTGGGCGAAGATGGCGAGCAAAGAACGATCCTGTATCACTGTCATTTCTCTCTTCGACCTGGTCTTCGAGCCGGCTCCACGCCCAGTCGGGCCATGGCCCGCCGGAAGACTTCATAAGGCTGCGCCCCGACCACGGCCAGGTTGCCTAAGATGTAGGTAGGTACGCCCGTGATCCCTAGCCGGTGCGCTTCGTCGATCTGGGCGTCTACGGCCGCGCGATACCTGCCCTGCTCCACGGCCTGACGCATCTCCGCTGCCTCCAGGTCCACCGTCTCGGCCACCTGCTGCAGCACGGCCCAGTCGCCGATGTCTTGCCCCTCGACGAAGTAAGCCTGAAACACGGCCTTGTGGAATGCCTCGTGTTTCCCCTGGGCGCGGGCGTACTCCGCTGCTTCCAGCGCCCGCCGCGAGTTGGAGATCCACATAGGCGGGTTCATGGGCAGGCTGGCCTCGGCGGCCATCTGGCACAACCGTTGCGCCATCGCTTCGTAGCGCGGATCGTCCGCCCAGGGCAGCCGCATCCCTTGAGGTGGCATCTCCGGATGGAGCTCAAAGGCTCGCCACTCCACTTCCATATCGTACTCCGCCTGCAACCGTTCGACCCGCTCCTGGCCGATGTAGCAGAAGGGTCAGACGTAGTCGGAGTAAACAATCACTCTGGTTGTCATGGACCGTTCTCCTGTTTTTCTGTGCTGACGCGCTCTCGGACAGCCCTGGCCTGGCGCACGATCTCGGCAACCTGGTCCAGGTGCTGGCTGTCGTGCCCCAGGCCCATCACAAACGCGCCGATGGCGTTGACCGCGCCTATCCGCTCGAAGGGTGTGTAGGTGTTGTCCAGGTAAGGTTCGTCCGGCCACATGTCCAGGCTGGCCAGGCGCATACGCCGGCTTTCTTCCAGCCGCCGGCGGCACTGCTCGATGGTCGTCACCGTGCGCCAGGGCACTTCGTAGCGGGAGCGGCCGTGATACTCGACACCCCGGGCCAGCTCGGCCGCGATGGCCGCTGATTCCTCGGCTGAGGCGGTGGTGTGGACGATGACGTGTCCCAGCGTCAGGGGATGTTTCGCTCCGCCTCATCGGTGGCGTAGGTATCGTTGGCCTCCGGATCCACCGGCACGAAGGTGACGTCTTCGTCCGTGCAGTCAGCGATCAGATCCAGCATGGCGTCCACCATGTCGTTGGTCAGCTCCCGCAGATTGTCGGGCGTCAGTTCGGCCACGAGCTCGGCCAGCGTCACCTCTCGCTTCCAAACGGGCGTCAGGTCGAGAAAGCGTCTGCTCATCACTTCCATCTACCTTCCCGTATTCCGATGCAATGCCCCAGCGGGCAAAGCGATGGCGATGGGCTGCCACCCAGCGATAGGCCCGATCTTCGAGCCAGAACAGCGGAGCCAGCCGCAAAGCCCTGCTCAGCCAGGGCCAGGCGCCGCCCAACTCCGCCAGCACCCGGTTGACCGCCGCGGCGCCGCCCAGCTTTCTGCCATCCGCGTCGATCGTCCACACTTCCCGATCTACCGCAGCCCGGCCCAGGCCATAACGCTCGATCAACCCCGGCGTCTGATTAGGCAGTGCCAGCACCCGGCCGGCTTTGTCGCGCGCCCGTATCCAACGGACGAGCCGCGCGCACAGCCCTCAGGTGCCGTCGAACAGCAAGATCAGCCGCGGCCGGTTTTCCGCTCCTGTCATGCGTTACCTGCTCCAGGCACCTGCGGCCGGCCAGACTCGCTTGCACCGGCCAGGCCGTGGGCGACCGGGGAAGCCAATGCCCAGAACTCGCCGCTGCGTACGGGCAACCGCGCCAGCCGGCCCTCGGCTTCCAACCCCTTCAGTTCGGACGCCATGGCTGCGGCCGGCCGGTCGTGCACCTCCGCCAACTCCCGCGTGGTCAGCGGGCCATATTCGGCCAGCAGGGCCTCTACCTCCCGTGGCGGGTATTCCTGCAGCTCGGGCGCTAGTTGGCGGAGCACCTGACGATAGGTGGCGAAGGGCCGGTGGCCGACGACCAGAACGGGACGCCCGGCGCCGGGCACGGCGACCTGGCCCACACGCCGGAAGAGCAGCGTCGGGAAGCCGGTGGTGCCGTAACGCCGGCACTCGGCCAGGTCCGCCTGGAAAGTCTGTTCCGCTGCGCCGTTCTCCAAATCGGCCCGCAGGCGCTCTGCGTCCAGCCCTGGCACCTCCTGGGCCAGAGCCAGGTAGGCCTCCGGCAGGGAAATGATCTTACGTTCCGTCAGCGCCGCGCGGCGCATGCGCCGCAGGTAGCGCTCGCCCACCTCCTTCTCCTGGAGAAAGGCGGCCTTCACCGCTCGGCAGGCCGGCCAGGTGGAGAAGTGGGGGTCGGTGATGTCCTCCATCAGCCGCTCGTCGATAGGTTGGCCGGAGCGCTGGCTGACCATGCGCCAGTGGGGGGCGACCTCCGCCGTGGTGCGGATGTCGTTCAGGCTGTCGTAGAAGTCGGCCATGTCGCGCACCAGGCCGCCCATCACGTAGCGAATGTGCACCTGGTCACGGTACGTCTCCCGAATGCGGTAGAGCATGGGCTCCGTGGCCCAGCACCAGGAGCAGTAAGGATCCGTGAAGTAGGTGATCTCAACTACAGGCATGCTGGCCTCCTGCAGTATCTGCGAGCCGGATCGCGTCCGGCCAGGATGTCGTCGGTCACCCGGCGCAGGGAGGCCTCCGGAACAGCTCCCTGGACCTGCCAGCGGTCGTTGAAGACTAGGGTGGGCACAGCGTGGATGCCCCGGTACTGCGCCTCGGCCAGGTCGCGCTCCACGGCCCGGCGGGCCTCGGGGCTATAGAAGGTGATGGTCAGCACAGCCAATCTCCCGTGACATATCGCGCTGCGCGGCCTTAAGCAGGCTCCACCTGTATGCCCAGCGCGCCAGCGCGTCCAGTACCGGAAGCAGGTCGCGCCCCATATCCGTCAGTTCGTATTCCACATGAGGTGGCGCATCAGAGATGGGCAGACGGCGAATCAGCCCCCATTCTTCCAGAAACTTGAGCCGCTGGGAGAGGATCGTTGGGTTGACACTGCCCACGAGCTCTTGCAATTCGCAGAAACGGCGGCGCTGGCGCAGGTTGTGGATGATCTGCAGTGTCCACCGTGCGCCCAGAATGCGAGCTGCGGCTGCCACCGGACATTCAACCTCAGGATCCATCGCCTCATTCCCCACGGGTATTCACTACGGAATCTGTAGTATAAATGGCCAAAAAAACAGGGGCGCGTCCCCCCTCAGGTTATTACTATGTTTTTTGTAGCACCAAAGCAAATTATACCCTCATTCGCCCATTTGTCAAATCACAGTCACCGCGTCAGCCCCCGCTCACCCCACCCGAAACGAATCTGTCAGATTCGTATCGCTGCTCACGCCTCGCTTGCCGACCTGTGCGCCTCACCCCCGGCCCATCTCTCCTATGGAGAGTTTGCGCCGACGCGGTTTCTGCGTCCACGCCGATGGATGCCCGGCGCATAGCGTCCCCAGAGGTGAATTCATTCGCCCACTTTAACATCGCTGCCCGCACGACGTTGGTGGCCGAGCGCCGCAGGAAATTCAGGCACCCCTCCAGCCCGCGCCACCCAGAAAGGGGGTGCCAGGGCGCATACAAAACTTAGGGGGGTAGGCGCCTAGCGCCTTTGCCCGGCGCTGAAGCAGCGGGCTGTGAAGGAGTAGGGCAAGCCTGAGGCTTGCCCTACGGGGGCCGGTTTCCGGCCCAAAGGGCTTCGTTCTTTCAGCATGACGGCTTTAGCCTCGCGCGCAGGGCGGCTGAAACCAGTTCCCTCCCCCAACTAATAGATGCGCCCGGGGTGCCACAGTGTCGGCGTCGGTGCTGGCGATGACCGTGCCCCGGGCTGCCTCGAAGGGCCCACAAGTAGTCGCCCAGGTGCTCTTCCTCGTTGTAGGCTGGGACAATCACTGAAACGACGATGGGCGGGTCAGGCATCACCTTTTGAACCGATCGCGCTGGCTGGACGGCGTCATTCTGTCGCCTGGGCATCATGTTCCGCTCCATCTGCGTACAAATAGCGTTGCTCCCACAGTGGCTCGCTCAGAGCTTGCAGGGCCTCGTCATAGGCGATCAGGCCCCGTGCATATCCCTCGTCTAACAAAGCTTGCCGGGCATTCTCGTCAATCGGGTCAGGCTCATGGAGCGCCAGCAACTGGCGAAACTCTCCATGATGATCGCGGATGGGGCACGGGGTCAGCCAGTTGCCGTGTCTCCCTTCTCGCGGCTGTTCAAAGCCGTACTCGTGTTGCCAGGCTCTGATGTCGGCGAAGAAGGGCTCCGCCCAAACGTCGTTGAGTGTCTTGCCTTGGGCGTAGGCCTCGTTGATGTTGATGGGCGAGTAGGGCGCAAAGACACATGGGCTCACCGCGCCGTTCCAATCCACGTAAAGGTACCCGCCGGCACGTCCAGCCGAGACGCAGCCGTCCGAAACGGTACCACTGTTCCAGAAGTCGGCCAGGAACAGGTGCCGCTGGCGAATCAACTCCCAGACGCGTTGCCACATGCGTAGCCGTTGTGCAGGGGTTGGCATCAGATCCAGGGTGAACGAGCGGCCGATGGGCATGTAGTGGAAGATCCAGGCATAAAGCGCGCCTCGCTCTTCGAAAAAGAAGTCTACAAATTCGTCTGAGAGGATCTCTTCGGCGTTGTGGCGAGTGGCGGTGAGAGACAAGCCGAAGAACACTTTCTCTCGTCTGAGCCTGGCCATAGCTGTCAGAATCTGGTCGAATACCCCTGCTCCACGGCGTTCGTCGGTGCGCTCACGCATCCCCTCCAGCGAGATAGCCGGGGTGATGTTGCCCAGCTCTGCCATCCGCCGCGCCACGCCGTCGTTGATCAGAGTGCCATTGGTGTACATCAGGAAAAAGCAGTCCCGATGCCGTTCGGCCAGGTCCAGTACCCCTCTGCCGTCTGAGCGATAGGCCAAAGGCTCCCCACCGCTGATGACAAAGAAGCGGGCGCCCCACAGCTCGTGCGCCTCGGTCACAAGCCGATCGAAAACCGCCCAGTCCAGCTTCTCACGTGTGGGGCCGGAATCGGCATAGCACCCGATACAGTGTAAATTACACGTTTTGCATGGGCTGATCAGCAGAAAGTCAGGGGGATTGCTGCCATAGGTGGCATAAAACCGTTGTTTGACGGACCAATCCCCCTGCCGGATCAATATATCCTTGAGCAGAATCCCCAGCATACCGCGCAAGGTGGCGTCTGACAACTGATCCCTGGCCAGGGCTCGCTCGACAGTATGCAGGATCGCCAGTCCCATGTCAAAGCGGTCCCTTTCCACCCCTGGAGGACGGTGGGAGACCTTCAGAGCCTCTTCGTAGCCGGCACGCAAGCGTGCTGTGGCCAGGTGGACAGCGACCTTACGTAGCGGCTTTATGCTGGCCAATGATGGTCCGATGCGGATGAGCACGCCAGTGCCCGCGTTCAGTAGTGCCTGGCGCGCCCGGCTGCGGTAAAAGCGCAGCCCGATGGGGACAACACCGTTCGCCTCCTGCCCTGAGAACCCTTGGTTGCGAATCTGTGAATCCATCTTGGTAGCCTCCTTCTCTCTGATCTCCCCAAGCGGAAGCAGAGAGCGAACCAGCGGGACGGCAAGATTCAATGAGCTCCATGCTGAAAACAGAGGGGCCAGCAGAATCCGATATAAAGTATACTACAAATCTAAGGAGGTTGTCGAGACTTGAGCTTGTGGGACTTTTCAACGGTTTTCATTGGTCTTCCGCAAAGCCACCCGAGGGCGGCTGCGAAGAGCCCACGTGGGCAACGGCAGCCGTGGCTTTAGAACTTATCCGAAAAACCGCTCAAGGCGGACCGTTCGGCTGAGCTCACGGCGAAGCCTTAGTCCGCCGCTGGACTAAGACTTCGCCCTGAGGGGCTCAGCCCGAAGGGTCCGGCGGGAGCAACCTAGCGGATTTGCCGATCAGACAAAAATCACTTATGATTTCATTTATCAGCAGGTGGAACAGTTGGTAGACCTTTTCCTACATGGTGTCATGACAACGCGAGAGTGATGTGATGAAGGATCAGGTAAGCCGACCGCGGATCGGGCGGGACCTCGGCCGTGCGTTAGGATATTTACGTCGCTACTGGCTGGTGACGTTGGGAGCGTGGCTCAGTCTGCTGTTGATGACGGCAGGCAATCTGGCGGCCCCGCGCCTGCTCCAGGTGTTGATTGACCGTGGGATCAAAACGGGCAATTTACCGTTGATCTTCAGCCTGGCAGCCGGCCTGGTGGGCCTGGCGGCCGCCCGCGGCCTCTTCACCTTCCTCCAGGGGTATCTGGCCGAGAAGGCATCGCAAGGGGTGGCTTTTGACCTACGCCAGGAGCTGTACACCAAGCTGCAATCCCTCTCCTTCAGCTACCACGACCAGGCGCAGACGGGCCAGTTGATGACACGGGCCACCAATGATGTGGAGATCGTGCGTATGTTCACCGGCATGGGCTTCCTGCAGCTCCTCAGCACGATCCTGATGTTCTTGGGCGCGGCGGGACTGATGATCTCCCTGGACTGGCAACTGGCTTTGTTGGCTTTATCCATTGTGCCCCTCTCTCTCATGATCACCGCAATGCTGACACAACGGGTGACGCCGCGCTTCATGATCATCCAACAGAAGCTGGGAAACCTCAACACCTTATTGCAGGAAAACCTGGCCGGCGCGCGCGTGGTCAAAGCATTCGCCCGTGAGCCGTATGAGGTCGAGCGTTTTCAGGCCGCCAATGACAGCCTGCTGGAAGAGAACCTGCGCGTGGCGCGCGCCTTCTCCTTCAGCATCCCGCTGATCTTCGGCCTGGGCAGCATCGGCTCGCTGATCGTGATCTGGGGCGGCGGGCTGCAGGTGATCGGCGGCCGGCTCACCGTGGGCGAGCTGGTGGCGTTCAACACCTACGTGACCATGCTCACCTTGCCCCTTTTCTTTCTGGGCATGATCATGGGGCTAATGACCCAGGCCGGCGCTTCCGCTCGCCGCATTTTTGAGATCCTGGACGCCGAGATTGAGGTGCACGAGAAACCAGGTGCCATCGCCCTGCCGCTCCTGCGCGGCCGCGTGGAGTTCGATCACGTCTCCTTCCGCTACGTGGGAGCCAACGACCAGGCGCTCCAGGATGTCTCCTTCGTCGTCGAGCCAGGTGAGACAGTGGCGTTGCTGGGGGCGACTGGCTCTGGCAAGACCACCATCATCAACCTGATCCCCCGCTTCTACGACGTCCAGTCGGGCGTGGTGCGCGTGGACGGCCATGACGTGCGCGACGTTACCCTGCACAGCCTGCGCTCGCAGATCGGCACAGTCCTGCAAGAAACGAACCTGTTTACGGGCACCATCCGGGAGAACATCGCTTTCGGCCGGCCGAATGCTACAATGGACGAGATTATCGAAGCCGCCAGGGCCGCCGAGGCGCATGACTTTATCATGAGCTTTCCGGATGGCTACGAGACGCGCGTGGGCGAACGGGGCGTGGGCCTCTCCGGTGGGCAGAAGCAGCGCATCGCCATCGCCCGCGCGCTCCTGCTGGACCCGCGCATCCTTATCCTGGATGACTCCACTTCCAGCGTGGACCTGGAGACGGAGGCGCGCATCCAGCGGGCGCTGGAGCGGCTGATGGAAGGGCGCACGTCGTTCGTGATCGCTCAGCGCATCAGCACAGTGCAGAAAGCAGACAGAATCCTGGTGTTGGACCGGGGCCGGCTGGTCGCGCAGGGCCGCCATGAGGAGCTACTGGAGAGCAATCCCATCTATGCCGAGATCTACTACTTACAACTGAGCGGCAGCCGACCGGCGTGGATCGGAGCTGCCGTACCATCAGGAGATGGTCACGGCGATGGTGCATCCGGCCACCTTCAGCCCGTGAGCAAGATAGTGCAGGGGTAACCGTTCACCTGTTTCAGGGTGGTTTCCTATGCCGCGGGCGGCGCCACAGGGGATGAAAATTGTCCCCGCCGCAACGTCATGCTGAGCCGAGTCTGCGAGGCGAAGCCTCTCCTGGTTGGCAGGCCGAGATTCCTTGCTCGCAGCCTGTCCCTTCGGCAGACTCAGGGCAAGCTCTGGCCGTCAGGCCAGGGACTCGCTCGGAATGACGTGGCAGGCGCTATTTTCAGGACAGGCAGTATGACATCCCCTGTGTGATCCATTGTGTAAGAAAACGAGGTGTGATCGTGTTTGCTGGACGCGGTTTGCATGCGATGGCCAGCGCTTCCGGCGAGCGCGCTCGGAACCGCCGGCGGGCGGCGCGTCGCTTCTTCATCTATCTGTGGCCGCACCGCTGGATATGGCTCCTGGTCTTCGTTGCCACCGGTGGCGCTGCCCTGAGCTCACTGGCTGGCCCTTATCTGATCGGCCGGGCTATTGACCAGGCCATCGCCCAGGGCGACCGAAGGGGCCTGGCAATCACCATGGGGCTCTTCGCGGCTGTGATCATCAGTGGGTATCTGTTCAACGCACTGAGCAACTACAACATGGCGGTCATCTCGCAGCGCACCCTCAAAGGCCTGCGCAACGACATCTTCACCCAGGTGCAACGACTCTCACTGCGCTACTTCGACACGCACGATGCTGGCGATCTGATGAGCCGCCTGGTCAATGACACCGATACGATCAACCGGTTCCTTAGCAACGGGCTGAACCGCATCCTCATTGATTCGGTGTCGTTGATCGGCATTGTGAGCGTTATGTTAGGGCTGCAAATGAAGCTGGCGCTGGTCTCCTTCACGGTGATCCCATTCATGGTTGGGATGACGATTTACTTTTCCCGTCGGGCGCGCGCGGCCTACCGCCGCACGCGCGAGAAGATCGGCGCGGTGTCGGCGGAGCTGGAGGAGAACATCGCCGGTGTGCGGGAGGTACAGGCCTTCGCCCGCGAGCGGGAGAACCAGCAGCGTTTCCTGGAGTTGAACGCGGCCAACCGGGACGCCAACGTCAGCGCCCAGGCGATTACGGCCGCGTTTATGCCCGCGGTGGACATCTTGAGCGCGGTGGCCATGGGCATCGTTGCGGGGTACGGCGGCTACCTGGCCGTGCAAGGGCAGGCCTCGGTCGGTCTGATTGCGGCCTTCCTGGGGTACGTCCAGCGCTTCTTCATGCCCATCCGTGCGATCTCGCAACTTTACACGACGGCGCAATCAGCCCTGGCCGGCGCCGAGCGCATCTTCGATCTGCTGGATGAGCGGCCGGAGATCCACGATGCGCCCGATGCTATCGAGATGCCGCCCATCAAGGGGCACGTGGTATTCGATCACGTCCGCTTTGGGTACAAGCCGGGTGAGGAGGTGCTCCATGACATCACCCTGGAGGCGTGGCCGGGGCAGACCATCGCGCTGGTGGGGCCGACGGGCGCGGGCAAGTCCAGTGTGGTCAACCTGCTGATGCGCTTCTATGACGTGTGGGAAGGGGCAGTGCGGATTGACGGGGTGGATGTACGCCAGGTGCGCCAGGCCAGCCTGCGGCGGCAGATGGGGATCGTCCTGCAGGATACGTTCCTCTTCTCCGGCACGGTGGTGGACAACATCCGCTACGGCCGGCTGGAGGCCACCGATGAGGAAGTGGAGGCGGCTGCCCGGCTGGTCAACGCCCACGATTTCATCGCCCGTCTGCCGGATGGCTACCAGACGCGGGTGCAGGAGCGCGGCAGCAACTTCTCGCAGGGGCAGCGGCAACTGATCGCTTTCGCCCGCGCCGTGCTGGCTGACCCGCGCATCCTCATCCTGGACGAGGCGACGTCGTCCGTGGACACGCGCACGGAGGTGCTGATCCAGCAGGCGCTGGGGCGCTTGCTCAAGGGACGCACCAGCTTCGTCATCGCCCATCGGCTGAGCACCATCCGTAATGCTGATCAGGTGTTGATGATCGTGGACGGGCGCATCGTCGAGCGGGGCACGCACGACGAGTTGCTGGCCCGGCGAGGCGCGTACTACAGTCTGCACAGCCAGCAGTTCCGGGAAGAGGAGGCACCGCAACCGGTGGCGCCAGCAGCGGATGTAGTGCTGGCCTAGTGGGTCGTCCACGAAATTCTAGGCTGCTTGTTGGGCAGCGACCT
>DAOUAJ010000272.1:0-11344 GCA_034433615.1 Anaerolineae bacterium | reverse complement strand
CAGATCAAAACCAGCTTCCTGGATCAGCGCAATCACCCGATCTTTCAGAGCCCAGGCGTTGGCGCGCTGCTCGCAGGGGATGAGCAGATGGCCGACGAAGAAGCGCCGATCCTCGGCCAGCCAACGCGGTTTGCCCGCCCGCTCCAGATAATCCGCCCACAGACGACGGGGAATATCGGTTTGAATCCCGCAACCATCTCCTTCACCGTTGACATCGCCGGTGCGATGCCCCATCTTGCGCAACGCCTCCAGCGTACGCTTGACGTTGCCGTGAGAAGCCCACCCCTCTTTGCGGATGTTGCAAATGATGGCACAGGCATCGTGCTCAGCCAATTCGTTCACATCGCGCAATTCACGTCGAAGACGGTTAAGGTCGCTTTCGCCAGACAACCGACTCACCGATGTATCCATATTCCCAACCCTCCCCCACTATGTTCAAGACCTAGTAGACCACAAGAGAGCGCTTTTGCGTCCGGACATAGATCGCTGCTCTAGCCAACTTGGGGAGGTACAGAGGGAACTCCCTCCGTGGAAACTCTTTTTTACCTCTTACCTGCCTGTTCTCGGCCTGATCCGGCGGACCTATGCCGAGTGAAGCAGGCAAAAGGCTGGAAAGGAGGGTTTCTGGAGGGGCTGCCCCTCCAGGCCTCCCCAATGGTTGCGGTCTACCGAGACGCCCAACCTATCTATCCTAACCAAGATCGGTCAGATCTGCTGGGCCTGTGGGGGAAGGCAAGCCCATTCATTCCACGACGCTACACAGCGTTGCTGCGGTTCAGCACAGGCGTCGCAGCACTGGCGGCGGCTGCCATGCTGGATTCAGCCTCCTGCCGGGCAGCCAAGAGCTTGTTCAGCGCCTGCATATACGCCTTGGCGCTGGCCATCACAATGTCCGTGTCTACACCACGGCCGGTGAAGATTCGCCGTCCACGGCCACCCAGCGCACTCTCTTGCGATCCGACCGGCTCTACAGCCTCGATGCGGATGGTCACGTCACCCACCGCGTCCATGCCTTCCGTGATCGCCTGGATGCTGAACTCGTTGAGCTTGTTGGGCACACCCACGACGCGGTTGATGGCCTGGTAGACCGCATCCACCGGCCCCGTGCCGAACCCGGCCTCCCTGAACACTGCACCATCAGCTACGCGCCGGAGCTGCACCACGGCAGTAGGGATGCTGGGATGGCCGCATTGGACCTGTGCCCTCTCCAGCACGAAAGTTTCCGGTGGCTGATATAGCCGGTCGGACACGATGGCCTCCAGGTCAGCGTCAGTCACCACCTTCTTTTTGTCGGCCAGTTCCTTAAAGCGCTGGAATACCTGGTTGAGTTCTTCCGGCTCCAGGCGATACCCCATCGCCTCCAGCTTGGCGCGGAAGGCGTGCCGGCCGGAATGTTTGCCCAGCACCAGACGGCTCTCGCTCACCCCCACGGTGGACGCATCCATGATCTCGTAGGTGCGCTTGTGCTTGAGGATGCCATCCTGGTGGATGCCCGCCTCGTGAGCGAAGGCGTTGGCCCCGACGATGGCCTTGTTCGGCTGGATCAACATGCCGGTGTAGCGGGAGACCATATCGCTGGTGCGATGGATCTCGCTGGTGATGATGTTGGTGCGCAGGTGGTAGAAAGGCCGACGCACGTACAACGCCATCACAATCTCCTCCAGCGCGGCGTTGCCGGCCCGCTCGCCGATGCCGTTGATGGTACATTCTACCTGGCGAGCGCCGGCCCGCACACCGGCCAGAGAGTTAGCCACCGCCAGCCCCAGGTCGTCGTGGCAATGCGTGGACACGATGACCTTCTCAATGCCGGGGACGTTCCGCATGATGCCCGCGATCAGCGCGCCGAACTCGTCCGGCGTGGTGTAACCTACCGTGTCCGGAATGTTCAATGTGGTCGCGCCCGCCTCGATGGCGACAGCCAGCACCTGATACAGGAACTCGGGGTCCGAGCGCCCCGCATCCTCCGGGCTGAACTCGATGTCATCGCAGTAATGTTTGGCGTACGCAACCATCTCCCGGGTGCGTTCGAGCACCTGCTCGCGGGTCATCCGCAACTTGTGCTCCATATGGATGTCGGATGTGGCAATGAAGGTGTGAATGCGGGGGAAAGCCGCCAGTCTGACCGCTTCCCAGGCCTTGTTAATGTCATCCCGATTGCAGCGGGCCAGGCCAGCAATAGTGGGGGGCCGTCCTTGTAACCGATCGTCCAGATCGTTGCCTACCGTCTGAGCGATGCGCTGTACTGCCTCCAGATCGCCCGGGGAGGCGGCCGGGAAGCCGGCCTCAATGATGTCTACGCCCAGCCGGCTGAGTTGGCGGGCGATCTCCAACTTTTCGTTCAGATGCAACGTGGCACCAGGTGACTGCTCACCATCCCGTAGGGTGGTGTCAAAGATCAGCACAGTGCCTTGAACGTCATCCTCTACGTCTACTTCGGTTGTTTCTTCTGAACCATCGCGCTTCATGGGGGTCTCCTTTCCTTCAGAGCAACGAGTAACGAGCAACGAGGCAACGAGTAATGAGGTGCTGAGGCAACGAGGTTTCGATTCCTCGGTGCCTTGTTACCTCGTTACTCATTACTCCCTCGATGGCCGCGGCGGCAGGCCGCGCGCCGTTTCGCCAAAGTCCGCTTAACTCCGCAAGGTCACCAAGATCAGCAAGGCCATCGTCCGCCACGCCCATCACCCCCTTTCACAGCTATCAGCTTTCAGCGGTCAGCTTTCAGCTATTTACCGTCATCGCCTGGTGACTCGCTGTGCCGATATTACACCCCAGGAAGGAGGCGCCATGCGAGACTTTAAGATGTTAATGGTATGGCAGAAAGCTCACCAGCTTGTGCTTGCCATCTATAAGGCTACTGCCGCGTTTCCCAAAGAAGAGATGTACGGACTTGCCAGTCAGATCCGTCGTGCCGCCGCCTCCATCCCCGCCAACATCGCAGAAGGTTGCGGCAGAGAAGGAAATGCTGAGCTCGCGCACTTTCTACGAATCTCTCTGGGATCAGCCAGCGAGCTGGAATACCATTTACTGCTTGTCCGTGATCTTGGTCTGCTCACTAACTCAGATTATGAGGCTTTGAGCGGTGATGTTACCCAGGTCAAGCGCATGTTGACCTCGTTCATCCGCAAGCTCAAAGCTGATGGCTGACCGCTGACGGCTAAACTTCCTTTGGATTCATCCACGGCATCATGGCCCGCAGTCGGCGGCCCACTTCTTCAATCTGCTGATGCCGCTCTGCCTCTCGCATTTGATTGAACCACGGCCGGCCTTTGGCGTTCTCCTCGATCCACTCCTCGGCGTAGGCGCCGCTCTGGATGTCCGCCAGGAGCTTCTGCATGTTGCGACGCACCTCCTCGGTGATGATCTTGGGGCCGGCCGTGTAGTCGCCGTGCTCGGCTGTATCAGACACCGAATAGCGCATGTAGCTGAGGCCGCCTTGGTAGATCAGGTCTACGATCAGCTTCAGTTCGTGCAGGCACTCAAAATAGGCGATCTCCGGCTGATACCCGGCGTTGACGAGGGTCTCGAAGCCGGCCTTGATCAGCGCGCTGACCCCGCCGCACAACACCGCTTGCTCGCCGAAGAGGTCAGTCTCCGTCTCCTCAGCGAAGGTGGTCTCGATCACGCCGGCACGGGTGCAGCCGATCCCCTTAGCGTAAGCCAGCGCGTTCTGCTTGGCCTGGCCGCTCACATCCCGATAGATGGCCAGCAAGCCCGGAGTGCCGCCGCCTTCCATGAAAATCTCGCGCACACGATGTCCCGGCGCCTTGGGCGCGACCATGCTCACGTCCACGAAGTCCGGGGGCTGGATCTGCCCATAGCGGATGTTGAACCCGTGAGCGAACATCAGAGTCTTACCCGGCGTCAACCCAGACTCGATGGACTCTTTGTAAACCTTGGGTTGGACCGTGTCCGGGATGAGCATCATGATGAAATCAGCCTCGGCGGCCGCTTCGGCTACGGGCTTCACCGTCAATCCCGCCCCCTCGGCCTGGCCCCACGACTTGGAGCCTTTGTAAAGCCCCACCCGCACGTCCACGCCGCTGTCCCTCAGATTCAGGGCGTGGGCATGGCCCTGGCTGCCGTACCCGATGACGGCGACCTTCTTGCCGGCCAGCCGCCCCAGGTCTGCATCTGCGTCATAGTAGAGTTTTGCCATGCCTGCGTCTCTCCTTTGCTGTGCTCGGTGATCAAGTCTAAAACGTAATTCGTAAAACGCAACACACGAGAGGCACCTTCGCGTCTCACGTCTTACGCATCACGCCATTGCCGCCATTTTGCCCCCAGCCGGGGGTCAACTCCCGGTCCTGCGTGACGCTGCCACTGCCGCGCACCATCGCCACCCGTCCCGTGCGCACCATCTCCAGAATGCCAAAATGGTTCAAGAGACTGACCAGAGAGTTTACCCGGCTCTCAGGGCCGGTGATCTCCACCACCAACGAATCCAGTGCCACGTCCACAATGTGGGCGCGAAAAATGTCCGCCAGTTGGACGATCTCCGAGCGTTGGGCACCCGTCGCCTTAACCCGAATCAACGCCAGCTCGCGGATCACCGCCGGCCGGTCGGTCACGTTCTCGACGCGGGTGACATTAATCAACTTTTCCAGTTGCTTGATGGATTGATCCACCATACGGTCATCGCCATCTACGACGAAAGTCATGCGGCTGATGCCGGGTGTCTCACTGTGTCCGACAGCCAGGCTATCAATGTTGAAGTTGCGCCGGCGAAACAGGCCTGCCACCCGGTTCAGGACACCGGGTTTATCTTCCATCCAGGCGATCACGGTATGTTTCATCTGCTCTACCCCCGCACGTTTTCACTCAAACCAAAGGATTCACTGCTTGCGATGGTGAGCGGATAGCTATTAGCGGTTAGCAATAAGCTGTTAGCGATTAGCCCCAGGAGCGGCTAACCAGCGGACGTTCGCTAAGAGCCAAAGGCTAACCGCTAAAAGCTAATGGCTAACTGCTGACCGCTGACCGCTCACCACGACGGTTCCACGCCTGAGTATCCCTGCACGATCTGCGGCCTGGGGCGGCGGATCATCTCCCCCACACCAGCGCCCGGTGCCACCATCGGGTAGACGTTAACTTCTTCCTTGACATGGAAGGCGATCAGATAAGGTCCCTCGGTAGCGCGGGCGGCGGCGATCGCCTCTGCCACCTCTTCGTTGCGGCTTACCCGGCAAGCCGGGATCCCATAAGCGTCCGCCAGCTTCACGTAATCGGGACTGAGGATAGGGGTCCCGGCGTATCGCTTGTCATAGAAGAACTGTTGCCACTGACGTACCATGCCCAGGAACCCGTTGACGATGATCGCAATCTTGATCGGAATGCGCTCCTGCATGATGGTGCCCAGTTCCTGCATGGTCATCTGGAAGCCGCCGTCACCACAGATGGCCCACACCTCCGTGTCCGGGTTGCCCAGCTTGACCCCCATGGCTGCCGGCACGGCGAATCCCATCGTGCCCAGGCCACCCGAAGTGATCAATTGACGCGGACGCTCGTGGATGAAATATTGGGCCTCCCACATCTGATTCTGCCCTACATCGGTCACGACGATACAATCACTCCCCGTCGCCTGCCACAACTGGCGCATTACGAAAGGAGGGATCAGCTCGTCAACCTCTGCATTCACAATATCTCGCTGACGAGAGTCCTCGCGCCAGGTGTTGATCAGGGCAAGCCACGCCTCGTGCCGTCGCTCCTCGATCAGGGGCAACAGTGCTCCCAAAGTATCTTTGCAATCCCCCAGGACGGTGATATGCGGTTTGACGTTCTTGCCGACCTCGGCCGGATCAATCTCGAAGTGGATGATCTTCGCCTGCTTGGCGAAACAATCCAGCCGCCCTGTAACGCGATCATCGAACCGCATGCCGACGGCGATCAAGACGTCACAGCTCTGGATCGCCTGGTTAGCATACGCCTCGCCATGCATCCCCCCCATGCCCAGACACAGAGGATGGGTCTCAGGCAAATTGCCGATCCCCAGCAAGGTGGTCACAACCGGGATCTCAGCCCTTTCGATAATTTGCCGCAACTCCCACGTCGCATCTCCCATCTGCACACCGTGCCCGGCCAGGAAGAGCGGGCGCTCGGCGGCGTTGATGAGCGCCGCCGCCGCTCTGATGGCCTCAGGGTCTGGCGGATTGGGTAAGCGCAGGCCCGGCAGGTACAACTCCTCTGGCGAAGGATACACGAACTCGGTCTTGGCCTGCTGGGCATCCTTGGCGATGTCAACCAGGACAGGGCCGGGCCGCCCGGAGCGGGCAATGTAGAACGCTTCAGCCATCACCCGGGCTAAATCCCGCACGTCTGTCACCAGATAATTATGCTTGGTGATGGGAAGCGTGATGCCGGTGACGTCCGTCTCCTGGAACGCATCGCCACCGATCAAGGGAGTAGCGACCTGGCCAGTGATGGCAATGATGGGTACTGAGTCCATCATCGCGTTAGCGATGCCTGTTACCAGGTTAGTAGCACCCGGCCCGCTGGTAGCCATGCAAACGCCGACCTTGCCTGTGGAACGGGCATACCCATCCGCGGCATGGGCTGCACATTGCTCATGCCGCACGAGCACATGGCGAATCGGGTAGCTGGGCATCGCGTCATAAGTCGGCAGGATGGCTCCACCAGGGACACCAAACACCACCTCCACACCCTCACGACACAAACTTTCCCATACGATTTGTGCACCCGTCCGTAACATCGCTCTTTCCTCCCCTGAAATGGCAACTTGTGGTAAACGGAAACGCCTCACCGACCCTTCGCCGGGTCGTAGGTGAGGCGCCATTGCTCATTGCGGCTCCGTGCCGCCAGGTCTGGACAATAATAAAACCCCTCCTGGTTTAGGAGGGGTCTACGTTGACAAATCAGCAGAACTCCAGCCCTGCTCGATTAGCCTCCTAACCAGGATAGCTCCTGGATCTTAAGAACCAGGAGCTCTACAATAACGAGGCTAATAAGGGCCAGAGCCTGAGCTATCATTTACGATCTTTCCGCCGTATAAAGTTATACTACACTACAACCTCAGTATAGCACCTCTCTGCCATCTTGTCAATTTACCACGTCCACCGGTTGCCCGCTCTCAGCCGAGCGCTCGATCGCGCTCACAATGCGCACGGCTTCCAGGCCGTCCTCGCCCGTTGCCAGCAGCGGCCGATCATACAAAACGGCGTCCACAAAGCGCGCAATGGCCTCCAGCACGAAGCCGCCGATGCGCAAGTCACTGGTCGGCGTGATGCCCAGCACGTCGCCGTAGCTGAGTCTGTTGCCAACGTGTTTCTCTAACGCTCCATGGTGTGAAGGGTTCGCGTAAATGGCGCCCTCGCTCCCTAACAGTTCCAGCTTGAAATCGTAGACCATCGGCTGGCTGCGCGGCAGAATCCAGGCGTTCTCCATTGTTACTACCGTGCCCTGCGTGAACTCCATGATCGCCACATGAAAGTCCTGGGTGCCTATGCCCTGGCTCTTGAGGATCCTGGCACGGGTGACGGCATAAACGCGGCGCACCGTGTCGTCGAGCAGAAAGCGCATGAGGTCCACGGTGTGGCTGCCCAAGAACCATAACGCCGACGATCTGCTGGCCCAACTCAGCATCTCCTGGGGGACGAAGGTGGTGTTGCTGAGGCGGATGTAGGCGTAGGCCGGCTGGCCGATCTCTCCTGCCTCGATGCTACGCCTGGCCGCTACGAAAGGCGGATTGACGCGGTTGTGGAAGTCCACCATCAGCTTGATGCCGGCCACGCGCGCTGCGTTCACCATGGCCTGTGCATCCTCTAGGCTGGTCGCCAGCGGCTTCTCGCACAAGATGTGCTTGCCAGCCTGCGCCGCCGCCACCGCAATGTCCCGGTGTGCGAAATCGGGCGTGGCGATAGATACAGCCTGGATGTCAGAATGCTTCAACAACTCCTGATAATCGGTGTAGCAGGCACGAGCGCCATACTTCTGAGCTACAGCCTGGGCGCGCTCGCCGTTCACATCGCACACTGCCACCAGTTCCACGCCGGGCAGCCGGCTGTAGGCCAGCGCGTGGTTCTCACCGAACAGCCCGGTACCGATGACACCGAATCCGACTTTGTTCATTACTCTACCCCTTGATGCCGGTAACGGTGATGCCGCCGATGAACAGCCGCTGCGCGAAGAAGAAGAGGATCAACACGGGCAACGTCAAGATCGTCGAGGCGGCCATCAGCAGATTCCAGCGCGGCTCCATCATGTACCCCTTAAAGCTGGCTAAAAAGAGCGCCAGAGTCCAGTTATTTTGGGAGGACAAGAAAATCAATGGCTCCAGCAGGTCGTTCCAATGATAGACAAAGGCAAAGATTGCAACCGTGGCCAGGGCTGGCTTGGAGAGAGGTAAAATGATCCGCATGTAGATCCGCAGGCTGGAGGCGCCGTCGACGCGAGCGGCATCGTCCAGTTCGGCCGGGATCGCCAGGAAAAACTGCCGCAAGAGGAAGATGTGAAAGGGCGCTCCAAACCAGTACGGGACGATCAGTGGCTTGAAGGTGTCCAGCCACCCCATCTTCTGAAACAGGATGAACTGCGGTACGATGGTGATGAAACGGGGAAGCATCATCGTGCTGACCACCAGCACGAAGAGGGCATCCCGGCCGGGGAACTCGAGCCGGGCGAACCCAAACGCCACCAACGAGCTCGATATCACCACACCGAGCACGCCGAGCACCGCGATCAGCACGGTATTACGCGCGTAAAGGTGGACCGGATGGCCCAGGATCGTCATCGAATCAATGAAATTACGCCAGACCCACGGGCGCGGGAACCATCGTGGCGGGATGCTGAAGACCAGAGCATCAGGTTTGAGCGCCGTCGAGACCATCCACAAAAACGGGAGGAGCATGGCGAAACCAAAGGTACATAAGAGCAGATAGGCGATCACCCGGCGTACCAGCTCAAAGCGGCGCTGGCTGGCGAGCACCCCCTGTTGCCCCAGGAGCCCCACGCGTCTCCCACGAGCGCTGACGTCCTGATAGACACTCTGACCGCTAGCCATGGCTACCTTCGCGCCCCCTCGAACTCGTAATAGACCCAGCGCCGGGCCAGCCTGAGCTGCCAGATCGTCACCACGATCATGATCACGAACAGAATCCAGGCCAGGGCAGCCGCATATCCCATCTTCAGAAAGTTGAACGCGTTGAGGTACAGGTACAGCGCATAAAACAACGTGGCGTTCAGCGGCCCCCCTCGCGTCATGACATAAGCCTGAGCAAAGTACTGAAAACCGGCGATGATGCCCAGCACCAGGTTGAAAAAGAGCACAGGCGACAGCATCGGCAACGTGACAAAGCGGAACTTGGCGAACTCCCCTGCGCCGTCCAGGGAAGCTGCCTCATACAGATGCTGAGGAACGTCCTGCAACCCGGCCAGCAGGATGATCATCGCCCCGCCCACCGACCACAGGCTCATGCCGATGAGAGCGGGTAGTGCCCACCGCTCCGAGATGAGCCAGGCCGGTCCCTTGATGCCTACATGGCGGAGCAGCTCGTTCAGCAGGCCGAGTTCCGGATGGTAAATCCACAAGAAAATCACGGAGATAGCTACCGCGCTCACCTGAGACGGCAGATAGAAGATCGTGCGGAAGAGGGGGATCATGCGCACCTTCTGGTTAAGCAGGACAGCCAGGAAGAGCGCGAACGCAAGCTGCAGAGGGATCGCTACCACCACATAGATCAGCGTGACCTTCAACGACTGCCAGAACAGAGGATCACCGGTGAAGATTTTGACGTAGTTCTGGAGCGCGACCAAGCGCGGCGGGCGAATCAAGCTCCATTCGAAGAAGCTCAGCACTAAAGAAGCGAGGATGGGGCCGGCCGTGAACAAAATGAACCCCACGATCCAGGGAGAAATGAACAGATAGCCCTCAATGGCCTGCTTCAGCCGCCGATTTGACCATAACCGGTCACGTTGCATGTAAACCCTCATGGCACAACGATGGGGTAAGGCCCCAGGCAGCCCGGCCCTACCTCATGACTGAGAGCCCCACGGCGAACACCAATTTTCAGGGAAATTGGCTCACACTTTTAGATGTGCTCGATTTTCTCCTCTCCCCCTGCCCCCTCCCCATCACTGCTTCGCAGCGTGGGGAGGGGGAGGATGGAGGGGTTTAGAGCGGACAGCTTCGCCGCCCGCCCCAAACCCTCTTCATTTCCCCCTTCTCCCCCGCCTGCGGGGGAGAAGGGGGGCAGAGAAATGAGGGGGCGGTAAACAAATACACTTCGGAAGTCTTAGCCTGGGGTATTTTGCCGGTTGCAATTACGCCTTGCGCCTCAATGCTTCCGTCACCTTGGGAGCGACCTCGGTGAGCGCCTCTTGCGCCGTCATCTTGCCCAGGTAGACGGCCTGGATGGCATCGTTCTGGAGCTTCTCGACCTCACCGACGTTAGGTGGCGCCGGCACCAGGATGCCATATTCGCCTGCCTCTGGCACATAGTCCCAATGGGCGTCCACACCTTCCTGGACCCAGGGACGCTTGGCGTTGACGCTTCGGCGGGGCGCCGGGGTGGCGTTCCTCTTGACGTACTCATACATGCCCACCGGGCCCACGATCCAGTTCAGCCACTTCCAGGCCGTTTCCTTATCTTTCGTCGTGGTGGGGATCACGTTGAAGGCCGTGTGCAGCAGGGTGCGACGCTCCTTCTGCTTTGGCTCCGGCACCATGTCCCACTTGAAGGCGGCCTTGGCCAGCGGCCCCATGACCCAGGTGCCCACGCGCTGGATGGCGGCGTGCCCTGACTGGAACAGGTCACCTAACCCCTCGGCCTGGGCTGGCGACGGCATGATCACTGCCTCGTGCAGCAGATCGGCCCAGTATTGGATCGCCTCGATGGCCTCGGGCCGGTCCAGCAGGCACTCCGTGTAGTCCTCGTTGTAGACTTGGCCGCCATTCTGCCAGATGAGCTTGTAGCTCCAATGCAGCCAGCCAATGAATAGGCCGTCGGATCCCCAGATCTTCTCTTCAGGTTTGGAGATTTTCCTGGCACGGGCCACATAGTCGTCCCAGTTCCAGTTCTCGTCCGGATAGGGCACGCCGGCCTGATCGAAGAGATCTTTGTTGTAGAAGGCCAGATGCCCGTTCCAGCCATCCGCGATGCCAAAGCGCTTGCCACCGATCACCGGGAACTCCCACAAGCTCTCGATGAAGTCCTCGGGATGGAACTCTGGCTCGGCGTCCACCATCGGTTGCAGGTCAATCACTGTGCCAGCGCGCCCGAACTCCAGCACCGTGGGCTCCCAGACACGCACGACGTCCGGCAACGTGCCCGCGGCCGCCATGGTCAATATCTTGGTGATGAACTCTTCGGGGATCTGTTGCAGCGTGATC
>DAOUAJ010000271.1:0-1703 GCA_034433615.1 Anaerolineae bacterium | reverse complement strand
GGCGCGGCCTTCAGGCCGCATACGGCGGGTTGAAGCTTACACTACATCCTATGGAGCTCATCGCCTGGCGGGTGGACGGCCGGGAGGCAGCGGGGCCGGCCGTGGCGTGGGCGGATGACAAGACGCCGCACGAGGTGCGGCTGGAGGCCGGCGCGCCGGCCGGTGGCCCGGCCATCTACCTGCCGGTGATCATGCGGTGAGGCGGATGTGAGAAGCCCTCACTATCCCCCCAACCCCCTTCCTCTCCCAAAGTTGGGAGAGGAAGGGGGAGACGGGGGAAGGTGAGGGCCGACCTCGCCGGGGTAGCCCGCGGCTTCAGCCGCCGGGCGAAGGCAGAAATTCTCGTTCGATCTCTTCGATCAGGAAGGGCAGGTTGGGACGGGTAAAGCTCAGCCCGGGAGCCGGAATGCGGGTATGTTTGATGTTAGGGGGAATGTGCTTGTGGTGGGGATGTGTGACTGCCAGCGTAGGATCATGGGGATGTGGCTGCGAGTCGTACCAGTACAGCTTCTCCTGACCTTTCCAGACTTCATAGCCGTAGCGCGTCAGAACGAGTGGTCCGGCATCAAAAGTCAGGCGCTCCCGAACGACAAGGCGATAGCCACCGGGGAAGTTGATCTCACCGGTCACGGTGACCAGTCGCGCACCACGACGCACCACGGTCAATGTCGAAGACGCAATTGATGGAACCTGCTGCGGCAGTGTGTAGACGAATTCTTCGTAATCACGCAGGGATTGAAATGGGTTCACGGCGTGCTGCTCGTTCGATGACGCTTGAAAGGGGCGTATGTTCTTTTAGGGAGCGGATAAGGTCCTGGTATTGCTGGCGACGGCGCAACCAGATTTCATATGCCCCAGCCCAGTCGTTCCAGTCCAACACCCAAGCGTCATCGGGTGGCTCTTCGCCATTGACGTACGACTCATAGAACGTTTCCGACAGCACGCCATACTTACGTTCGTAAGCGATCAGGTCCTCTTCGAGGGCGTGGATGTCCTGGAGAATTTCATCAAGGGTCATAGGAACTTCTCCTCTGTGCGTGACGATCACCGTTTTCATGGCTCTGATTATCATTATAACATTCTTTGCGCATGCCGGCAAACAACTCATGCTGAGTTGCCGAAGCGGGGGGCCTATGTCGTCGGCCTGCCCGACCAGTTCCAGTCCCTGCGGGAGATGGAGCAGGGGACAGGGTATCTGATCCGCATGACCGCCGACGGGGTGTTGACCTACCCGGCCGGGGAGCTGGGGGGCGGAGGAGCGGAGGAGCAAGGGAGCAGAGGAGCAAGGGAGCAGGAGAAAACTCACCTCCGCACCCATGCACAGAAGGCACCTCCGCACAGCCCTCGCCGTACGTGACGCTGGCCTATGGCCAGGTGTTCGTTGGCGGTCAACCGGCGCCGGCGGGCGCGCGGGTGGAGGCGGTGACCCCGCGCGGGGAGGTGGCCGGCTGCGCCGTGGTGATGGAGGGCGGGGCCTTCCCGCTGATGCTCCTCTACGGCGCGGACGAGGATGGGCGCACGCCCGGCTTCCGGGCGGGGGAGCCCATCGCCTGGCGGGTGGCCGGGCGGGAGGCCGTGGGGCCGGCGCTGGCGTGGGCGGATGACAAAGCCGCCCATGGCGTGACGTTGGTCGCCGGAGGCGAACTCCATCGTCACTTCCTGCCGATCCTGGTGAGGTAAGGATAGCTGGAGGGACGAGGTGT
>DAOUAJ010000270.1:0-5915 GCA_034433615.1 Anaerolineae bacterium | reverse complement strand
TGGACCATATGGGCCGCGCGCGGCGGTCTTCATCCCTACCTGATTGCCCTCTTGATCGGATACGTGGTACACCCTGTGGTCAACTTTCTGGATGAGCACATGCCGATTGCCCTGCGGCGCGCCCACATAGCACGGCCGTTGGCTATCGTCATCGTCTATCTGCTGATTATCGGCGTAGCGATCACGATTGTGGCATTTTTGGTGCCGTTGATCCGAGAGCAGCTCCAGGAGTTATTGGCCGCCTTCCCCATCCTTCTGGAAGGCGCTCGTGGCCATATGAGCCTGGGGTTGACGAACTGGTATCTGAACGCCTGGGATACCGTTGGCCAGTTGGCCGAGCAGTATTTTGGTGTCAAACTGGAAGAGATTGCCCAGGGTAACTTACGGCCTCAGGTAGAGCAATGGATATTGGAATGGATCCAGCGAGCTGCCTCGCTGGTGGTCAGTGGTATACAGCAGGGTGTCACCCGTACGGTCACTGTTATTACCGGCACGGTCAGCTTCGTTCTGGGCATTCTGATCCTGCCCTTCTGGCTTTTCTATATTCTGAACGACCAGGCACGGCTTGTCTCTGGCGTCATGCACCTGATCCCGGAGCGCCACCGGCTGGATGCCTATTTCCTCATTCGGGCAGGCGACGGTGTGCTTAGCGCCTATATCCGTGGTCAGCTTCTTCTCTGTCTTTTTATCTTCATCATTGACTCCATCGGGCTGGCCATCATAGGGGTCAGGTTCCCTCTGGTGCTGGGATTAGTAGCTGGCGTTCTGGAGATCTTCCCTTTCGTCGGCCCGATCCTGGGGGCTATCCCGGCGCTCCTGGTCGCGCTGCTGCAATCTCCCACCAAAGCTCTGTGGGCTTTCCTCCTCTTCGTGGGTGTGCAGCAGGTGGAGAACATCTTCCTGGTGCCGCGCATCCAGGGGCAGAGTGTTCAACTCCACCCCGCGCTGATCATGCTGGTACTGGTCATAGGGAACGAGATAGCCGGGTTGTGGGGGATGCTTCTGGCCGTGCCCCTGACCGCCATTATGCGTGACGTTTTCAAGTATCTGTACCTGCGCCTCTCAGATGAGAGGCTAGACCCATCCGCTGCGTTTGCCCGCATTCGACAGAGCAAGCTCACGCTGGACGTGTAAAACAAAGACCTGACAAGTTTTGGAAAACCTGTCAGGTCCTGTCGTGTTCAGCATGGTCTATCCAAAAGCTTATTCGTCCTTCACCGGGCGAATGCCCAGATAGACCCGACCTCCAGCCAGGATCCGCAAAATCGCTTCGGGCTGCCGCCATTGGATGACCTCATGCATCTCGCGAGGCGACATGGGACGATTCTCGTTGACCAGCAACAGCCGAAAGGCGGCTGAGGCCACAGGTACCTGCGGGCTGATAAATCCCGCATGATTGACGCAATAAGTGCGCAGGCACTCCATTAGCGCATCGGTCTGTTTGATCTCAGCCGTATCCGGGTCTACCCAGTCCACCATCTCCGTGGCGCGATGGTCGGCGAATCGCTCCTGACACTCCGGGCAGAGCTGGCTACGCAGGTAGAGGCGAAAATCCAACCCGCTATGTTTCCACCAATCGCGATCAATGTAAAATTTAGTATCTACCGTAGGCTTTGACCAGGCCATGATCTCTTCCTCATCAACGGCTGCTCAACGCGTAGTAACCGCCGCCCATCTCCTTGTACGAGCGATCGGACATCAGAGCGGCAAAGATCGGCCCCGGCGCACAACGACGTACCAGGTTGATAGCCAGGTACAGGGTCTTGGCATGCACAGTACCTTGCGGGCTGAGCTTCGCTAGTTCAGGGAATACCGTGGCCAGGAGTTCGGGAATGCTGACCTCGCGCGCGGCCAATTGCATCCGCAAAGCCTCTAATGCCTCCGGGTTCTCTTCCCCTACAATTAAATGTTCGTCGTATTCGCAAGCGACGGGCCACTTCTGCATTTGGAAAACTAGACGATCATTCTCCACGCCGGCTGTGCGCACCCATTCCCGACGCATACGGCGTGGGCGGAAGTCTACCGTGATCTCGTTGGGATCAGCCGTGCGCTCGAGCGTAATGTAAGCGCCTGCCGGCAGCTTGTGCTGCTCATACCAGGAAGCCAGCCCACATACATACTGGCCATCGTAAACGACCCAACCAGGGAAGCGCTGCCCCCAGCGACCGTCAACAAAAGTGATCATGCCGCGCCCGTGTGTACCCGGAGGGAAGAAAGAGCGCGTCCGCGAGCTTAATGGCAATGTGCCCGATTTCCAGTGTGGATAGGTTAACACCACTGTCGTGCTGGGGACCAGGGAAGCGGAATCGGTGCTGATGCCTCCCTCGGTCCATTCGTCGTCCAGTTCCCACTCGATCTGGAGTAACTCAACACTAAGGAGGGCTCGATTGTATCGAATCGGCGTGTAGACCAACCTCTTGGGTATGCTCAGTGCATCGGCCGGCTCCATGCGCCGCAGGAACCAACGGATGCCGTCGCGGCTGTGAACCAGATCAAATCTTTCATCCTGCTGCAATGCCACATTGAGAGAAAAGGTCTTAATGGATTCAGGCACTTCTACGGGCAGCCCCAGCTCGGTCAATAACTGTTGAACACTCAGAGGCTGCCTCTTCACCTCGATCAAGGCTTCCGCCAGGTTCAAATGGCCCACATGGACTTCAGCCAGCAACCCTTGCAGCAACCATTGATCATCGTAGGAGACGAACTCCGCCCCCGGCTGTCGGAGGGCTTCCAGAAGCAGTTGCCGCACTCGTTCGCCGTGTGCTTTGCATAATTCTTCTGGTGGGGTAAGGTTGGCCGCCCCCCATAGATCGGCCTCACCATCCCCCCGATTCAGTTTATGGGGCGTCTTCAAGTTGGCAGCAAACTCCCGCAAAGCCTCTTCCCCTTCGAACTGCACGGCGATGACATCGAACTCCCCATGCTCGGGATTGCGGCCGGGGCGCAGCGAGACAACCATGCCTAGACGATAATCAAACACAGGGAATACGATTTGCTGACCGACGGTATAGCTATCGCGTGGCTGATATACAACGCCACGGGACAGCTCTGCCCGCATCCGTTCTTCTTCTTGCTGACAGCGGTAGCGGATCACCTCTTGCACGAGTTCTGCAGTCGAAACGGGGCTATTACGCTCGAAAATCAGATTGTAAAGGTGTTCCAGGTCGTCCGAGGTGACCTCGAATTCGTTTTCCCAGAACTCTGAGGTTTGTGTCTTGCGCTGTAGCACTCTCTGGTTCCTCCAATTAGCATCCGGCACTTTACCACACTTCTAAAGCTACAAGGATGGTTCCATGCAATCCGGAGTTTTCATCTCCAAAAGACAATTATACCCGTAAGCACAAGAAACGACAAATTGCCACCTCCTGGATGCAGCGGGCAGCGTCAGCCGGCCGGGTTGTACTGGGTAAGGGCGACTCCACCCACGACCAGAAAGGCACCCAGGGCCGTTACCCAGGTGAAAGGCTCTTCCAGGAAAGCCACTGCCAGAGCCGTAGAGATGATGGGGATCAAGAAGAGGTAGGTGCCTGCCCGGGCGGCATCACTCTGCTCCAACACCTTCCACCACCAAAGATTAGCCAGTGCCCCACTGCCCAGCCCCAGAATCACCAGAGCCCCCTGCACGGACGGTGAGACAGGCCAGACCCACCCCTCCCAGATGACCAGTGGCAGCAGGAAGGCTGTCCCAAACAACGCAGCCAGTCCGGTCACCACGGCAGGTGGATACTGAGCGACCACCCGCTTCCCGTACACCGAGTACACAGCCGCACACAACGCGGCCAGAACGGTCAGACCATCTCCCAACCAGGATTGGTTGCCAAAGGTCACGCGGCCACCCTGGAGAGTAACGAGCGATACACCCAGGAAGGAGATGACCACCCCGGCTACCGCGTACCCTTGCAGGCGCTCTCTCAGCCACCACACCCCCAGGATTGCAATGAACACCGAGGTCAGGTTGATGACCAGCCCGACGTTCACGGCGGTGGAAAACCGCAATCCCATATTTTGCAATGCATAGAACAGGCTGATTCCCACCATACCCAGCAAAGCGAACGCGCTCCAATGATGGCGCAGAGCCCGGCAGACAGTGGACATATAGCCCATCAGGGGCAGATAAAGTGCAAAGACAGTCGTCGCCAACGTCCAGCGTCCAAAGGCAACGGCAAACGGTCCTAACTCGGCCAGAGCGATCTTCGTCAGCACAAAGCTGGTTCCCCACAATGTGCAGACCAGCATGGCCAGCCCGTACACGCGCAGCCGGTGGAGGATTCCCAGACGCGCTCGTGACGGTAGACCTTCCATCAGACTGCCTCCGGCACGTCCTTCATGCTGAGGGAGAGCACCCGGGAGATGCCATCAGCCGTCATCGAGATGCCGTAGATCGTATCGGCCACCTCCACCGTCCCCCGGTTGTGGGTGATGACAATAAACTGGATACGTTCCGCCAGCGCTTTGAGCGTCTCTCGAAACCGCTCCACGTTGGCCTCGTCCAGGGCGGCATCCACTTCGTCGAGGATGCAAAAGGGCGGCGGATTCGCTTCCAGCAGGGCGAAGATCAATGCTGCCGCGGTCAGCGCGCGCTCACCGCCGGACAGGAGCGCCAGGGATTGGGCCCGCTTCCCCGGCAAGTGAACCACGATGTCAACCCCGGTTGTGCTGAGATGATCGGGGTCTGTGAGCTCCAGGCGGGCCGTGCCGCCGCCGAACAGCCGGCTGAAATGCTCCCGAAAACGTGCAGCCACCTGTTCGAAGGTGCGCTTGAAATCGCGGTCCATCAGTTCGTTTAACTCGGCGATCACTTGCTGCAACCCAGCCACGGCGTCGTTGAGATCAGCCAGTTGCGCCGAGAGAAAGGCATGCCGTTCCAGTGTCTCAGCGTATTCAGCGAGCGCGTTCGGATTCACATGACCCAGACGGCCAAGCTGGGTGCGCAGCCGCTGGATGTCTTGCTCCAGACCTTCTGGCGGAAGGATGACTGCCGGCAACGATTCCACCAGGGAGGGCAGAGGCAACGGTAGCTGCCCTGCCCCTGTTCCCGCTTCCAACACCACAGACCCCAGCTCACGCTCAATCTCACGGCGCAGCCGGTTTACCTCATCTTGCGCCCGCTCCAGCGCGAGTTGCGCCTGATGGTGCGCTGCCTCCTCCTGGCGCACCTGTTGCCGTACCAACACTGCCTGAGCCTCTTCGCCGGTCTGCATGGCTGCCAGTTGGGCCACTTCTGCCTCGGCCGGTGCGATTTGTTCTGCCAGCCGATCCATCTGGGCCTGCAATCCCTCGATCTCGCCCTTCAATCCTGCCAGTTCAGCAGCAAGCCGTTCGCGTTCCGCCGTCAGATCAGCTAGCCGGCGTTCTCGTGCCTGCTGATCTGCCTCCGCCTGACGTAACGTTTCCTGGGCCTGGCGCAGCAACGCTTCCTGTGATCGGCATTCGGCCTCCGCTGCTGTCACGGCCGCCCGCGCCTCGGCCGCCCGCGCGATGGCTTCTCCACCTGCCAATGCCTGCAAGTCGGCCTCCGCTCGGGCCAGCTCCTCAGCGCGCATCGCCTGTACTTTCTCCAGCTCCGTCATCTTCACCTGGAGATGGGCCACCTGTTGCGCCAGCTCTGCTATCCGTTGTTCCGCCCGCGCGATCAGTGACCGATGCCACTCTGCAGCCTGGCGCACTCGATCCAGTGCCCGCTGGTGCTCCTGGAGCTGGCGTTGCAGGATCGCCTGCTGGCCAGATGTCTCCCGCATGGCCTGCTCGTAGGTAGCAACGTCCGCCTCGGCTTGACGCTGGGCCTCTCGCCACTGCTCCACCTGCTGTTGCGCCTCAGCCACAGCCCGCGCGGCCGATTCGATCTGTCCGGGCAACGCCCGCCGCTCCCGCTCTCGTGCCAATGCCCCGCCGCTATGCCGCTCCTCCTCGCTGCC
>DAOUAJ010000269.1:0-3168 GCA_034433615.1 Anaerolineae bacterium | reverse complement strand
ATGGATGCATTTCTATCCTCAAACAGCAGTTGTTTTGTCAGAACATCTGTCAGATTCTCACACACATACTCCACCTGCTCCTCGGTCATCACGCTGGAGAAGGGCAGGGCCAGGACGGAGCGGGCGACGGCTTCGGTAACGGGGAAGTCGCCTACGCGGTAGCCGAAGCGCTCGCGGTAGAAGGGCTGGAGGTGAATGGGGGTGAAGTAGGGGCGCGAGGAGATGCCCCGCTCCTGCAGCGCGGCCATGACGGCGTCGCGGTTGATGTGTGGAGCCAGGCGGATATTGGGCGGAGGGGCAGAGGTGCGGAGGTGCTAGGGTGAATTCTCCCCTGCTCCCTGGCTCCTCCGCTCCTCCGCCCCCGTGCTCCTCTGCACCCCAGCTCCCGTGCTCCCCTCAGCCAGGCCCAGGGCGGCGCTCATCTCGTCCAGCCGGTAGCTGTAGCCCAGGCGGGTCTGATCGGGCCGGGCGTTGAACGCATCCCATCCCTGGTCGCGCAGCGAGCGGAAGAGGGCATCCCAGTCGTCCCGATCGGTGACGATCATGCCCCCTTCGCCGGTGGTGATCTGCTTGTTGGGGTAAAAGGCGAAAACCGTTGCAAGTTGAACGTTAGAATGTTGAACGTTCAACGTTGAACGTTGAGCACCGACGCGGCGGCCTTTGTATTCGGCGCCGAGGGCTTCGCAGGCGTCTTCGATGATGGCCAGGTTGTACTCCCTTGCCACGTCGAGGATGGGGTCCATGTCGGCAGGCTGCCCAAACGCATGAACCGGCAAAATCGCTTTCAACCGTCCCTTTCTCTCCCCCTCTCCACCTCTCCTTGTCTCCTGGTCTCCTTGTCTCCTTGTCAGGTTACTGGCTGCTTCGGCAATGAGAGCGGGATCAATGTTCCCTGTAGCCGGGTCAATGTCTACGAAGACGGGGATGGCGCGTTCGTAGAGGATGACGTTAGCGGAGGCGACGAAGGAGAAGGGGGTGGTGATGACCGGGTCGCCTTCGCCCACGCCAGCGGCGATGACGCAGAGGTGGAGGCCGGCGGTGCCGTTGGAGACGCCAATGGCGTGGCGTGCTCCAATGTAGGCGGCGAAGCGCTCCTCGAACTCAGTGATACGGGGGCCGATGCTGAGGTAGGGGGTCTGGAGCACCTGGTTCACTGCCTCGATTTCGGCAGCGGTGATGTCGGGCGATGACATAGGGATGAGTGGACGAAGGCTCATTGAACATTCCCAGATGTTGTAGCCATCTTGTTCCGGACAAAGGTCAGGAATTCCCGCAATGCTTTCTCCGAAACTTCGCTCAGATAGCTCTCTACAACGTTGGTCTCACTTGCATTGTGGAAGTGTTTGGGGAACGTGGCCACTGACTGCCAGTGCTTGTGGGGCGCATTATCGTGGCGGTAGATAGTGCCGTCAACCGCGCGACGCTCCCAGTGGTAACTGTATCGGCCCGCTAACTTCAGTGAAAACCAGACGTCGACAAAGCTGCCGTCCGTCAGGATGATGCGGAGTTCGTTGACATCGGGGACGAAAGCTTCCACCACGATGTCAGCAAACTCCACTTCGGCAATCCCGCGCAGGCGCTCGACATCTACCAGGCTCATATGACAGCGTCAAGAAGCTGCAGCAGACGATCCCGCTTATACTCCAGGTGGTCCAAGCGCTGCAGGTCTCGCCAGGAATCGGCTTCTTCCAGAGTGCCATCCCGATAGCGGGTTTCCATCTCCTCAACGCTGGAGATGCCGTAGCGACCGTGGATTTCAAAGATCTCGGCCTTGACTGCACGGAGTTGGCGCTCCAAGAAGACCCGTAACCCCTGCCTGAGCAACTCCTCCTCTGGAATATGTAGTTCCTGGGCCACTGTGTTGAGGATTCCGCCGGCCCGTACAGCCATATTACCTCCCTGGTGCTCTGAACTGAACTCCTCTTTTTCAATCAAGCCCGCCTATTCCAAGGGCTGATAGGTCATCCTCATCCCTAATCAGACACATCTTCTCGTGGATCAGCACACCGGTGACAAAGGAATACCCTGAATCACTCGCCCTTGCCATTCCTTGACCCTGAAGAGGATGTAGCCTCCCGTCCGGCCTGATTCCTCTCTGAAGATCTTGGCTGGCCGACTGGACGCCCTTCACGATGATTTTAGCACTGTTAGATCAGTTGATCAAGGCGAGGAGATACAACCAGTGCGCTGGCGCCGCTTTACACCCATTGTCTTCCTGTTTTCGATCCCCCTCCATCCCTTAACCCACAGGCACGATTCCGTACTTTGCCCAATAGTACCCTAGCTTGATTAACTCGCTGAACACGGCCACTAGGCTGTACTCACTCTGCCACCAGCGGCTGGCGTCGTAGCGGGGATCAGGCGCGGCGCTGACGTAAACGGTGGTATCCGGCAGAAGGGTGCGGAGGGTGCGGGCGGCGCGGCGGGTGTGAAACAGGTCGGTGACGAGGATGAGGGAGCGCCAGCCATGTTGCTGAGCCAGCCGATGGATGTTCAGTGCCTCGTCGTAGGTGCTTTGGGCGCCACTGACAATGATGGTCGCATCAGCCGGCAGGCCCAACTGCTGAGCAGCCTCCACCGACAGTTGGGCTGATGAGCAAGCCAGGCCGGCATCCGCCAACGTACCACCACTGAACACCACGAGCGGGGCGTAGCCTTTGTTGAAGAGATCCAGAGCCTGCTGGACCCTGAAAAAGCTTCTATCCTCGCCACCCAAGACCACAATGGCATCAGCCTGAGAGATCGCATCCTCTGTGGCCAGGAAATGCCCTGCTGTGATCGTAAATACGCCGAGAGCCAGCAATCCACCCAGCAGGAGTGCTACGCCAGTAAGGAGGCATCCTTTGCAATGCATGCGCGCAGTTGGGGGCTGGAACGTTCACTGGGTCAACCCAAGTCCAGCGTGTACCTGAGAGCCCGGTCCAGTGCCAGGAGATAAGTTGGGGAAAGTGTGCCCAGCTTGCGCCGCAAACGCTGTCGGTCCAATACGACGATTTGGTAGCATAGAGCCACCGAATCCTGAGCAAGACCACCCTGCTCTGCTGGGATCAAGACAGTTCCAGGAACTTGCGCTCGGCGTAGGTTCGTGGTAAAGGGCACCACGACCACAGTGCGAGTGAAGCGAGCCAGTGTATTGCGCTGCACCAGCACCACGGGGCGGACGCCTGC
>DAOUAJ010000268.1:0-5782 GCA_034433615.1 Anaerolineae bacterium | reverse complement strand
AGAACGAAGACGAAACGAATGCATAACTGGTCTTGAGGTTGGAAGAACGAGCACCGTGACAATACCTTCTTTACATGACATCCGAGCTTTCATCCTCGACATGGACGGCGTGATCTACGCCGGAAATGAGTTGCTCCCCGGCGCGCAGGCTTTCATCGCTCACTTGCAAGCAGAAGGCACACCGTTTTTGTTCCTGACCAACAACTCGAGCCGCACGCCCGGCCAGTATGCAGAGAAGCTGGCCACTCTGGGCATCTACGTCAGTCAGGATCACGTCTTGACCTCGGCGCTGGCTACGGCGGCGTGGCTGAAAGAGGAAGGTTCAGGGGATGCAAATGTGCTGGTCATCGGCGAGCGGGGCCTCCAGGAGGCACTGACCGACTACGGTTTCCATCTGGTGGATGACCACAAGCAGGCCGATTATGTCGTCGTCGGGTTCGATTCCAGCTTCACCTACGCTAAGGCGCGGGAGGCCGCCCTGGCCATCCGACGGGGAGCGCTGCTGATCGCTACGAACACCGACGCCAGCCTGCCCACAGAGCAGGGGGAGATCCCGGGGGCCGGCTCCATCGTAGCCATGCTGGAGACGGCCACCGGCGTCAAAGCCAAAGTGATCGGCAAGCCGGAGTCGGGCATCTTCATGCAGGCGCTGGCCCGCCTGGGCACCCGGGCGGAAGAGACGGCAATCATCGGCGACCGCTACGAGACGGACATCATGGGGGGCCACCGCGCCGGGCTGAAGACCATCGGCGTGCTGTGCGGCGTCACCAGCGCCCAGCGGTTCGCCACGGCCGATCCGCAGCCAGATTGGGTGTTCGCCGACCTGAGCGAGTTATTGGAGGCGTGGCAGGCATAGGGATTGTGCTGGTAAAAGAGGTTAACCCTTCATCCCCGTCAGCGTCACACCCTTGACCATACGTTCCTGCAAGATGAGGAACATGATGAGAGAGGGAAGAATGGCGACCGTGCCGGCAGCCATGAGCAGGCTGGTGTAGTCGCCGTATTGCCCCTGGATGTAGTAGATGGCCAGTTGGGCCGGGAAGTAGTCGGGCTTCTTGGCAACCAATAGGGGCCAGAACAGGTCTTGCCAACTGAAGATGAAGGTGAAGATGCTCAAGGCTGCGGCCGCGGACTTGACAAGGGGCAACATGATCCGCCAGAGGATGCCAAATTCCGAGCAGCCGTCTATCCGGGCCGCATCAATCAGTTCGGTGGGGATGGTGAGCATAAACTGACGCATGAGAAAGATACCGAAGGCAGAAACTAACCCGGGCACAATCAAAGCCTGATAGGTGTTGATCCAACCCAGCTTGGCCATGATGACGAAGAGGGGGATGGCCTGCAAGAAGAAAGGCACCATCATCGTGGATAAGATAAGGATAAAAAGCGTATCCCGGCCTGGGAAGCGCAGCTTGGCAAAAGCATATCCCGAAATCGTGCTGGTCACCACTACCCCTGCCGTGACGCACCCCCCGATGAAAAAGCTGTTCAACAGGCCGCGCCCTAGCGGTGTCACCTGCCAGATCTCAATAAAGTTTTGCCACCTCCATACCGTCGGGAACAGTCGCAAGGGGATCGCCCGCGCTTCCTCCTGACTTTTGAAGGCGGTGATGAGCATCCACAGCAACGGCGAGGCCATCGTAAAGGTGCCCACAAGAATAAAGAGAGAGATCATCGTATTGCTGATGATCCCCCGCATCCTCACGCTGGCCAGCAGAGCCGGCCCTGTGCTCCTGATCGCTTGAATCTCAGACGGCTCCGTTCGTTTTTCGACCCCAAGTTCAGCCATTGTACCCCCCTATGACGTATCTGTTTACCGCTCTGTCCGCTCGCACTTTCGTCCGCTCGCGCTAGACTTTAGCCCAGCACTCTATAATATCTCTTCCCCGGCGCGCAGAAGCCGCAATTGCAGAAGGCTCAGAGCCAGGATGACAAAGAAGAGGATTATGGCCATAGTGGCCCCGTAGCTGTACTTGAAATAGCCGAAGGTGGTGTTAAACATCAGAAGCACCGTCACCTCGGTGGCACGGGCCGGTCCCCCCTGGGTCATCATCTGCACGGGAGTGAAGACCTGCATCGAGCCGATGATATTTAACACCAGAGCCAGGGCCAAGGTGGGCCTGAGCATCGGGATCGTGACGTGCCTGAAGCGTTGCAAGACGTTCGCCCCGTCCACCTTGGCCGCCTCGTAAAACTCTTGAGGGATGCCCTGCAAGCCGGCCAGGAAGATGACCATATAGTATCCCGCCCACTGCCATACCTGCATGACCACAATGGCCCTCATGGCCGTCTGGGGATCGAGCAGCCAGGTCGGGCCGCCGAGGAAGTTCGAGATGAACGAGGGCATGCGGATCATCCCGAAGAGCTGGGCGAGGACCCCCCAGCGGGGATTGTAAAGGACGTTGCCGAAGAGAAGATTGATGGCCACCCCAGGTAGAACCACCGGCATGAAGAAGACCAGACGGGCGAAACCGACCCAACGGCGGGCCTGATGGACGACGAGAGCCATAGCAAGCCCCAGGCTCAATTGGCCGATGATGGCTCCGATAGTGAACTCCGCGGCGTGCCAATAGGAGTATGCTGCTCGCGTATCGGCCAGCGGTAGATCGAGGACAGGCCGCAGGCCCAGGAGCGAGCCGAGGCGCGAGTTGACGATGAGTTCCTGTCCAACCATGACGATCCCACGCAGGATCCTCTGATAATTAGAAAACCCCGTAAACTGCAACTGATTCAAAGGGGTAAGGCCATCCCAGTTAAAGAAGGTGATGTAAAAGGTGAAAAAGATCGGGAGCCCAAGAAATAGGACGAAGAACACCAGAAAGATCGGAAGGGTGAAGATGTAGCCCCATAATGCCTCCCGAAAAGCCAGGCTCTTGAACCTCGATCTTCTCCCTTTTGCCATTTCAGGCAGGGTCTCCACTGCCGTTTCTGCCATGATCTTCTCTCCTTACTGTCCTGCCCCGAAAATAGCAGTCAGCGATCAGCGATTAGCTATCAGCTACTAGCAGCCTGTGGTCTTCGCAGTTCAGAAGACCGCCAGTCCTGCGATGGACGAAGGTCTCCTGACCGAGCCCTTTTTCGCCTTAGTCAGCCTATCCTGGCCGACAGGCCAAGGGAGACCTTCGGCGATCAAGGCGACGGCTGACTGCTTTTCATCGGCCGTGGCGCCGCCCCCGGCATGGACATCTGCCCTAAAAAATCGCTTGGAAGGAAATGACCGGCACTTCAGAAAGTGCCGGTCACTTTGGCCGGGGTTAGCTTACGCCCCGTATTGCTCACTCAGCACGCGATCTATCTCTTTCGCGGCCTCCTCGGAAGCCTCCTCCCACCCCTTCTCGCCGAAGGCGACGGCGTCCTCCATAGTGCCCATGATCTCGTACATCTCGAACATGCCCTTCACGAATGGCATGGGCACCGACACATCCAGGGCTTGCTGGAAGACCTCCTTCATCTGGTCGGTGAAGAACTTAGGCATCCCGATGCCATCATGAGGAGGCATGAAGCCGAAGGTGTCCACCATGAACTTCGGCATGCGGGTCTCGGGCAGTTCGTTCATCCACTTCAGGAACTCCCAGGCCTCGTCCTTGTGCTTGCTGATGGAGGACACGGTGTAAAGGTAGATGCGCGCCTCAGACTTGAAATTCTTGCCGGTCATGGTCGGCAGCAGGGTGACGATAGTGCTGTTGAAGAGTTCCTCGCCCCCTTCTCTCCAGATGCCGAAGTTGCCGTACCAGGCGTCGAGCTGGATCACACAACCCAGTTCATTGGGGTAAGCGTCCCACCAGCCCACGAGCCCGGCGGTGCTGGCATCGTCGGTGATGCAGATGTCGTACCACAGCTTCATGATCGCACGGCCGACCTCGCTGTTGGCGTTGCTCTTCTTCTTTTCCAGGTCTATGAAGGGCTCGCCCTCCGCCAGATGCATGGGCACCCGGTTCACGAAGTGGGGCTCGGCGTACCCGTCCTGCCAGACGTACCCGGCCCGCACCTTCTTGCCGGCTGAGTCATACTTGGTCAACGCTTTGACCTGCTCGCGCATCTCGGCCCAAGTCTTGGGTTGATCGGCCGGATCGGCGCTCAAGCCCACTTCCTTCAAGGCCCTGGTGTTGATCCAGTTGACAGCGACTTGAAGCTCGGTGGTGTACCCGTAGGTCACACCCTCCACGGTCATGTACTCCACCGCGCCTGGCGGGTAATGTTCCCTGATGTAAGCCTGTGTCTCTTCTGGGGGCGGAGCGAATGTACCCTTGGGCACCATATCGGGGAGCATACCACCTGAGAGGTGATAGATGTCGGGGCTGGTGCCGGCCAAGAAATCAGCGATGTAAAAAGCGATCCACTCTGGTTCGTCGCCTGTCGCCCCGTGGCGTTCCGTGTGAATGTAGATATTCTTCTCCTTGCCAGGCCCCAGGTTCCACTCATCACTGAGGGCCTTATAGTCATTGAAGGTGGTGCCCGACCAGTGAACGGTCTGCCTCAACTCCACGGCCCCTGACCAGACGGGGACCTCCGTGGGAGCTGGGACAGGGGTGGGGGTCGGCAGGACGATCTCTACTTCTCGCGTGGGGGTAGCAGCAGGCGCTGGGGTTGGCGGGGCTGCCGGGGCGGGAGCCGCCGGCACGCAAGCAGCTAAGGTTGTACCTGCTGCCCCCAGGGCTGTGAGTCGAAGGAAATCCCGGCGAGTAATCAGTCTGTGCAACTTTTCATTTGCCATTGGTCCCTCCTTTTGCTGGCCAACACCTGAACTACGTTCTGAAAGCGATGAACCGATCCTCTCTCTGACTGGATTTCCCGTTCACCTCCTTAGTTTCAATTGTGGACACGGATGGTCAGCGGAAAGCCGCGATGTGGAGCGCGTACCGATTGGAGAACAACGAGATCTGAGTGCCTGTAGAGGACAAAGTCCTTCCCTCATAAGAACCAGAGCAACTGCTGCTCATCCTAGCCTTGCAAAGGCTGACAAATCCTTCGTAAGACTTACTGGCCAGACTCGCAGGAGACTGGGCAAAGTAGAGACTATGAGCTGCAAAGTGGAGTTGGATGAATGAGCGGAAACTTCGTATTAAATATACCCTATCTTCTGTACGTTGTCAATAGGTGAAAGTAACGGAGCAATGAGTAACGAAGATGCCTCGTCGCTTCGTCCCCTCGTTGCCTTGCCCACAAAGTTGCCTTATCACTTTACAGTGGGGTATACTGCGCTCACGATGAGCGAACGCAGGATCCTACTCGATCTAGCAAAAGAAGAATTGAGCGGGCAACTGGCAGCTTGGGGTGAGCCCCGCTACCGAGCCGACCAGGTCTGGCGCTGGGTTTATCAACGCGGCGCGACCCACTTCGCCGAGATGACTGACTTGCCGGCCGACCTGCGCGCCCGCCTGGAGGAGGCGTTTACGATTGAGCCACTCCGGGAGGTGCAAGCGATCACGTCACGGGACCGACTGACCCGTAAGGTGCTGTTCGCCCTGCCCGACGGCCAGACCATCGAGACGGTACTCATGCTCTACGACCGTCGGCGCACATTGTGCATCTCCACCCAGGCCGGGTGCGGCATGGGGTGCCCCTTCTGCGCTACCGGGCTGGGGGGCCTGGCCCGCAATCTGACCGCTGGCGAGATCGTGGCCCAGGTGCTCCATTTCGCGCGCTTCCTAAATGACCCCAACGCCGGCGGCCGCGATGCAGTCGCCCTCGTCCGCCCGGCGCGCGTCACCAACATCGTGGTCATGGGCATGGGTGAGCCGCTGGCCAACTACAACGCGACCTGGCGGGCGCTGCGCCATCT
>DAOUAJ010000267.1:0-2836 GCA_034433615.1 Anaerolineae bacterium | reverse complement strand
GGCTGCTACCGTCACCGGGGCTGGAGCCTGGCTTCTGGTTCATACGCTCAGCCCGCATGGCCGCCCGGGGACCTTAATGGTCACCCTCATCTACGTGTTCGTGGGCGTGGCGATCCAGTACGTGTTGGGACTTTTGCTGGCCTTGCTGTGCATCCAGCAAATCCCCGGCCGCCGCTTCTTTCGGGTCGTCTTCCTGTTGCCGATGATGATCACGCCGGTAGGGATCGCCTACACCTTCCGCATGCTGACCGATCTGACCAAGGGGCCATTCGCTCCTATCTGGCTGGGGCTGGGGTTTGCCGAAGTGTCATGGGTCAATGATCCGTGGGGAGCGCGTGCGGCAGTGATGATCGGCGACATCTGGCAATGGACGCCGTTCATGTTCATCGTGCTGCTGGCCGTGCTGGAGAGCCAGCCCATCGAGCCGATCGAGGCAGCGGTGGTGGACGGGGCGACCCGCTGGCAGATCTTCTGGGAGATTACGCTGCCGCAAATCTTGCCGGTGAGCACGACGTTGGTCTTGATCCGGCTGATCGAGGCCTTCAAGATCGTAGACCTGCCGAACGTGCTGACCAACGGCGGGCCGGGGACGGCCACGGAGTCGTTGACATTGCACGCGTTCATGACCTGGCGTACCCTGGACGTGGGCGGGTCGGCGGCGGTGGCTTACATCTTGTTGCTCGTCGTCACGTTTGTGGCGATGGTCGCCGTGAATCTGATTCGGCGCCGGTTTGTGGAAGCGCTGTGAAGTGGAGATTAGAGATTGGGAGAATAGGGGATGTTTGGGCGCACTCGTCGTGTGGCTTTGTCCCCGTTCGTGCCTTCTCCAACGGGGATGGTGGTGTCTTATCTCATTTTGGGGTTTTGGGCCTTTATCGTCCTATTCCCGCTGTACTGGCTGGCCGTGACCTCGGTGAAGCTGCCGATCCACGTCAACGATGGGCCGGTCTACCTGCCTTTCGTGGACTTCCAGCCATCGCCTCATGCCTGGCGCTACATCTTCGTGGATCTGCGCAACGACACCCTGCGCCCGTACATGAACACGGTCGTGGTGGGGTTGACCAGCTCGGTCCTGAGCCTGATCTTGGGCACGGCGGCTTCCTATGCCTTGAGCCGCTTTCAGTACCGGCCGCGCATCGGCACGATCGGGCTGTTTGTGGGATGCGTGGCACTGGCTATCGTGGTGATCGCTCTGGGAGCCCCCTGGCAGGTCGCCGTGGTCGTCAGCATCGCCATTTTTATCCTGCTGGCGCAGACCATCGGCCGGCGCTTTCGGCGTTCTCTGGGCAATAATGACATCGCCTTCTGGATGATCTCCCAGCGCATTTTGCCGCCGGTGGCGGTGGTCATCCCGATCTACGTCCTGTATCAGCGGCTGGGGCTCCTTGACACGCGAGTGGCGCTGATCACGACCTACGTGGCTACCAACCTGCCCATCGTGGTCTGGCTAATGCGCGATTATTTTCAGACCATCCCCGTGGAACTGGAGGAGTGCGCGGCGATTGACGGGGCCTCACGCTACCGCATCTTCTGGTCCATCGTCGTCCCCCTCTCCACGCCCGGGCTGGTGGCGACCTTCCTGTTCGTGCTGGTGTTCGCCTGGAACGAGTACCTGCTGGCACTGTTCCTGACCAGCGCGAAGGCGCAAACCCTCCCTTTGACCGTCGCCGCCCAGAATGCGACGCGCGGGCCGCAGTGGTGGTACATGTCGGTGCTGATCCTGATCATGATCGTCCCGGTCATCGCCATGGCCATCGCTCTGGAGCGGTACATCGCCCGCGGGCTGCTGGTGGGGGCGATCAAGGGTTAGAGCGAAATTTCATGCTATTCTCGCGGTGAGGGCCGGGTTCGCGCTGTTGTATCCAGCACACCCTGCACCCACTGCACGATCTCGCCCGGCACGAACCCACCGGCCTTGGCGATCACCACGGTGCCGCTGAGCGCCTCCAGGTCGTTCACCTCGTCCTGGGCCGAGACGACAACGATAGGGATGTGCTGCCACCCCGGCGCCGACCGGATGCGCTCGACTACCTGGGCGCCATCCATATCGGGCAGGATCAGATCGAGCAATACCAGGTCCGGCCGGCGAACCCGCATCATCTCCAACCCCTCGCGCCCGCTGTAGGCACTGGTCACCTGGTAACGCCGCACCGGGCTATCCAACAGGCGGCCCACCAGCCGCACGAAGTCCCGGTCGTCGTCAACCACCAGCACACGATCCACGTCCTCACCGAACCGGCGCAGCACGTCCCATAGGCTCTGGCGGGAGATCGGCTTGACCAGGTACCCATCCACGGCCAATCGCTCCCGCAGCGGCTCCTCACCCGGCAGCGGACAGGCGATAAACGGCGTGCGCGGCAACCCCCATGTCCGCGCCAGCTCCTCCAGTTGGGTTGGCTCCAGGCCCGCGCCGGCCGTGTCAATCACCACTGTCTGCGGCATCAACTGGCGCGCGGCGCGCCGGGCCTGCTCAAGATCGTGCACCACCACCGTGCGGTACCCGCGCACATAGCGGGTCAACAGCGCACCGGCGGACGGGCTGCGCGTGACAGCCAACAGGATGCGATCGTCCTTCCACTCGGATGGGACGGCGCTCGCCCCTTGCAGGAGGCGGCCCACAGGCGCAACGGTATCCTCTCGGCTCACCGGCAGGCTGAAGTAGAACGTGCTCCCCTGGCCCACCTGACTCTCGGCCCAGATCCGCCCCCCGTGCATCTCCACGAACCGCTTGCTGATGGCCAACCCCAGCCCGGCCCCGCCCTGCCGCCGTCGCGTGGAGCCGTCCAGTTGCCGAAATTCCTCGAAGATGCGCGGGATATCCTGCGGGGCGATCCCG
>DAOUAJ010000266.1:0-6883 GCA_034433615.1 Anaerolineae bacterium | reverse complement strand
GAGCGAAAGCCTAAGAGAATGTGTTATATTGAAGGGTAACGATCCGACCTTCAGTCTTGCGACGGTCATTATAACATTGGAGATCGGAGCGGGAAAGCTACATGAGAGTCGCGGAAGCTCTCATCCCTCCACGCGCTACTTCCGCCGACATCCGCGAGATGTTGGGAGAAACTTTAGGAAGAAAGGGGGTGATTCATGAGGTAGACTGAGGCGTTTCCCGGACAAGTTCGCTCGTTTCGGCGTGAATGTTGCTGCTCCAGGCTTACGAGATGAGAAAGGAGTGATTCCCCATGTTCAAGCGAAGTCAAACGATTCTGACTTTTGTCGTGCTTTTCAGCTTGCTTTTGGCCGCCTGCGTCCCGGTGACCACGCCGGCACCAGCCGTTGAGAAGGCAGCTCCACCCGCCGAGAAGATCGAAATCGAGTTCAGCGCCTATTGTGGCGGGCCAGGCTGTGATTACTACAATAAGATGGCGGACGATTTCGAGTCCGCGAACCCCAACGTCGTCATTAAGCGAGACCTAAGCCTGGGCCATGGAGAGTGGATCAACGTCTTTCAGACTCGGGTGGCCGCAGATGCCTTGCCGGACCTTTTCATCCAGGACGAGAATGAGATCCCCAAGCTCTTGGACGCAGACAAGGCGCTGCCCCTGGACGACTACATTAAGCAATACAACATTGACCTGAACTGGTATCCTCAGCGCTTCCTGGCGTTCGCTACTCGTGATGGGAAGCACTACGCGCTTCCCTACTATATCTCACCCAACATCATGATCTACCGCACTGACCTGTTCGAGCAGGCAGGGGTCGAGCCACCCAAAACTTGGGACGACCTGCTGAATGTCTGCACGCTGTTCCAGGACAAGATGGGCCTGAAACACCCCTTCGCCTTCGATCCTGGTCCCGCATGGTGGTCGGGAGACTGGATCTTCCAGGCGGGCGGGGACATGATGAACCCGGAGCGGACTGCCTTCACCTTCGACTCGCCGGAGGTCGTGCAGGCCATCCAGTTCATGTGGGACCTCATCTACAAGTATCAGTGCGTTAACCCAGACATTACGAAAATGGAGAACGGGCGCTGGGTCCTGTGGCAGAAGGGAGAGGTGGTCTTTATGCAGGCCGGTGGTTGGGAGCTGGGAGCAGTGGATCAGAAATATCCCGAGACCATCGGCAAATGGCGCATGACGGCCCTCCCCTGCGGGAAGCAATGCGCGAATGTGGCGGGAGGCTCGCCCCTGATGATCGCGAAAAGCAGCAAGCATCCCGATGTGGCGTTCAAGTTGCTGGCCACGATGGTGACCCCTGAGGGCGCGTATAAGTGGATGAAAGTCACAGGTGGGGCACCAGCCGGCAACTTAGCAACCTACGATCTGGAGGAGACCAAGCGGGACCTCCCCCAGTTTCTGGGGCTGAAGGATGCTGTGGCCAACGCGTCCGTATTGCCGGTCCATCCGCTGTTCGCGAAAGGGTACTTTGAGATCTTTCAAGGAGGCCTTCAGGGGATCTTCGCAAACCCTAACGCCGACATCGTCGCTGAGTTAAAGCGTATTAACGATGCGGCCAACGAGATGCTGCGGCGTGAGGCCGAGTGAGCCAGCCAGAAGTGAGATTCGGGGGGCTACCATCTGTAGCCCCCTGACCTCATCTTCGGGAACGGCGAGCATTCCAGGCATCACAGATCCGAAGGATCATCGAATGGCGACACGTACTAGCTCCCTGAACAGGATCGTTACTCGACGACGCTGGCATCCGATGAGGACGCAGGAAGCGCTCGATGGGTACATCTTCATCTTTCTATCCCTGCTGATCATTGGAGTCTTCATCCTCTTTGCGACCAGCTATGCCTTCTATCTTTCCTTCACGAACTACTCTGGTTTTCGACCTCCTCAATTCGTTGGCCTACGCAATTACATCAACGTATTCCGCGACACTATCGCTTTGGAATCTTTCCGAAACACGCTATTTTTTGTAGTGGTCACAGTGCCCCTGAACCTCGTTCTATCCCTCGCAGCAGCTATGCTGCTTAACCGTGAGTTTCGGGGTATGCGCTTTGTCCGTTCGGCCTACTTTATCCCCGTGATCGTATCCGCCGTCGTAACCGTGACGATCTTCAAGGCGATGTATGAGTTCCCAGATGGCGTGTTCAACGAACTGCTCAAGCTCATTGGCTTGGAACCGATCGCTTGGTACCGGGATAAGCGTTACGCGCTGATCTCTATCATGATCATGAGCCTGTGGAAGAGCACAAGCTTCAACAGCATTATCTTCCTGGCTGCACTGCAGGACACGCCCCAAGACCTGATAGATGCGGCCAAGGTAGACGGGGCCAACGCCTGGCAGCGCTTTCTCAACGTCATCGTGCCTCACCTACGCCCAGTGATCACCTTCGTTGTGGTCCTGGGTACTATCGGAGGGTTCCGGATCTTTACAGAGCCTTATGTGCTCACCCAAGGCGGCCCAGAGAACGCCACGCGGACGATCGCGCTATACACGTACAACAACGCCTTTCAATACCGCATGTTTGGCTACGCTGGCGCCCTCTCCTTCGTGCTGTTGGCTATCATCCTGCTGATCTCGCTGATCCAGCTCCGATTGAGTCGGGCAGACTGATGAGGAGGTCACACGTGACCGCGCGAATTCGCTGGATGTCACTCTTCGGCGGAGCTGCTTATATTCTCTTATTGGTTATTGGCTTAATGGTCTTTGCCTTTCCCCTGTATTGGATGTTGCGTAGCTCCCTCGTTGACCTGGCGACCTTCGTACAGCGTCCCCTCGTCTGGCTGCCAATCCCATTGACCTTCCAATCTTACAAGCGAGTCTGGGAGGCGTTCAACCTCCTGAGAGTCATCGGTAACACGGCAGCTATCGCCGTGACGATGACGGTCGGCAACGTGTTGATTGACTCGATGGCTGGCTACGGCTTCGCCAAGACCGAGTTTCCAGGCAAGAATGTGATCTTCGCCCTCTTTCTGGCGACGCTTATGCTGGGGTTCGAGGTGTTGATGATCCCTGAGTTCCTCATCATCAAGCGCATGGGACTGTATGATACCTTCCCTGCCATCGTGCTGCCGGGCATGGCATCGAGCTTCAGCATCTTCTTGATGCGCCAGTTCTTCAGCACTATTCCCCATGAGATCGAGGAATCGGCCTTCATTGATGGCGCGGGCCGTCTGCGTATCTTCTTCAGCATCGCGCTGCCAATGTCCAGACCAGCCTTAGCGACCATCGGTGTCCTTCATTTCCTGGGAGGTTGGGAGTCCTACCTCTGGCCCCTGATTGTCACTTCCCCCTCGGGACGGATGCAAGTGATGCAGACGGTGATCGCGCGGGCGACGCAGATGGCGGGGCCCGCTGGGTCAGGAGCCGGGGATGTTCTCTGGCCAGACTTGATGGCCGCGTCACTCATATCGGCTATACCGATCTTCTTCATTTTCCTTTTTGCCCAGCGCTACTTCGTTGCTGGCCTGACAGGAGGCGCATTAAAGGGCTAAACGATGAAAATCACCGAAGTCAAGCTAAGCGTCCTAGAGATCCCCTTGCCGCGTGGCTGCCACCGACTGGTACGGGTTCCCCATTTGCACCGCATTCAATACACGCATGTGGGTGAGATGCTGCCTGGTCCCCGTCAAATCACCTTTCTCCATGTCCTGACCGATGCGGGCATCGAGGGGATAGCTACCGGTGGGACGCGAGAGATGGTGGATCAGCTACGCGAGTTGGTCATCGGTGAGGATCCAATTCAACGCGAGTCTCTGTTCCAGAAGTTGCATGCCGCTGTGCGCTGGCTGTATGGGCACGCTGGCTGGTTTGGCCCCTTTGACAATTGCCTGTGGGATATCGCTGGCAAGGTCACTGGACAGCCTGTCTACAACTTGCTGGGCGGCAAGGTGCGTAACCGTATCCCGATCTACGTCATGGGGGGGGATGCCACCCTAGACGAATACAAACGACAGATAGATGAGAGCTACACTAAATGGGGTGTGCGAGCCTTTAAAGTGCACAGTTACAAAGGAGGTGTTGCCGATATTCCTATCTTGCGAGAGTTACGCTCCTATGTCGGGCCTGACTACGAGCTCATCCACGACCCCGTGCGCTCGTACACGTTGCCGGAAGCTATCCAGATTGGGCATTTGCTCGAAGAGTTGAATTATGTCTGGTTGGAAGAGCCCCTACACGACGAGAACATCCTCCAATATCAGGAGCTGTGTGCCGCCCTAACCATTCCCGTGATGCAGGAATGGTTCTTGCATGATATGGAGAGTTCCGCTCAACGTCTGCTGTTAAAGGCCACCGATTTACTGCGCGCTTCGGGGAACTTTGGTGTCACCCAGGTCATGAAGTTGGCTCATTTCGCCGAGCTATATGGCACGAACGTCGAATTAAACGGCGATGGGGGCCTTTTCGGCGCAGTGAGTACCCATCTACAGGCCGCGATCGTTAACACCACTTATTACGAAGGCAGCATAGGTTGGAGCCCTGAAGTGGCAGAAGCCTGTGGCATTCTGAATGCGCCACGGTATGCGGAAGGCCACATTTGTCCCCCAGAAGGGCCCGGGTTTGGCCTGGAATTAGACTGGGGAACATTCCGCCGCCGGACGGTGGCCGAGTATTAGTCTACATTGGAGGAACGATGCGCTATCGGCGTTTTGGCCGTCTGGGCTGGCGGGTGAGCGAGATTGGCCTGGGCGGAGCCTGGCTGGGAGGCCGGGACAACGAGATCATTATTGAGAAAGCCGCTGAAACGGTGTGGGCCGCTCTAAAGCTGGGTGTGAATTACATTGATACGGCTCCCCTCTACGGCCACTGTTACAGCGAGCATATCATCGGCTACGCGCTCCAGGGCTGGCCGGAACAAGTCTATGTGGCCACCAAAGTGGGGGTTCTCGCGTGTCACCATATCGACTACACGCGGGATGGAGTATGGCGTTGCTTCGAGAGCAGTTTGAAGCGCCTGCGCCGCGACAAAGTGGAGCTACTCCAGATTCATGAAGCCGAAGTGGCCGGCTGGGATCGGATCTTCGGCCCGGGTGGCACGTTGGAGGCCATGCGAGAGATGAAGCAGCAAGGCCTGATCGAGGGGATCGGCATTACTGGAGCGGACCTGGAGCTGCTGACCCGTGCGATAAAGACGGGAGAGTTCGACTCGGTGTTAACCTATAACGAATACGACTTGGTGACCCAACGGGCCAAGGAGTGGCTAATCCCCACCGCTGTGGCCTGCGATGTGGCGGTGATCTTGGGCAGCCCACTGCACATGGGGCTACTCGGGAGCCGGAAGGAAGAGCTGGTCCGCGAGCGGCCAGGATTTGTGACGGAAGAGATGATCCGCAAACTGGACCGTCTGGAGCAGATGGCCGCGAAGTATGGCGAACCTCTCTCCCACTTTGCGCTGCGGTACTTGCTCTCTGACCCCGATATCGCGATAGTGATCCCAGCCACCTCAAGGCCGGAGCGGATCGCAGGCAATGTGGCGGTTTCGGATGGGCCGCGCCTACCGATCAACCTCATCTACGAGATCGAGGGGCTGTAGTTTGACCGGTTCGGCCCTGGCGACGTGAGGCGGCCTCATCTGGCCGCTAGTGGTGATCAGTACACAGAAACTGTACACCCTGCCGCTGGGGTTAGCCATGTTTGCCGGCCAGTATTGGACCGACTACGCTGCCGTCAACGCCGGCGCCTTCATTTCCGTGATCCCCGTCCTCATCGTCTTTCTGCTTCTGCAGCGCTATTTCATCGAGGGCATTGCACTGACTGGCATGAAAGCGTAGACTACAGGACACAAGCTCCTGCATCCTGTATCCTGATGTCAGTGGAGGGTTAATTTCCCATGATGCCCAGCCGCGAAGTAGTCGCGCGCACCATCCGCTTTCAATACCCCGACCGGCTCCCCTACGATTTCCCCGAGAAGTACGGCTCCGATTTCTTCTGGGTCGGGATGACTCCCTCGCCCGACGCCCGTCCCACCAGCGGGGTGGACGAGTGGGGCGCCGTCTGGGAAAACATCGGCGTCTCCCAATTGGGCCAGGTCAAGGATTTCCCCCTCAAAGACTGGAGCGATTTCAAGCACCTCCCCATCCCCGACATCCATGACCCCCGACGCTGGGCCAGCCTCGAAGGGGTGCGAGAACGGGCCGGCGATAAATTCATCCTGGGCTACGGCATCTCCATCTACGAACGAGTGCACTTCCTCCGCGGCCTGCTGCGCTAGGGTGCAGAGGTGCTTGGGTGCAGAGGAGAATTCATCTCGTCTCTACTCCTCTGCTCCTCTGCACCCCCGCTCCCTGGCTCCTCTCCCTGGCCGCCATCGAACACTATGCCGCGGCCGGGGTAGATGGCTACATCTTCCCCGACGACTGGGGCCTGCAAAACCGGCTGATGATCTCCCCGGAGAAGTGGCGCGAGCTGTGGAAGCCTTATGGACCAGCAGGGGAACATAGGGTTGGAGCTGCTGGGCCGACGGTTCGGCGGCCGCCTCACCTTCTTCTCCCCCGTGGACATCCAGAACACCATGGTGCGCGGCACTCTCGACGACATCCGGGCCTACTGTCGCAAAATGGTGAATCTCCTGGGGCGCCCTGCCGGCGGGTTCATCCCCCGCTGGTACACGGACCCGGCTGGAGCCGGGCACCGCCCGGAGGCCATTGACGCCATGTGCGAGGAGTTCCTGCGCATCAGCCGCGAGCGGTACGGGAACGCGTAGGCATCTCGCTTGCATGACAGGGCACCTGCAGCCCTTTCCCAAGCCAGGGCACGGCTGGGGGCGTTGGGCAGGGATAGGTATGGCTTCGGCTCTGTCATGACAAAAAGAGGTCGCCTGAAAGAGGGGGCGGCCTTTGGCATTTCCTCGTTTGCCCTCTCCTTTAGCCCAGGCTATAATCCCTTC
>DAOUAJ010000265.1:0-3446 GCA_034433615.1 Anaerolineae bacterium | reverse complement strand
CTGCGGGGCATGCGATGAGCTGTGGGCGTTTCGGTTCATGACTGGCGGTCTGCCTGCGCGCCCGCTGCGCCAACCCGTTGAATTAATCGCATGAGACCAGGGAGATGAAAGATGGCGAGAAGGGTGATCGAATCCATGTGGAAGTACCACCACGCACCACGTTTTACGTTTCACGTTGATCTGGCATGATACGTCGCACTATCCACGGGATCACGCTGTACGAATTCGCGACGCTGGCCGGGCGGGCGGGGTTACGACACGCCATCAGCACTCGACTGGGCGGGGTCAGTCCTGCCCCGTTTGCCTCGCTCAACCTGACGACGGCGCGCGGTGACACACGGGAACGGGTGGCAGAGAATTTGCGCCGGTTGTGTGCAGTTATGGGCCTCGCCCCGGCAGCCTTGGTGAGCCCTCAGCAGGTCCACGGCGCGCATGTAGCACGCGTAGGGCGAGAGATGCGTGGCCGGATCGTAGCAGGTTGCGATGGGCTGGTCACGAGCGAGCCAGGGGTGGCCCTCTTGCTGCGCTTTGCTGACTGTGTGCCGTTGATCGTGTACGACCCTACGCATCACGCGGTGGGAGTAGCCCATGCTGGCTGGCGGGGTACGGTGGCAGGGATCGCCGTGGCGCTGGTGCGGGCGATGCAAACTGAGTTTGGTAGTCGGCCTGAAGAGCTAATCGCCGGTCTGGGGCCAGCCATTGGTCCTTGTTGCTATCAGGTGGGGCCGGAGGTAGTGCGGGAGGTTGCGGCTGCCTTTGGTGCAGGTAACACTCTGTTGCCCGTTCAGCCAGATGGGTCGTACCACTTCGATCTGTGGGCGGCCAATCGGCGGCTAATGGCACAGATGGGCGTCCGTCATGTCGAGGTAGCGGAGCTGTGTACGGCGTGCCACACCGATGAGTTCTACTCGCACCGGGCTGAGCATGGCCGCACAGGGCACCACGGCGCGTTAGCATATTTGAGCGAGTAAGGCTCGTTCGCCTGTGACGTACTTTGGAAGTGCGCCGCATGTGCAGGGAGTAGAGCGCGAGGTAATGTCCGAGGAAAAGCCTTCCACCACGATTGATCAGCATGTGTTAGCAACGAACCTGGCGCGCGTGCAGGAGCGGATCGCGGCCGCGGCCGCCCGGGTTGGCCGGCAGGCTGATGAGATCACGCTGGTAGCGGTGAGCAAGACCCATTCCCCCGAGACCGTCGTAGCTGCCCTGACTCTGGGTATCCGCCATTTTGGGGAGAACCGGGTGGAAGAGGCTAACCCTAAGATCGAGGCGGTGCGTACATTATTGGCTACCGAAGGGCGCTTACCGCTCGCTGGCGGTGGGGTGCCGCTGCCTGAGCCGATCTGGCACATGATCGGCCACGTCCAGTCGCGTAAAGCGGACGATGTCATCGCGGGCGGCTATGCAATCCTGCACTCGCTCGATCGGGTCAAGCTAGCCCGCCGATTGAGCCGTCTCGCCCTGAGTGTGAGCCGGGTCCAAGATGTCTTGCTGGAAGTCAACATGAGCGGAGAGGCGAGCAAGTATGGGTTTAATCTGGATGTGCTGATTCCGGCCATTGAAGAAATCGCCACGTTGTCGGGTGTACGAGTGCGAGGGCTAATGACGATGGCACCTGTCGTCACTGATCCAGAGGAGGCCCGGCCGGTATTCTCGGCATTGCGTAAGCTGCGCGACATGTTGAATATTCAGTTCCCGGAGCTGGATTGGCATCACCTCAGTATGGGGATGACAGACGACTTTGAAGTGGCCATTGAAGAAGGGGCCACTATTGTGCGGATCGGGCGAGCCATCTTTGGCCCGCGTCGGGAGTAGGCCGCACGGATGAAAAGCGGTCAGCCATCAGCGGTTAGCTGTCAGCTTCCAGCCGTCAGTCTTCAGCCAGAGTGGCTGATTGCTGATCGCTGACTGCTAGCCATGCGACAAGGCTATGCTCCGTTCATCTGTCCGAGCGGCCTCTCTTTACGCAAATATTACGCGACCCTTTGAGTGAAGAACCGTCGTAGTTTATGGCCGTATGCTCCGTACCTTGCCTGTCTCCTTTGCATCACGGGAGGAAAGTCTTATGCGACGCCATGCTTTGCGATTTCACCGGCTGTGGATTGTATTCCCGCTGACCCTGGCCTTCGTCCTTACCTGGGGTGGTATGGCATGGGCTGGGGATCAGGAACCTCCGCAGCGCGCTGTTCCTTTACGGGCCGAGGGCATCACCTCGTGCCAGGAGTTGGTCACCAACGGTGGGTTTGAAGCAAGTACCGGATGGATATTCCCCTCCACCCCCGCTACAGGCGGGTACGATCCATCTGTGGCTCACACGGGAGCGCGCAGCGCCAGGCTGGGCCTGCTGCCTGGCACAGTGCTCATGAATCCTGAACCCGCCGACGTTCCTCAGTATAACCTCCTGGGCGAGATGGCTCCCGCCGGGGCCGCCTACTCAACGGTGTATCAGCAGATCACTATCCCATCTACAGACCAATATGTGATGTTCTCCTACTGGTATAAGCCAGGTACGCAAGCAACCAGCGGCGATTGGCAACGGGTGATGTTGCTCAATTCCAGCTATGGACTGTTAAAAGACCTCACCGGAAAATTGCTAGAAGGCACCAACCAGTGGACGTACCGAACCTTTGACCTCTCTGCTTATAAAGGACGCACAGTGGTGCTCTATTTCGAAGTGTACAACGACAGCACCGGCCCCACCGGGCGTACCTGGATGCATGTGGACGATGTGAGCGTGCAATCGTGCACCACGCCACCAACACCTACGCCGTCCACTCCGCCGCCAGTGCTGCTGGAGCTGGCCTGTTATGACGGCACGAACCCGACAGGCGGCTACGTGGACGTGGACCGCTTTCTGAGCGACGATGAACGAGCCATGATCGCTGGCCGGGTGGCTTACTTCTCTTTTGAGCTAGACGCCAATGGCGATAGCGAATTGACCAACGGCTTTCTGGACGATATCAGCTTTCTCGTCGAACAAAGTGAAACGGCCAGCGGTCACTCTGCCGCGACAACGGGAACGGAACTTATTACCAACGGTGGCTTCGAGACGGGTGATTTCACCGGTTGGCAAATCTACGGCAGCGGGTATAACCCGGAGCTGCTGGACGCGACGGATCCAGAGGAAGCCCCCTTTGTTCACAGTGGGACTTACTCGGCCTGGCTGGGAGGCTATGCCAACGCGCACGATTGGATTCGCCAGACAATGGCCATTTCGGAGAGCGTGGCCAGCGCCCGCGCGCGCTACAGCTTCTACGTTGCCAGTAACGAATCGGAGGCCGGGCAGGATCAACTGTGCGTGCGCCTGCGCGCCGCTGACGGCCTTCCTGTCCCAACGGCTACGCCGACTCGTACTGCTACCCCCACCTCGACCCGTACGCCGACGGCGACGCCTTCTCCTACTCCAACGGCGATACCTACCAGTACACCGACTCCGACGCCAACCA
>DAOUAJ010000264.1:0-22710 GCA_034433615.1 Anaerolineae bacterium | reverse complement strand
CAATACCACCGACGATCAAGGAAATCGCCGCTACGCCCCCAAGGAAAGCAGTAAAAATACCGATGATCTGGTTGGCTGCATCCGATATGTCATTCTGGCCGACGATGGCAAAATCGTCCTCGTACAGGATATGGTGGCGTCTACGGAGCACGGCGCTGATCTGCTCCACCGCTTCATCCATCCGATCCGCGCTGACCACCTGGACGTTGATCCCGGCGATCGTATTCGCTCCCCGGTATGACCCGCCCGCAGCCAGACGGTTTAAGGCGGTGGTGATCGGCACCAGCACGATGTCATCCTGGTTGATGAAGCCGGATGCCCCTTTGCTGGCCAGCAAGCCGATAACGCGAAATGGCACGTTATTGATGCGGATCCAGCGCCCCAGGGATTCCTGATTCAGGAAGAGGCGAGTGGCCACCGCGCTGCCTAACAGGGCTACGTTACTCCGCCCTGAAACGTGCTCCGGCTGAATGAACTCACCGGCGGACACAGCCGCATTGCGCACATACTCGAACTCTGGCGTGACGCCGAGCACGCGGGTGCGGATGTTCTCGCCCTGGTATACCACCTGCCCTACCGTGTTCCAGGTGGGAGCTACGGCTAGGACCGCCGGGGCGTTCAGCGGATCTGCCAGCGCATAGGCATCTTCCAGGGTGAGCGTGCCCGCGGTGCCCGTTTCGGCGCGAATGCCCCCCACGCTGCTGCTCCCCGGCAGCACGAACAGGAGGTTGGTGCCGAGGCCGCGCAACTGCGAATCAATCGCGTTCTGCGCGCCGCGCCCGACGGAGAGCATGGTGATCACCGCGGCGACGCCGATGACGATCCCCAGCATGGTCAGGGCCGACCGCAGCTTATTGGCAAACAGGCTGCGACCCGCGACGAACGCGATGGTCGCGAACTTCATGAGCTCAGGCCCTTCCAGACGAATGGCCACGGCCCTGATCCTGGCCCCGACCTCCACGGCTATTCCCCTCCACTGCCCCCAAACAGCCCGCCGCTCAAGCCCGACTGCGACGTCGTCGGGTTGAGCACGACCAACTCTCCTGGCTTCAGCCCTTCCAGCACTTCGGTCATGGTGTCATTGCTGAAGCCGGTCTGCACGGGCGTCTCGATCGGTTGGCCATTCCGCAACACAACTACCACATGCTGTCCCTTGGATCGGCGGATGGCGCGGTTGGGCACCACCAGGACGTCCTCTCGCCGGCCAATAGCGATCCGCACGTTGCCCGTCATGCCGGGCTTGACCTGGGGATCGGCTTCCGTGATGGCAATGGTGACCGGGTAGTTGACCACCCCCTGCTCGGAGCGGGCGGCCGGCGCCATGCTGGTCACCCGGCCGGCGATCACGCGATCGGGCATGGCGTCCAGGATCACCTCGGCCTCCTGGTCAACCTGGATTCGGGCGATGTCCACCTCGGCGATGTTCACTTTCAGGTAAAGCTGCGAGGGATCCACGACGATGATGCCAGGCCAATCCGGTCGCGCCGTGTCTCCGGCCGCATAGTTGACCGCGGTGACGACGCCCGCGAACGGCGCGCGCAGGGTGGCTTCTGCCAGATTCCGCTGCGCCTGCTGCAGGGCCAGTTTGGCCTGCTGGACGCGCGCCTCGGCGATCCGCAGCTCCTCCGGAGGGGGACCGCCGGTCAGCTTCTCCAGTTGGGTCTGAGCCTGAGCCACCTGCGCCTCGGCCGCGGCCAACTCCGCGGCGCTGGGGCCGGCCAGGAGCTGGTTCAATTTGGCCTGCGCCGCCTGAACCTCGGCGAGCGCGCTCTGGAGTTCGGCCTCGCTGGCCGGGGATTGAGCCTGCTGCAAGGCCAGCTCCGCCATCTGCACCGCCACATGGCCGTTGCCCACCTCCGCTTCAAACGCGTCGCACAGCGACTTGGCGCCCTCCACGCTGCAGGCCATATCGCGCTGGGCCTGGGCATGCCAGAGGCTGTTCTTCGCCTGTTCTAACTGTAACTGCGCCTGGCGAACGGCGTCCGCGTTCGGCTGCGCCTTCAGAAGCTCATAGCGAGTTTGGGCCGCGTTGAGGGCCGATCTCACCGCGGCGACCTCCGCCGGGTTCGGCCCGGCCTTGAGGGTGGCCAGGGCCTCTTCCGCGGCCTTCAAGGCAGCCTGGGCTGAGGCGAGCTCCGTCTCTGTGGGCCCGGCCTTCAGCCTGGCCAGCTCCGCCTCTCGGATGGCCAGCGCCAGCTCGGCGTTGGTGACCTCCCGCTCCAGGTCGGCCGTGTCTAGAGCAGCCAGGATCTGGCCGGCTTCCACCGGGTCCCCTACTGCCACCCTGACCTCTTTGACCGTACCGATCACCGGGAAGGTGAGGTGGCTTTCACGCTGGGGGACCACGTTGCCGACGGCGAACACCGTCGCCACGATGGTCCCTCGTTCCACTCTGGCCGTTTGCATGTCACCCCGGGCCTGGCCTGAGCTCCGGGTAGAGCTCAGACGCTGGTAACCAATGAGCGCGATCGCCACGATCACGGCCACGCCCACCATGTTTAAAATGGACCTGCGCATCTTTTCCCTCTCCCTTCTGACTGTTCAGGAACGGACGGCTCTCTCTTGTGACGCGGTTCAGGCCCTCGCCATTCTTCGGTAGAGTGTTACTCACCCCTTAGGATGATCGGGAGATACGCCTTCTGCCCCTCTTCCAGCCGCCAGCTCACCTGAAGAGGGTTCTGAAAGATCGCGTAGAATTCAGCTCCGCGGTTGGGCTGACGGCCGGGCAGCACATACTGGGCGCTGGCCACCCGGATGGATCGAGCGGTAGGGCTCGTCACTTTGATACCTGAATCGCCGTACGACTTTTTATCGCCGGTATCGTTGTTGTCGAGGGTGCTATCGTCCTTGTAGTAATGGCTTAGCGTGCCGCCCGGCGAGCCCAGATCTACGACCTGGATCGTTGTCCCACTATTCAGGCTGACCTGTCGCCAGGCCTGGGCGAACGGCGTAGGCGACACCGCGTCCGGCACGCCATCAATGGTTACGCCACCGGAGACGTTCTCGTTGTAAAACGTCCCGTCGGTCACCGTGCTGGCCAAGTCAGTAGAGACGCGCGCCTCGTCAAGCACAATATTAGCAGGAAGCCCCGTGAAGTCAATCAGCGTCGTCGTGCGGAGGAAAGAGGCGTATGCCAGGGTGACTGCCGTGCCCCGCTGGACGATGACGCGCACTGGTCCATCCTTGTTAAGCACGAGATCCGCCACCGGCAAAGCATCTTCCGTCAACGTAAGCTGTGGGGGAAGGGGCCAGATCCGGTACTTCACCCGCAGCTTCGTGCGGTCAAGGATGTCGCCGCTGCCGAAGAGCGACATGAAATCTAAGCCTGGATGGGTCGTGGCCCATCCTAAGGCATAGTTCGCGGCATTGATACGCCGGTTAGCGGCATCGTAATTTACATAGTCAGTGGGATTGGTAACCGCCAAAACCGCGGAGCGGACGATATAAGCCCAGCCCTTCTGAGCGGGGTCAAGAGGATTGGTGACCTCGACCTTGTACCACGTGGGGCTGATGGGCAGGCTGGCGCCGATCGGAGCGCTAGCCTCGTCTCCCAGGTCTTTTGCCATGAACACGATTTCATCGTTGGCGTCCATCAGCCCATCTTCCGTAGCAGTGTAACTGCCCGAAACCGTCACCTCATCCACCTGAAATGGGATCTGTTCCCAGGTGTTCCCGTTCGCCCGATAGACGAAGAGCTGATCCACTGGCACGCCGGAGAACACTTCCTTCACTACCACAGGTTCCAACTCCCTGTCCAAGGTGTGTAGGTTGCCCGTGTCAGAGGCCTGAGCCAGGTTTTCCAGCGTCAGGAAGTACCCCAGCAGTGCCAGAGCCAACACAAGTAGAGAGATACCGAGAAACGATCGCCGTATGCAGATGCGCCAATTCATGTATTCATCTCCCCGATAACACCGTCAAAATCGCCGATTTGTCACCCATCGTTTTGGCCGATAAAACGGGTAGCGAACGGACAACGGTTCGCTCGAAAGGCAGACCTCCTGTCGTCTCACCCATCACTGTGATGGAAACACTGTACAACCCCTCTGACTTGAAGGTATGGCTCAAGCGCGCGCCGCCCCTTGCGTCAGCGCTGAGGGCCCGCGCGGCCGATGGGCCAGCCTCTGAGCGAAGCTTGAGCTGGCTCACCTGAGCCGGCTCTGCCCCGGCATAGGCGCGCGCGGCCAGACGCACCACCTGCCCGGGCGGGATGGGGGCATCGGGCAGGCCCGTCAGCTCGATCCGTAGCGAGCTGTCCAGCGTGACCAGCAGCAGATAGGCAGCCCCCGCAGGGCCTTCCATCTCGATCACCCACTGTCCCGGAGCGGGAGCAGATAGTGCGTACTCCAGCGCGAACGCGGAGGCGAAGAAGTCCAGGCTCGTGTGCGGGATGGGCTGCAGTGGGCGCCTGGATCCATCCGGCCCTTGCAACGCTGCGGACACCCCCAGCTCCGTCGTCAGCAAAAGGAACTGCGCGGAGCGGGCCTGCGGCTCGATGGGCACTTGCTCGATCGTCCTTTCCTGCAACAAGCCACCTCGGAGGATGAAATCGGATTGGAGAGGCTGAGAGGACTCACCTGGCACCTGGGCCGCCATAGTCTCCCGGCTGATACTCGCCGTCGGAGCTGGGCTGGCCTCAGTGGCTGCGGAGATCATCAGAGGCAGATACACCCTATGCTGATCTGGCTCCTGACCCAACAGAATGCGATGAATGTACGGGAAGGCGTTCCGGCCGACATAAACCTCGGAATGGTTCCAGGGGTTCACGAAGAGTGTCGCAGCGCCGGGCAGGTAAGTGCTGGCCACGGTAACCACGCCATCGTTGTCGCCCCCCTCCGAGTGATTCTGCAGCCAGTGGCCGATCAACGGGTACAACGTGCCTGGCGTGTCCCAAAAATTCCCGGCGCCGGAATAGTAGCGAACCCCATCGTCCACAGACATGGCATCTGTGAGCTCCCGGAACAGTTTCATAGAAGATCGTTGCATGCTGAACGTGGCGTCGTCCCGCTCGCCGAGGATCAGGCTAAGCCAAAACCCCTCGGGGCTCCACAGTACATCAGCAACCAGCGAGCCTTGATGCGGAGAGCCCAACGTGAAGACATGGCGCACCTGGCTCCAGGCCTCCCACCAGACGATGGCCGCCTGGGCGTCAATGCCGCCCTTGGAGTGCGCGACGATGTCCACCTGCTCGACGCCGTAATACTGCGTGATCGCGTCGAGCTGGCGGCTGAGCACCCGCCCGTTGTACATCATATCTTTGGCTGGCCGACGCTCGACCGCACAATTCGGGGCCTCCGGTTTCACGTTCAGGTTGACGAACGCCGTCCGATAGCCGGCCTCGTACGCCCGATCATACATGTCGTTCACCTGAAGGTCCGGCACGTTCACCCACCAATCGGAGGCCAGCCCTCCCAGGCCGTGCACGAAGACCAGCACAGGGCTCTGCTCGCCTCCAGGCGGGATGGCACCGTAGAACACATTGTCGCGATAGCAATCGCCTGTGGGCGGCAACGGCTGGGGCGCGGGCGGGCTGGCCTCCGCTGGCCGCGCGATCGCCATCAGCGCCGCGGCCAGAACGAGGATCATCGGGATCCGGAGCTTGCACAGACTTGGGAACGGCTTACTCGCCATGAGCCCCCTCGCTTCAACGCCGGGCCAGCTCACGTTGGATCACCCCCACCTGCTGATGTGTCAGCTCGTACCGCAGCATGAGCCAGGCGGCGATCAGAAGGAGCGCGGCCGGCAACGGGCCGAATAGCATCGCAATCCGACGGATCGTCTCATTCGACTGTTCGATCTGGCCCGGCACCAGGCCAGCAAAATGGTCCAGCAGCGCGCCGGTTACGAGGATCGCGATGCTGCCGGACTCCTGCAGAAAGAACGAGTGGATGCCAAAGAAGGCCCCCTCTCGACGTCGCCCCGTCCGGAGCTCATCCAGGTCTGTCACGTCGGCGATCATCGAGGCGGGGACCACCCACAGGGCGCTGGCAAACAGGCCGGCGACCCAGTTGCCCATCACCAGCGGGATGACGTCTCCGGTGCCGAACAGGCGCCCATCGCCCACCAGCCCATACGCGGCCACCATCAAGAGCGCCAGGGCCACGGTCGCGCCGACGAAAATCCGATGTTTGTCCACCTTCCGAGCGATCTGCATCCAGGCCAGCGCGCCTGGCAAACAGCCGAGATAAAAAGACGCCTGAAACAGGCTCAGCGAGTTGCTTGCCGTGATGCGGGCATAATACGTCAGGTAATGCACGGCCAGCGTAGCGTTCATGACGCTGGCCAGGAAGAAGATCGAGGTAGAGAGGGTGATAAGCAGGAATGGAGGATTCCGTAGAGAGAGTATTAAGCTGGTGAAGAAACCGACCTCTGGATTCGCTGCGCCTGAGGATACCTGGATACGGGCTCGTTGGGAAAGGGTGCCTAAAGCAGCGATCAAGCCTGTCAGCATAATCGCCAGGCCGAGGGTCAGCCCTATTGCCGAGTAGCCCGCCCGATGAAACTTGGGATCTATGCCAGGACTGGTATTCGGGAAGAATACGGCAAATGACAACGCGGCCGTGATCAACGTCCCCAGGATGGCGAAGGCCGCGCGAACGCCTGTCACCGACGTCCTTTCGTGATAGTCGCGGGTCAGCTCGGCGCCCAGGGCGTGATACGGCACCGTAAAGACCGAGTTACTGGTGCGCAGGATCAGGTTTGTGCCCACCAGCCAGGCGAAGAGCGCGCCGACCGCGAGCCCGGCCGGAGGGTTGAAGACCAGAAAGAAGCCGACGCCCATGCCCATCGCCCCCAGGATCATAAACGGATGACGGCGCCCCCAGCGCGAGCGCACCCTGTCCGAGGCATGGCCGATGAAAGGGTCAATGAGGGCGTCCCAGAGCAGGCTCAGCGCGGTGGCCAGGCCCACCAGGGTCCCAGGAAGACCCAGGACCGAAGTGTAGAAGAAGAGGAGCAGAAGGCCAAATGTGTAAGACTTGATCGAATTGCTGATCTCCCCGACCCCGTACAAGACTTTGGTCTTCCAGCTTAAACTGGGCCCGACGGGCCACACACCTTCCATACGTCCGGGCACGGCATGAGACATATGCACTTTGGGTTCAAAGACTTCCTGGCGAGCGTCCATACCTGAATCAACTCTCCCCGATTTCAAGATAGCTTTCCATGTCGGGGGCGGCGCCACGGCGGAAGAGAAGACCCCCTCGTCCCTCGTGGCCTTGTTGCCTTCCGCCCATTTTTAGGACAATTCATCGGAAAATAAACGGCAGATAGCTGGCGTGTCTCGGATCGTCACCGATGACCTCCAGCCAGCTCGTCGCGAAGGCATTACGAACCAACTCGCCGTGCGTTGCCTGGACCCTCACGGTATAACTTCCAGGCGGCACAAGTTCTCCCTGATCATCCCGACCGTCCCAAGCCAACACATCAGTGCCGGCCGGTCGGATAGCCCAATCCCGCAAGAGACGAACGCGCGTCACCTCTGGCGAAGTTTCCTGGGTAAGGACGATCTCTACCTGCGTCCAGCATCGCCGGTTCACCCAGTAGGTGATAGTGGTCTGCTGGCCAGCTTCGGGCCTGAATAGCGCTGGAGATACGCGCGGCCGGTCCACGATGGGAGGGATATCGGGCCGCCGGAAGGTCCTGGGGGTAAACGAATCTCCCCGGATCTCTACGCTCTCGACGCCTGCCGGTCCCAGCCCTTTGGCAGCGGCATAGAAGAGGTGCTGCACCCAGGACTGAGGGATCCCCATCGCCATCAGACAGACGCGGTCAACGGCCAGAGCGTTCGAGCCGGCAACCACCAGGTCCATCCGGACGGGAGACCCGCCCCAGGGACCATAGCCCTCCATCGCCCAGACGCCATCCACCACCGCAAAGTCCACCGGGCGGACGAGGTTCAGGTCTACGACAACCTGATGCACCCCCCGATCGTGCATCGCAAACCGACCCTCCTTTCCGGCCAGTTCATACGGATCAGACGGTGGCAGGCCAAAGAGGTTCTTCATCGCCAGGGTCACCAGCGACTCGGCATGGCATTTCATCTTGGCCGCGCTGATGAAGAAGACCTGATTATCCAGCAGCATCTCGGGCATGTAGATCTGGCGATAGGCTAATCCATCCGGGACCGAAGCTAACACCACGGGCTGGTCATCCAGATCCACCAGCGAGACCCGGCCTTCCGGATCGTAGGCCCGGAAGAACTCGTATCCGCAGGTGGAGAAGTTGCCGGCGCCCGGCGCCCCCTCTGCGATCGTCACGCGCGCCGCGCCAGCCGCGAGCGCCAAATCCACGATCGCCCGGACCACTTGGGGATCGGTCGTCGCCCCTGTATCGGCGGCCATGGCGACCACGAGGTTGGGCTTGATCACCACATAGCGGCCGGCGATCTCGAGCGCTGGCCAATCACCGCTGGCGTGGATGGCCCGCACCGTGGCGGCGTAGGGGTCCGACTCACGCCCCACTCCAACGGGATATGGAGCCGCCTGAGCCCTTGGGTGAAGCAGAGCCAGCGACAGGCTGGCGCCGGTGAGCTGTAAAAACCGTCTCCGCCCGATCCTGGCTTCATGGCGATGCTGACTCATGGCCGGGTAAGCTCTACTGAGCCCCACAGGGGCCCTCAAACGTCAACAGCCACAGGTCCGTCGTCCGGGTGCCCGCCAGGTACTCCCTGGTGAGCCGGATCACCTGCATCGCGATCTGCCTCCCGTCCGGGCTCCAGACGTTTCCCGCGACCACTCTGGGGATCGTCTGCGATTCCGGGTACCCAGGCTGGTTGAAGTGCGTCAATTGGACCTTGTTCGAGCCATCCGCGTCCACCAGGTATAGCTCGGCTCGAAGCGTCTTCAGGTCGTTAGGATTCCACTGACAACATGCACTGGACATGTACGCGATCTTCTTGCCATCCGGCGAAAAGCTCAGGTGCTCCTCCCAGTTTCCCCGGTCGTCCAACAAAGCGGTGTCCTCGCTGAAAGGGGTCAGCGCCTGGGTGGCCACGTTCATGCGCCAGATGCCCTGCAAGTACACGTTGGTACGACGGATGCTGGAGGAGAAGTAGATCTCGGCATCGTCGGAGCTCCACATCTGCATCTCGTAGAAGGAGGCATCCCCTGGCGTGTAGCTCCTGATGTTCTCCAGACGGGGGTCATCAGCATCCATTACCAGATCGGCGATGTTGAGGCGCCATTTCCCCCAAAGGTCTTCGGTCGGCTTGTTCCTTAGAAGCCCGAGCACAGCCTGCACGGGCTTAGCTGGCGGCGCATATCGTTCGGCCCAGGCGAGCTTCGTGCCATCGTGGGAAGGGACCGGGAACAGGACGCCGGAATTGGGATTGCCGGAGTAATCCGTCAGCCGCCACCACCGACTCCCATCGGGGGTGGTAGCCCAGATGTCATTGTGCATACCACTGCCGGGCGCGGCCAGCGCCTTAGCTCCCGGATGCTTTTCCTGCTCCATCTGGAAGAAGATGTACTTTCCAGAGGGATGCCAATGGGGAACACCCTTGTGCACCCCAACCGATGGCCCACCAGGCACTTGAGTGCACGTCAGACAGGTTAACTCGCTGCCGTCCGGCTTTATAGTGTAAAGCTGCACCACCTGATTCTCGTCATATCGGCCCATCACGATGCGGTTGTCCCCTGCGCGCGACCAGTCCAGCCCTCCCACGCTGGGGCCGATCAACGTGATCTCTTTGACTTTGCAGATATCGAGCTGAGTCCAGGCCAGCGTGGGCGCGACGGTCGGCCTGGGTGGCGTCTTGCCGGCACAGCCGGTCAGGAAGCCCAGGATCAGCAACAGCCACACGAGACGAGCGAGTTGCAAGCCCCATCTGCTATCTTGGCGCCTGCCATCCCCATCGCACTCACCGGAACCAAGCAGGGTTATCATCACCCCTTCCTCTCAGCCAGACTCCAGCCTGGCCTCCTTGATCTTATCCCCCTGAAAGGTCAGGACGATTTTGCCACGGGCATTGGGCATCTTCCACCTCTGAAGCTTTTTGGAGGTCACAACGGCGTTCACGATCACGGTGTCCCCTTGAACCAAGACGTCATCGACGCGGAGCACTCGAAGATCGGCCGTAAAGCGATCCTTATGCCACTCCTCAATGGCCGGCCTACCCTGATAGCAACCAAGTAGAAAGATCACGATTGCGTCCTCGGCGTAGAAGTCAAGACAACGGACAAGATCTCGAGCTTCAAAAGCTTTAAGATAAGCTGCTGTCACAGCGCGCAAGTCATTCTCGTGCATCTACCAGCCGTCCTCTCCACTGCTTTTTATGCTGATGCCCTGTTCTCTGACAGGATCTTCGCTCCGCCCCAGCCTTTGCAAGTTATCGCGGATCCACGCTTCGAGTTCTGCTTCCATGGCAGCGGCCATATCGGGACATGCTTCCGCCAGGTTTCGCTCCTCTTGCGGATCGGCTCTCAGATCGTACAGCTCACGCAGTGGGTTGCCATAAAAATCGAGGTCACGGGCAAGGATAAACTTGTACTCTTTTGTGCGCAGGCTCCATTTGGCCTGCCAGGTGCACTCCACGCTTACGATTGCCTCTCGCCCGGATTCCTGGTTTTGACCTGTCAATAGCCTCCAGAAGCTCCGTCCCTCCATTGTGGCCGGAACTGATAGACCCGCTGCCTCTAACAAGGTAGGCGCGATATCATGGAATTGGAACATCTGCGGTATACGTAGACCGGAGGGAACCCGGCCAGGCCACCGGGCGATAAGAGGAACGCGCAATGTGCAATCATAAAGGCCATGATGCTCAAAGAAGATGCCATGCTCTGTCATGCTCTCGCCGTGATCGGCCAGGATCACTACCAGCGTGCGCTCCGCAAGCTTCAATTCATCCAATGCGGCGATTAACTGTCCCACGTTATCATCCACACAACGGATTTCCTGATCGTACAATGCTACCACATACTCAGCATCGGTGACCGGCCCCTCAGCCGTATGCAACCACGTGTTTCGAGCCAGATCCCCTAGCGGATGCTGCCACCAGTCATCCAGCGAGTGGTTGTTCGGGTTCGTAGGGTTTCCACTATAGAACAGATGCCGGTAGCGCTCAGGTGGTGCATAGGGTGTATGGGGATCCCAATAGTGCAAAAACAGGAAGATGGGTTCGTTCGCGTGGGATCGCAGCCAAGGGATCGCCCGAGCATTCAGCTCGTCACCAGTGACGTTGAGCCGCAGTTTATATCGCAGGGCCGGGTCAATGTAGTACTCATAGCCCCGGCCAAACCAAAGCCGGTCACGCATCATGGTATCCAGAGCGCAGGTCGTGTAGCCGGCATCTAAGAAAAGTTCTGGCAGCACAGGAGTGGTTGTGGCTAGTCTGGCTGAACCCCCATGGCTGACAATGCCATGGGTGATAGGATGCTGGCCGGTGTACAAGGTCGTATATGACGGATGCGTCGGGATGCCCGAGCAGAAGATGTGCTCGCATAACGTCCCCTCCGCCGCAATAGCGTCAATGTACGGGCTTGTACGGCGGTAGTAACCATAACACCCGAGATGATCTGCTCGCAAAGAGTCAATAGTGATCAGCAAGATATTCGGTCGCGAAATCATGTTATTTCCTTAAACGCTGGCTCAGCGGATTAGCACCACATTAATGACAGCGCCTGGACACGCGTTTTCCCACCGTTTGTATCATCAACATACGTTAAAGGAGACTACCCGCTCCCATCGCCGTCCAGAAACTGCTTACGGTACGCGTCCATCGTACGCCGCAATCCTTCATGAAGCGGGACAGATGCCGAAAATCTCAGGATCTGCTTCGCCTTCGTGATGTCGGAAGTTCGTTTCAAAGGACCTGACGGCTTATCAGGATCACAGACGATTGCCACCTTCTTGCCTGACAGAGTGACGATTAGCTGCGCCAAATCCTTGATTGTGATCTCCTCCTCGCCCCCAAAGTTGACCGGGTCACATGCTGGGTACTTCTCGATGAGATCGAGAAGGCCACGGGTCAGGTCTTCCACATACAGAAAGGACCTGACCTGCTCACCCGTCCCCCAGATGGTGATGACCCCATCGCCCTCGAAGACCTTCTTGATGAACATCGGGATCACGCGCCCCTTGTGGCTGTCAAAGCTGTCCCGCGGCCCGTACACGTTGCTGGGCCGGGCAATGGCCACCCGAAGGCCATACTGGCGGACGAAAACCTGTGCAGCGAACTCGGACATTCGTTTCGACCAGGCGTATCCGTCGGTGAGCGGATCCGGCAGCCCCGTGAAGCCGTCCGACTCCACCAATGGAATGCACGCGTCTGGAGGATATACCTCGGCCGAGCTCATCACCAGAAACCGATCTACCCCGCTTCGGCGAGCCGCCTCCAGCATGTGCAACGTGATGAGCATGTTCTCCCGAAAGATGGCAGCCGGCCTGGCCTGCTTGAAGGCAACGCTGCCGTCCACATAAGCAGCATTCACGACGATGTCCTGATCCGCACACGCCCTCAGACAATCCTCTAATTGTGTTAGATCCGCCTTGATGAGGGTGATCCTGTCCCGAACGCTTTGTAGATTGACCGGGTAAGTGTCATTTTCCGACAGGTAGGTCGTCGCGGTGACATTCGCTCCCTTCTGGACCAACAGCTCAGTGATATGAGACCCAATGAACCCCGAAGCGCCCGTCACCAGAACGTTCCGGTCGCGCCAGAAGTCATCCGTCATGGGCTGACCAACTCCTTTTCTAACAGCTCGGCCGCTCGCCGAGGCCCATCGTACCGGTTCAGAGCGGCAGCTAACCGCCGTGCGTTCTGGCGAAAGGAAGGCTCCTCGAGCACCTGAGAGACGGCCGCCCGCAGCTGCTGCGGTGTGCAATGTTCAGCCTTCAAGCGCACCCCCGCGCCAGCCTCGACGACTCGCTGGGCGTTCTCCAACTGGTCCCATTGCATCGGCACGACTACCAGCGGCAATCCGGCGCAGAGCGCGGACAGGACGGTACCACTCCCTCCGTGGGTTACCGCGACGCTGACTTTCGGGAGCAGGTCGCTATGGGCCACCCAACGTTCCACTCGAATATTCGGGGCAATGGGGCCCAGATTCAGTTGCGCCGGATCGCGCTGCTGCCCCGTGGTCATGATCACCTGCAAAGATGAACCGGCCAACCCCCGATAGGCTGCTTGCAGCAGGATGGGAGCTCGCGTTTGGGCGGTCCCCTCTGTCACGTATACCACTGGGCCCTTGCCATTCAGTTGATCTAACCAGGCCGGTGGCGGTTCGTGCGTGGGTTTGTCCCACAGACAAGGGCCGACGTAGTGGGCCGACGGCGGAAGATCGCCGCGCTGATAGTCGAACTCGGGCGCGCTGGCGATGAGGTAGAGGGGCATATAACCGGCGTAGACCATGACTGGGGCCGGCAATGGCGGCAGGCCGTATTCCCGTCGAATGGCGTCGGCGCCGCGTTTGACATCCGCGAAGAGTAGCTCCCTGACCACTCCCAGCACCCGCATAGCCCGGCGCGTCCATCGGCTGCGGGGCCTGGGAAGCCCCAGGGCCAGGATCGGCACCTCACGCCCGGGCAGCAGGCAACTGGCGAAGAAGGAAAAGACCGCGACAGGGACCGCCTGGGCTTCGCGCAGGACGAGGATGGGCCCCCACAGGAAGGGATCGCAGACCAACGCGTCCGGCGACCACCCGGCCAGGATGGCTTGCAGGTCCGCCACCTGGGCCGGCACGGTGCCGAGGAACCAATCATGATACATGCTCCTGAGCAGTCGGCTATGCATGAGCACCCCGCGATCCAATGCCACTGTGTACCGCTCGGACAGGCGCTGGTACAGGTGTGGAGCATCCCATTCCGCCCCGTCAGCCGGCTCCGGACAGCCGATCACCCTGGCGAGCTGACGGGCAACCTGCCGAAACGGGAAGCACCGAAACCCCTCGCGCTCGACTACCGGGCGCGCCATCGCGCCGGTGTAAAAGGCCACTTCGTGCCCGCGCGCTCGCAGCGCGTGGGCCAGGGCGATGTTCGGGTAGACATGACCGGTGTACGGCCACATGGCCAGCAGGAATCTCGCCATCTCGCCTACAATACCTTCATCTGAACGCTCTCAATCCGCTCTAGAGGGGCGGATGTCCCCGGTCGGACGGCAAGGCCCTCCAACAGCTCCGCAGCGCGCGCCGGCCCCCCGCACCGGGCCAGGCTGGCGGCCAACCGCTGGGCATTCTGGCGGAAAGACGGCTCGCGCAAGACGAGCTCCACGGCCTCCCGCAGGCGCTGGGGTGTGCACGCCTTGGGCGCCAGGCGCACCCCAGCGCCCGCCTCCGCGAGGCGCCAGCCGGTCTCCGGGTGGTCCCAATCCGAGGGCACGATGACGATCGGCACCCCCCGGCTCAACGCGGCCATCAACGTGCTGGGGCCGCCGGTCGTCACCAGCACGCTCATGCGAGGCAGCAGGTCGGCGAGGGGCACCCACCGCTCCACGCGGATGTTGGGAGCCAGAGGGCGAGGCCCCAGGTCCAATGTCTCCGGGTCGCGATGGCGGCCCGTCGTCATGACGACCTGCACCGGCAAGTGGGCCAGCCCCTGCGCGGCCGCCCCCAGGATGCGCGGTTGCAAGTTGATGGTCCCCTCCGTCACATAGACCAGAGGCTGATCGTCGGGCAGCTCGGCCAGCCATTCGGGCGATGGGAGGCCATCTGGCTTGTGCCACCAACAAGGCCCGACGTAGTGCACCGAAGGCGGCAGGTCTGTGCGCTGATAGTCGAATTCCGGGCTAGAGGGCACCAGGTATAGCGGCATCTGGCCCGCGTAATCGGTGACCGAGGATCGCAAGGGGGGCAGCCCGTAGGATCGGCGCAGTGCGCTCGCCGCGCGCCGGACATCCGCCAGGAAGCGATCGGCCATAGCCCTCAGCACTCGCGCTCGCCAGCGCTGATACCAGGTCCGGGGGCGCGGCAGAGGGAAGCCGGGGATCGGCCCCTCGCGTCCGGAGAGCAGGCAGATTGCCACCAACGAGAAAATGGCCACGGGAATACGCCGGACCTCGTGAAGGATGAGAAACGGCCCCCACATGGATGGATCGCATACGATCACATCGGGCGGCCAGCTCGTCAACACGGCCTCCAGGTCGGCCAACTGCGCGGGCACCGTGTCAAGCACCCACGCTCGCCACATGGCCTTGGTGCGGAACGGGTTCCTCGGGTGTGACAGGATCCCGGTCGGGGACAACACGATTTGCTCCACGCGCGCCTCGTCCACCCGTTGAAACGAAAAACCACGGAAGCCCTCCTGTTGAACTGTACGACAGGCCTGCGCTCCCGTATAGAAAGCCACTTCATGCCCCCGCGCCCGCAACGCGTTGGCGACGGCCAGGCTCGGATGGATGTGGCCAGCAAACGGCCAGACGGTGAACAGGAACTTCGCCACGGATGCGCCTCTCTGATGACCCTTCAGAGGGCCTCTGAAAAGCATTGACCGGCCCTTTTTGCGCCAGACTTCATGAGCGGGTGGTCTCCCCCTTGGGTGTTGCTGGAGGCCCAGCCGTTAGAAACTGCGGGCAACGTCGGCGAAGTCGCCCTACGGCGACTGGATTTAACCTGCGGAGGCAGGCTTTGCAGGCGTTGCCGTGTCTTCCAGTCGCCAGGTAACGTCCCACCCGGGCCATCTTCGCGGCCCCCTCTCAAAGGCGAATCCGGCCTCGGAAAAGCGGCACGAGGCTCAAAGCCACCCGCCGCTTCAGCTTCGAGAGCAGGACCTGGAGGTCTTCCAGCAACAACCGATCCGGGGGTGCTGCCTCCTCTAACTCCCTTGCCAGCCGATCGGACAGCTCCGCCAGCATGCCCTCTGCCCCTGCAGCGTCGCCCGCTTTCAGGCGAGCATATGCCTGATCGAGCCGATCGCGAACCGCCCGCGCGTGTTCGGAAGCCGTGAACCTGCCTCCCGTGACCCACCCGTCGAGCGTGTCCAGCAACCCCTGGAAGGTGACCGGCGGGAAGAGCGGCGGCACGGCGACCAGGTTCGATGGCCCCGAGCGATTCCCCATCTCGTCTTCGGCCTGAACGTAGTAGCGGTAGCGTCGGTTCGGCGCGGCCGTTTCGTCCACGTAATAGCACCCGTCGGCAGCTCCGATCTCCTGGAAAGCGCCGGGGATCCACATTTGATTCGGCAGCGGTGGGATCTCCGCGTTGGGCACGAAATGGCGCACGTTCCGCGCGATCAGCCGTGCCACAGTGAAGAACCGATTCGCGTCCACCGCGGGATGCTGATCGGTGATCTCCGCCCGCCAGACGCGAAACCGTCGCGCCCCGGGCGGAGGTTCCCAGCTCAACATCACCTGGCCTTCCACGCACTCGGCCTCCAGCCGTTCAGGCCGGCAGCCTGCGAGGTCTTCCGGTCCTGTCCCATCGGGCATCCCGCGCCAGATCTGGAGGCCGTACCAACTGTTGGCCGTCCCCAGGAACAGTCCGTAAGGGGTGCTCGCCAGCGAGCGCACGCCAAAGGCGAACATGTCCCCGAAGCCGTCGAGGGTCACCGGCGTATAGTGCCAGCCATCCGCGGTCTCAAACAGGTCAAAGCCGTAGTTCGGCTTCAGCGCCTGTTCCACTCCGGCGACGTTACGGAAGTGGGTGCTCTGTTTCATGGTGCCGATGTAAAGCCGCCCATCATGCGGCAGCATCCGCCAGATATGGCCATTCAGCCAGCTATAAAAGCCAGCCTCCAGGCCGCTGAGCGGATATTTCCAGCCATCGGGGGTCTCACGGGGGGTCCCCACCACCAGGTCCCAGGTGTCATCGGGGTTGATGCGGATCAGCTCGGCCGGCCGGTCAGTGCCGACATAGAGCCGGCCCTGGTACACCTGCATGCTGATGACCATGTAGCTCGGCTGAGGCAGGTATGCGCCGTGGGTGACCACTGGCGTAAAGGTGTAGGGCGGGGTGCCGGTGGCGTCCGTCTTCAGCACCGCGTAGCCCTTCGTATCGCGCACGCCCACGTAGAGGTAGCCGTTAAACGGGATCATCTCAAAGACGGCCAGGTCCGGCGGCGTGATCTGTCGGAAGTGATCGTTGCCCCCTGCCGGATGGCTCGCCTCGAGAATAATGCCTTCTCCCCGGATCTTCCCTGCGATCACATACAGGCGGCCTTTGTACGAGACGATAGTCCGGAACGAGCCTTTCTCTAGATCGCCCAGGCGGGTTCCCGGCTGCTGCGGGACTGGCTCGAACGTTTCGCCGTCCAGCGACCGCAGCAAGCGGGCAGAGGGGACATGATGGTAGATGAAGCGAGAGGAAACCCCGGACACGTACAGGGCTTCCCTCCCGTCCGGCTCCACGAAGACCGCCATGTCTCGGATGCCAATCTCTCGTGCCACGTACTTGCCACGCTTGCCGGGGATCGGCACATCTCTAGGCGATTGGAAGACACGTTCCCATTCGTCTGTCTCCGGCGTCCACCGCCAGATCTCCGCCTGCAACGGCAGATCATCCATGTCCGGCGTGCACCCTGCGTCGGGATCCGCCGGCGGATACCGGACGAGTGGAAACCACCGCAAGAGGGGCAGACCATTGCGGATCGCGGCCCGCTCTACGCACAAGAACGCGCGATTGGTGCCAACGTAAAGCTTGCCGTTCCACCACAGCATGGACCAGGCCCAACTATTGTAGCGATCCCCGAACCCTTGAAGAGAGGCCGGGCGAAAGCACAACCTGTTTGACGCTGGCGAACGGGTTGAATTCAACATGGCCTTGCCCCTCTCGGGATCACTCATTCATCAATGGACACGTAACGGGCCCGCTTGCGTCGGTGCTTTGAAGAGCATCGGTAGGTAAAGCGCGTATCCTGGCAAGGGTGTGCCAGAGGGCGTCGGCGTAGGGGTATCGGTCGGCAAAGACGTGCCGGTCGGAGTAGCTGTAGGCGTGGGCGTATCCGTGGGCAGGGGCGTGCCAGAGGGCGTCGGCGTAGGGGTATCGGTCGGCAGAGGCGTACCGGTCGGAGTAGCCGTGGGCGTGTCCGTAAGTGCAGCGGGAGTGCCCCCCAGCCAGACCTGCAGCCCATAATAGTAATTGGCCGTGCCGAGAAACAGCCCATGCGGTGTGGAGGCCAGGGCGCCCGCGCCGAGATTGAACGGATCGCCGAACCCGTCTGTGGTGATGGGCGAGAAGTGAACGCCATCGGACGAAGTGTACAGGTCGAAACCCATGAAACGTTGAGCGAACGGCCCCAGTTCTGGATCGTTCCGGAACCTGGTGCTGGTGTCGAGGGTACTGACGTACAAGATTCCTTCATGAACGGTCATACGCCACATGTGGCCGTTGAACACGTTGCCAAACCCCGCCATCAGGCCGCTGATCGGGAATGTGTAACCGTCTGGCGTTATACGCGGGTAACCCACCACTACGTCCCACGAGTCGTCCGGGTTAATACGGATTAATTCGGCTGCCGCGCCAATCCCCGCCGAGGCTACGGTGATGCCGTTCCCACCTACATATAGCCGGTTATCAAACACTACCATGCTCAGCACCTCGGAGTTTTTGCCATTAGCGAGGTATCCTCCTTTCTGTACCACCGTGGTGAACCGGTAGCGCTGGGGGTCGCTGGTATCCATCTTCACGACCGCATAGCCGTTTTTAAAGTCCTGCAGCCCCAGGTACAGATAGCCGTTGAAGGGGTACAATGTCGAAACTCTGATATTCGACGGGGAGGCGACCTGGAAGCTGTCGTTGCCCTGCTCCGGATATGCAGATTCCAGGAGCATCCCGCCCCCGACGAGGCTTCCACCGACGACATAGAATCGGTTGTTGAAGCTAATCGGGTTGCAGAAACTGCTGAACGAGAGGTCGCCAAAAGCAGTCCCTGGATCCTGCGGGATCGGCTCAAAGTGCACACCATCGGTGGAGCGAAGGACCCGAGCGGGAGGGCCGTCCAATCCCCTGAAACCAATAAATTTGGCGCTAACGCCCGTCACATAGAGTGCCTCGGTCCCGTCAGCCTCTTGAAAAACGGTCATGCCGCAGAATCCAATGTCGCGAGCTACAAATTTGCCAGGAGACCCAGGCAAAGGCACATCGGCCGGAGACTGATACACTCGCTCCCAGACATTGGTCTCCGGCGTCCATTGCCAGATCTCCGCCTGCAAGGGCAAATCTTCCGGGTTAGGTGTGCACTCTACATCGGGATCGCCGGGCGGATAGGTAAACAGGCTCGGGAAGGTATAGGCAAGGGCGGCGGTTTCGGCGCAATGCCACGCCCGGTTCGTGCCCACGTAGAGGTGACCATTCCACCACTGCATGGACCAGGCCCAGCTATTCTGGCGATCGCCAAACCCCTGAGGAGCTGCGAGAGAAAAGCCATCTGCGGTTAAAGGCGGGGTTGCTTGAACCGGGTTAGATGTTGCCATCAACACAGCCACGCCGATGGACAGGGCCGAAGCCAGGGTCAGGGCTCTCCGCCAATTCGTATTCATAATTCAATCTTCCTCGCATGGCAGCTCTGCAACCAGGCATAAGATGAATGCCGACATTCCCATGTCTTTCTCCCCACTCGGAAGCTCGCACCCAGGGTTATAGCTCCACGGCTGCCGGAGCGATAAGGCCCAACTCGACCAGCCGGATGCGCCGCGCCAGCCTGTCCAGCCAGTACACCAGGTCCTGGGCCATCCAACGCGCCGAGACGATCTGGCCCTGCTCGATCCGCCACCGCAAGGCCCGGATCGTCCGCGCAGCTCCCTCGAAGTTCTTGTTCCTGACCTGCTCTTGAGCTGTGAGCAGCGCGCTGACCACTTCCGCCTCTCCGTCTTCTCGCAAGGAACCTCTCGCCTTCGCATCGGTAACTCGTTGTCTTACGTCATCGAATGTAGCCAAAGGGGCCACGGGAGGAACAGACACCATGTTGGAACGGCCCAACAACCGGCCGGCCCAGTCCAGGGCCTCGACCACGTAGAGATACTGCTGGTCTGGCTCGATCGTCGCGTCCACGTAGAAGGGGCGATCTGTCTCACCAATGGCGGTGAACGCCGTCGGCACCGATACGATTGTCTCCTCTCGCAGGGGCAACCTTAGCCATCGGGATGCGGAGCGTAAGACCCGATACCTGGCGGCTCCCGTCTGTGGCTCCCACGAGAGTGCTGCGACCTGGCCTGCCATCTCGGCCATCAGGTTGAGAGGTGCGAGAGTAAACGGTAGACCCTTAGTTCCCTCCCCAGGGCTGGGGGATTCCCGTCGGCTAACGCCCTCGGTCGAAGAGAAGGAGAGAGCGGCCCCTGTCGTCAACAACGGTAGGTAGAATCTACGGGGCTCGCGCGCGGCCTGCCACACCTCCAGCCCGTAGTAATAGTTGGCCGTGCCCACGAACAGGCCATACAACGTGGCGGTCATGGTGCGAACGCCGAAATTGAACTTGTCCCCAAATCCAGTGAGGGTAACTGGCGAGAAGTCAATGCCGTTGCGTGAGCTATACAAATCGAAGCCCATGATCGGTTGCAGGATCGGCGCGATGTCAGGGTCGTTCTTGAATGTGGTACTACTATCGAATGTGCCCACATACAGAGTACCTTCGAACTCTTCCATCTGCCACACGTGGTTGTTCAGGAAGTTGCCAAAGCCGGCCGTCAACCCACTCAGCGGCACCTTCCACCCCTGGGGCGTGTGACGAGGATAGCCCACCACCACGTCCCAGGAATCGTCCGGATTGATGCGGATCAGCTCCGCCGGGGCCATCAGGCCCAGCAAACCGAGCGCGATGCCGTTCCCGCCCACATACAGACGGTTATCAAAGACCTTCATGGTGAGGACTTCCGGGTTCCGCCACTGGTCCAGATAGCCGCCCTGCTCCACCACAGTCTTATACTGATAGGGCAGAGGCCCTTGCGCATCGGTCTTGATGACGGAATATCCCCGCAGTATGTCACGCACGCCCATGTAGAGATAACCGTTATACGCCGCGATCACCATGACATTGACATCCGGCGAGCTGACCACTCGAAAGCTGTTGTTTCCAGCGGCCGGGTTGTCCGACTCAAACACGACGCCGCTGCCCAGGATGGAGCCGCCCACGACGTAGAATCGCCCATTGAGGCTGGCCTGGCTGCGGAAACTGCTGCCCTGAAAATCACCCAGAGGCGTCCCCGGATCCTGCGGGATAGGTTGAAAGTTCACGCCGTCCGTGGAGCGCAGGATGCGCGGCGGTGGCACGGAGTAGCCCATGTATTTGGCGCTGACGCCCGATACATACAGGGCCTCTGTGCCGTCCGGCTCCCTAAACACGCTCATGCCACGAAAGCCGATGTCTCGCGCCACAAACTTGCCGGGTTTGCTGAGGATTGGCACATCGTTCGGAGACCGGTACACCAGCTCCCAGGCTCCCGTCTGCGGCCGCCAGCGCCAGATCTCGGCCTGAAGGGGCAAATCCTCCGGGTAGGGCGTGCACTCGATATCCGGATCATTAGGAGGATAAGACACCAGCCAGGGCAAGACCGCGTGGATCCCCGCGAGCTCGGTGCAGTGGTACGCCCGATTTGTCCCAACGTAGAGAGCCCCTTTCCACCATTCCATGGACCAGGCCCAACTGTTCTGACGATCGCCAAAGCCCTGGGGGGCCGCCTGAACGAAATCCTCTTCTGTCAACGGCTGCCCGGAGTCGGCGCCGGCCAGCAAAGGCGTAACCAACAGCAGACCAACGATGCCGATGAGGGCAACCATGGCCCAACGGACCATCTTTCGCTCGCCATGGAAAACGCGCATGTTCACTGTGTCTCCCATTCCCCAAGATGACATATGCGACAACGCAGCCGATCAACGGGCGTTCGTCAGGCGCCGCATGATCTCGCCGAAGTACCACCGCTCGAACAGCTCGCCAGGAAGGTAGCGCCGCAAGGCCACTACCAGACTGGTCCGCCGCCCGACTATGTAACGCAGCCGCGGTCGCCTGTCGGTAATGGCCTTATACGCCGCCTCGGCCACATCCCTGGCCGTGATGGGCGAAGATTGCATCGCTTGGTTGAAGAGGGTCTCTGTCCGCTTGAACCAGGCATAATAAGGGCTGTTGGGATTGTTGGCCTGCATGCCCGCGCCTCGATCCACCGTCCACGACTCGGTCTTGGTGATCCCCGGCTCGATCAGGCTGACGTAAATACCCAACGGCTCGACCTCCTGCCTCAGGGATTCGGCGAAGCCCTCCTGGGCGAACCGGCTCGCGCTGTAAGCGCTGCCCGCGGGAGCACCGATCTTCCCGGCCACCGAGGAGATCACCACGATCCGGCCTCGCCTGGCAGCCCGCATGTGAGGCAACGCCGCCCGGATCACCGCCATCGTGCCGAACAGGTTGGTCTCGAAGACCTGGCGAATCTCGGCGTCAGTCAAATCCTCGAAATAGCCGCGCAGAAAGAGGCCGGCATTGTTCACCACGCCGTAAATGCCGCCGCTCTCGCCGATAACGGTTTGTACCGCTTCATCAATACTAGCCTGATCCGTTACGTCCAGACGCAACACCCGCAATTCGACTTTACGCTGTGTTGCCGCCGCGTCCAGTTGAGCTCGACGCGCCAGATCTCGCATCGTGGCATAGACCCTGAAGCCCCGCTCGGCCAGCAAAAGTGATATCTCCATGCCAAAACCGACCGAGCTACCGGTCACCAAAACGCTATTCGTTATCGTAAGCCTTGCCCCCCTTAGCTAACGGTGTAAATGCAGGTGCGCACGAAATCCAGATAGTTCTCGTTGATGTTCGTGAAGCCAGCCTGCCTGAACATGCTGCGCCACTCCTCCAAAGTGAAGA
>DAOUAJ010000263.1:0-3024 GCA_034433615.1 Anaerolineae bacterium | reverse complement strand
AAGCCCCCACGCTCGTTTTTTGCCTCTCTGGCAAGGCCGGGATGGCCGGCCCCCTGCATCAGTGGCCTTAAGAGATGTTTAAGATCTCTTCCGATTTCGTTAAAAACCGCTACACCCTTTCGTGTTATACTGCGAGGGGATCTCCGTTGAAGGACACTCTATGTCATTACACGTATGTAGCGCCATTGCTGTTCAGCGGCCTGATGGGATTTGTGTTGGGCTGGATAATTCGGCAGCTCTGGTTGCTTCATATCCATAAGGCTGACGATACGCTGCCAGGGACACACGGGGACAAGCTTTTATGGTTGTTACTGGTATGCGCCTTTATGCTTGGCATGTTTCTAACCTACACTTTGATGAGCGTTCACCCTTAATGGAGGCAGGAGCGACTATGCCAGACATTGGTGTGCCGGAGTTGTTGATCATTCTGGTCATCGTGTTACTCGTCTTCGGTCCTGGGCGCCTGGGTGAAGCCGGTGGTGCCCTTGGGAAGACCATCCGTGAATTTCGCCGGGGGTTGCATGGTCATCGTTATGTGCAACCAACGGTAGCCAGAGATGCCCCCGTGAAGGAGCGTAAGTTACGGCAGTGATGCCTATTATCTCCGTGCTGTTGTCCATCCCCACCGCCTCCAGCCGGTAGTAGTAAGTGGCGTTCCGGCTGACGTTCCTATCCTCCCAGCGATAGGCCTGTCCCTGGGGCGAGCCCGGCGCCGGACTGGAGATCAAAGTCGGGTTGAGCCGCAGCCACGGCCCCGCCTCACTCTCGGCCCGGTAAAGGTGGAAGCCTTGATGGTTGAGCTCGCTGGCCGTCTCCCATGTTACCAGGATGTGCTCCGCTTCGACGGTGGCCGCGAAAGCGGACAGGACGACCCCCAGCGGATTGCTGTTCTTCAGGGTGAAGGGGCTGTACGACGATATGCTTGTACCTTCCACATAACAGTCAATCGCCCCAGAGTCGCAAGAGCTAGATGTCCCTCCCTTGGTCACTGAATCCCAACTGCTGGTGCTCGTGTTATAGTGCCAGACATTCAAAGAACTCAGTGTCTGCCCCTGTTGCATTTCTGAATTCGCGAAGTAGAACCTGATGTCGGCCGACGCGGCCGTAGTGGGCGTGATCTCGTAGCAACGCTTGACCGGGTAACCGATGGTCTGGGGGCAGGTCTGGTTACCGCTGACGGCGACGGTCGTGCTGCCCAGGTTGTTAGTCGTGCTGATCACAACGCCGAAGTACTTATCAACACCGCTGCCGTTAGTAATGTTGAGAAAGGAGACGGTACCGTTGTTCACCGTTTGCGTCTGTTTCAGGGTGCCGTTGTTGGTCAACGTGCCGGCGACAGTGGGCGTGTTGGTAGCAGGAATCACCACCGTTGCGCCACTGTTGATGGTGAGGTTGTTGAAAGCTGTAGCGGTACTGCCACTGATGGTTTGTTCGCTGGTACCGTTGAAGGTGACCGTGCCAGTGCCGGCAGTGAAGGTGCCGTTATTGGTCCAGTTGCCGGCGACTGTCATGTTCAGGCTATTAGCGTTAAGAGTGGTCCCCGACTGAATGTTCAGGTTGCCTTTGACAGTAAGATTGTTGGTGACCAACTGCGCAGTTGGAGCATTCGTAGTGTTGATCGTGAAATTGAACACTGGCACGCTGCTATTCACACGTATCGTCTGTCCAGTTGATGTAGAATCGTTGCCGATCTGCAAGGTGCCACCGGTTACATCGCTCGTCGAAGCCACGTTATAATAATCAGCTCCGGCGCTCGTAGACCTCTGAACGACAATCGTCCCACCACTCATTGTAAAGGATGAACCAGTGGCACCGATGTCGAACCCCGCAAACGATGTAGCTGTAGATTCAATGGTGACAACTGTCACGGTTCCGCCGCTCTGGGTATAGGTTATCGTTGATCCGCTGCTGTTTCGTGAGAGCCGTCCGGCAATGTTGATCGTTCCACCTTCGATTGTGATTGTGGAGCCATCGCGGTACTTTACCGAGTTTCCGGAGCTCGTTCCGACATTGAGCATTCCTGATGATACTCGCAATAGCCCACTAAGATCCCATGAACCATTCTGCGCGGAGACTGTGAAGTTAGGATTATCTAGCCAAAATCCCCCATTGGCAGGTATCGTGGGTGAAGCGCCGGTGAAGACCGGATTAGACAAAGAGAATGACCCTGAGATTCGCAATGTGCCATTTTGGATCCCTGTAGTCGTGATGAAACCTGTTGAAGAGACATCAAAGTTGCTTGGAGATATTTGCAATATATTGGACCTGGATGTTCCCATACTTAATGTGATGAGGTTAAAGCGCGTCGTGGCTCCTGTTCCGCTGATGGCCTGATTGCCATCCTTGTTGAACGTCACGTTGATGACCCGACTTGCTGTCGGCCTACCGTCGAACGTGCCCTCGTTGGTCAGGTTACCACCGATGATCATGCTGTGTGTAGCAGCAGTTATGCCTGGCGCGATGGAGCCTCCACTGGCGATGCTCACGTCGCCACTGACGGTGACCGTCCTGGCGGTGCCGTCGTTGCCTATGACCAATGCTCCATTGACGGTCAGACTGGCCAGGCTGGTAGTATCTATATCCACAGTGATCGTATGTCCGCTGGCGATGATCACGTTATCGCCCGCTGCAGGGACGTGATTGCACGACCACGTCCCTGCTGTATTCCAATTGCCGCTATTACTAGATGTACATGTGTCTGCCGGTGCCGCCCACACCACCCCCTCTAAAAGCGCGCCCGTCATCAGCACGCACAGCCCGAGGATAACCCACAGGATTCCTGCTTTGCGATGATCAGACATGTTGTCCTCCATTTACCGAGCGACCACAGAGGGATCGCCCCTATTCGCATCAAGCTAAGAGAGCAAAGAGTTGCTCCCCTTCCAGGGGAGGCCTGGAGGGGTGGAACACCCCTCCAGAAAAAAACTTTCGGCCTTTTACCTGCCCATCTTGGCTTAGATCCTCTGGATAAGGCCAAGAGGGGACAGGTAAGCAGCTAAAACAACCTAATTCTTGTGGAGGGGG
>DAOUAJ010000262.1:0-4637 GCA_034433615.1 Anaerolineae bacterium | reverse complement strand
GTCTGAGACCGGAGGATGCACTGACTATCGTGCAGACGACTGTCCCTCAGCGCTGCCTGCAACAGATAGGCAGCGGGCCTCTTGCGCACCAGGGCGATTTGTGCTAACATCACTTCGCCTGCTCCGTGTCGATTCTTGCAGGTTGTTGCTGACCTATCTCTGAGCACTACGGCAGGCCTGCGATCCGCTCGGGCCAGATCCTGCGCTTTGCTCAGCATGGCGGTTTGTATGGATTCTCTTAGTCCCATTATGGCAGGTTGCCGGCTGCCAGTCTATGCACCATCGCTGCAAAACCACTACATCCTGGCTGTAGCGTTACCGTGAACCCCTGACGCAAACCCTCCACGATGACGAAGCGGGACCAGAACGAGCGCAAGTTCCCTCACTGGATAGAGCTGCCAGCCGGTGGCCGGCGCTACTGGCGAGACGTAATCGGCCGCCAGGGATGGTGGGCCCGCTACGTCAAAGAGGTGGATGCGGACGAGCGAACACTCTTGTTTCGTCAGGAGATCTACGATCCGAGCGGCAGGCTGGTGGAGGTTCACGACAAATACCCGGTAGATATCGGTCATCGACCGGTCTCGAGCGAAGGTGAGGAATCCCATGATCACTCGTGAGACTGTCAGAGACATGCTGGTCGGCTACTTGAACGGCCGGGTAAGCCAGGCCGGGTTGGTGGCCTGGGCTGAGGACGCTCTGGCCGAATCTGAGGTGGCACCTGAGGACGCCGAGGCCATCAGCACGGCGCTGGCCCGGCTGGGGCTGGCCGACGTGCGCGCCTTCGGCCTGACCTGGGAGGACGCGCAGGCGATCCTGGCCTCCCTGGGCTATCGAGCACAGGTGGCGACTGTCCCCGCGTGAGCATATCGCGGCAGGAGGCAGGCCGATGGCTGCGATTCGCGATAAAAAGACAGTAGCCCGGCACTTGCAGATAGGTATCCGGGCCATCGCAAACGAGTCCGGCCGCACAGTCACTCTGGTAGAGGACGACATCGAGAAGTGGCTGGGCATCGCGGCGCGCACGGTTCAGAGCTGGAAGAGCCCCAGCAGTGTGCCCGGCCAAATCGAAGACGAGCAGCTTCTGGGGCTGGCCTGGCTGGTTCTGACCAGGGGCGAGAAGGACCTGGCCTGGCTGACGGGCCTGCTGCGAGCTACCTCCATACCTGTCCCTGATCAGGTGACTCGCGATTGGGTGCGGGCCTGTCTGAGAGGGGCACGACTAAACGGGAAGCCCCCGCCTGAGGCTGACATCGAGGGGGTCGTGCAGCGCCTCTTCAGTGGGGAGCGTGAGCCATTGCAGCCCGTAGATATTGCAGCTCTGGACCGCTATCACCGCCTGATGTTCCAGAATTACGAAAAGATCGAGCTCACCGGTTTGTACGAGGAGCAGGGAGAACCGGTGACCCTGCCCCTGGATCGGGTCTTCGTCTCCCTCGAGCTGACCGGCGGGAAACGGGAAGAGGAGTGGCGCGCTGGGCCCAAGCCCGAGCCCAAATCCTTCCGCCAGGCCTTGATCGAAACGACACAAGCCGGCAAGCACCTGGTCATCGTCGGCGGGGCTGGCTCAGGCAAGACCACCTTCCTGCGTTACGCCGCCTGCGCCCTGGCCGAAGCGTACATCAAGCGCAACCCGGCCCTGGCTGAGGAGCGCATCGGGCTCTCCGGGTATATCCCGCTCTTCCTGCGTTTGCCTGACGTCTTCTATGTCCCGGCTGCTGCGGATAGCGACAGTCAGAGAGAGGTGAGTTACGATGACCTGATCCGGGCGATGGCCGAAAGCTTTCGCAAAAACCATCCTGACAGCCGCCTGGCCGATGACTTTTTTGAGAGGTTAGTAAAAAGCCGGGACCGCCGCTGCTTAATTCTGCTGGACGGCCTCGATGAAGTGGTCACGCCCCCGGAAGTAGGCACGGAGCCGACCACGCGCCGCCAGGCTGTGGCCGAGGCCATCCGCACCCTGGCCAGCGCCGACCTTAACAATCTGTTGGTCGTCACCTCCCGCCCTGATGCCTACCGGGGCGGCGCTCTGCTGCCCGAGCCCTTCCTGCGCTGGGATGTGCAGAAGGTCAATCCGGAGCAGCGACAGGAGTTGGTGAAGAAGTGGTGGACGACAGCGTGTGAGAAGAAGGGGAAAGGGGAATGGCTGACGAAACTCCCGACATTGCAGAACGAGATGGACGAGCTAGAGTGGAGGGCAGAGTGGCGTGAAGAGCCGTCCCTGGTCGAGACGCCGCTGCTCATCAGCCTGCTTTGCCTCCTTTACTGGCAGGAGAAGCCGCTGCTGCAGCGGCGCTCGAAGCTCTTCGATCGCTGCCTGGACCCTCTGCTGGACCTGCACAAGGGGGGGCCAGTTCGCCAGGACCTGCTCCGCGTTCAAGCCCAGATCCGGAAGCGCCTGCCAGCCATCGCCTTCCATATGCTCAAGCAGGCCAGGAATTCGGCAGCGAAGGAGGAGATCCTGACCTGGCTGTTAGAAGAGGAGCAAGAGGAGGAGCCCCGCCCTTCCCGAGAAGAGCTGGCGCGGGCCCTGGATATGTTGGGCGAGCGCGGGGCGTTGCTGGTCCGCGAGGGCATGGACCGCTATCGCTTCGGCATTCGTTCCCTCCAGGAGTACCTGGCGGCGGAGGAGATGAAGGACCGCTGGTATCGGGCTAGCAAGAAAGAGCTGGACTGGGATTACCTGCAGCCTCACTGGTTGGAGGTCATTCGCCTGTGCGGCGACATGTTGGGCGCTCCCCACTCTGCCGATGGTGTGGATTTCGCTCGCTGCCTGCGTCGCCTGGCGGAGCCTCCCAGGCACCTCGGCTTCCCCACGCCGGCCCGCCCATCGGGCCCAGACGGGGAGTCCGAAGCGCGCGCCCTCTACCTGAGCGGCCTGGTCTTGTGGGAGGCCTGGTGGTGGCCAGAAGAAGAGCAGCAAGTTGCTGAAGAGACGCAGCGCCAGTTTTGGGGCGAACGATCCGAACTCATTCAACGGACCTGGGCGGTGGTGCGGCGTAAGCCCCCGACCGTAATCGCTCGTTCCCGGGCCGATGCCGCTGGAGCCCTGGGCTTGTTATGGTGGTCGCCGGATATCGAGTTTGTGCCTGTCCCTGCGGGCCCCTTCCCTATGGGCACTTCCGACGAGGAGGTGCAATGGTTGCTGGAGCACGAGCCGGACTGGGCGCCCCACTGGCTGGAAAACGGCTGGTTTGCCTGGGAACAGCCGCAGCACGAGGTGGACGTGCCCGAGTTCCTCATCGCCCGCTTCCCCGTCACCTTCCGGCAGTTCCGGGACTTTGCCCGCAGCGATGGCTACGAGAATCCAGACTACTGGACCCGGGCCGGCTGGGATTGGGTGCAACACCCGGTGGAAGTCTTCGGTTGGACGGAGGAGACGGAGTATGACATCCGGGAAGTGGAAGGGCCCATTCGGGGGCCCCGCTTTGGATTCCCGATGGGCTGGGACAACCGGCCAGCGGTAGGGGTGAACTGGTACGAAGCGTACGCTTACTGTAACTGGCTCGACCGGCGATTGCGAGAAGCAGACCGGGGAACGCTACCGGACGAGTTGCGTCAGGCTCTGGAAAGGGGCTATGTGATCCGCCTGCCGACGGAGGCGGAATGGGAGAAGGCGGCGAGCTGGGACGGGAAAGCCCGGCATAAGCGGCGCTATCCCTGGGGAGATGGATGGGATCCTGATCGCTGCAACTCAGCAGAGTCGCAGCTTAGCGCGCCGACGCCGGTGGGCATCTACCCTCACGGTGCCGCCGCCTGCGACGCTGAGGAGATGGCGGGGAACGTGTGGGAGTGGTGTCATACCTGCTGGGGGGAGGATTGGCGAACGCCGCAGTTTGGGTATCCTTACCGGAAGGACGAGCGGGAGAATCCGGAGGGAGAATTGCTGCGGGTGGTGCGTGGCGGCTCGTGGTTCGACCATCGTAGGCTCCTCCGCTGTGCCGGCCGGGCCGGGCTCATCCCGTACTCCCGGGACTACGGCCTGGGGGTGCGGGTGGTGTGCGCCCCCCCATTGTTCTGAATTCTGAAGTTCTGGTTGCTGGTTGCTGTAAGGGGGGTGGGTCTGGGCGGGGGGGAACCCCCCCGCCCAGCCGTTCGCGGCAAATAGGACAGTGGCGGATAAATGCCGCCGCCTGGGGGTGGACGGCCAGGCGGTGGGCTTTAGCCACCGCTGGCCCGAACGGGTTACCACCGCCAGTCGCTTGGTGAGACGATGGCCAAAGTCTTTGCGAATCTGTATCCACAGGTGTATGACTTCGAAAACCTGTACCTGGCTTACCGCCAAGCGCGCAAAGGGAAGCGGGGGCGCGCTCCAGCGGCCACGTTCGAGTTCAACCTGGAGGAGAACCTGGTGCAGCTCCGGCATGAGTTGCTCACCAAGACCTATATGCCTGGCCCATACGTGAGCTTTTACGTCCACGAACCCAAGCGTCGCCTCATCAGCGCTGCCCCCTTCCGTGATCGAGTCGTGCATCACGCGCTCTGCAACATCATAGAGCCAATTTTTGAACGCCGCTTCATCTACGACAGCTATGCTAACCGGGTGGGCAAAGGAACCCACCGCGCCCTGGACCGCTGCACGCAGTTCGCCCGGCGATTGCCGTATGTGCTCCAATGCGATGTCAAACAGTTCTTCCCCA
>DAOUAJ010000261.1:0-2328 GCA_034433615.1 Anaerolineae bacterium | reverse complement strand
GTGCCTTCGGCTATTCTGGCCGAGGCAGGGATCAGCTTCCTGGGTCTGGGCGACCCTTCCATCCCCACCTGGGGTCAGATTTTGGAGCATGGGTTTCGCACCGGCGGGGTCTACGTGGGCTACTGGTGGTGGGTGGTACCGCCGGGCCTGCTCATCGCTCTCACCGGCCTGGCTTTCATGCTCCTGGCCCTGGGCCTGGAGCCGGTGATCAACCCCCGGTTGAGGAGGGGGCTGTAAAGGCCAGAAGTTCCCTTCCCCTGGCGGGAGGGGTCAGGGGAGGGGGCACCCCCACCTGGCCTCCCCCATCGAGGGGGAGGGACTGGCCAAAGTTCCCCTCCCCTGACTTCCCCCATCAAGGGGGAGAGACTCGTTCGTGACGGCATGGGAGGGCAGGTTAAGGATACTATGACATCCCTGTTAGAAGTACGGGGACTCTTTCTGCATTACGCCGACCGGCAGGGCGCGGTGCGTGCCGTGGATGGGGTATCCTTCGCCCTGGAAGGCCGCGGACAGGCACTGGGGATCGTGGGAGAGTCGGGCAGCGGCAAGACCAGCCTGGCGCTGGCCATCATGCGCATGCTGCCGGGCAACGTGGCCCGCTTCGAGGGGCAGATAGTGTGGGAAGGGCAGGAGATTGCGCACCTGCCGGAGGAAACCTTCCGTCGTGAGGTCTGCTGGCGCCGGATCGCCCTGGTGCCCCAAGGGGCAATGAACGCCTTCAACCCCGTCCTGCGGGTGGGCGAGCAGATCATCGAGCCGCTGTTGGTAAATGGTCACGATCGCCGTTCTGCCCGTTCTCGCGCCAAAGAGCTGCTGGAGCTGGTGGGGTTGCCCGACGAGGTCTACGACCGCTTCCCTCACGAACTGAGCGGCGGCATGAAGCAGCGGGCCATGATCGCCTCGGCGCTGGTCATGTCGCCGCCGTTAGTACTGATGGATGAGCCCACCTCGGCGCTGGACGTGAGCGTGCAGGCGCAGATCACCAACCTGCTCAAGCGGCTGAAGCGCGAACTGCGGCTTTCCCTCCTCTTCATCACCCACGACATCGCCGTGGCCAGCGACGTCTGCGACAACCTGGCCGTGATGTATGCGGGGGAGCTGGTAGAATGGGGCAGCGCCGAGCAGGTGCTGCTCACGCCTGCACACCCTTACACCCAGAAGCTCCTGGCCAGCATCCCTCGCCTTCGCGCGTCGGGAATGCCCGAGTTCATCCCAGGTACCCCTCCAGATTTGCGCAGGCCACCAGCCGGCTGTCGCTTCCATCCTCGCTGTCCTCGTGTGATGGAGCGCTGCCGGCGCGAATCGCCGCCCAATTTTCACCTCCAGCCCGGCCAACAGGCCCGATGTTGGTTACTGGACGGGCCTTGAAGCTTATGGGGATCGTCCCTACGGTTTCTTGTGAGAGTTCGTCAGGGCTCTAGCAGGATCATAACCCCCTTGGCCGCCAGGATGGCCCGTCCCTGCACAGTCTGGCCGGTCAGCAGGTCCTTCATAGGTTGTGGCAAAGCGACCTCGCGGCTCTGGTCGGCGTGATTGAGCAGGAACAACAGGCGCCTGCCGTCCTTCCACCGTTCCGTCACCTCGACACCTTCCGGTGCGATCAGCGCGGGGGAGACGCCCGCCATCTGCACCAGCCATCCCACGAGCGCGTCGTGCAGAGCCGTGTCGCCCACGGTGCCCACGTACACGGCCTGTCCCTGGCCAAAGCGGTTCAGGGTGGCTGCCGCGCGGCCAGCGTAGTACTGCCCTTGATAGCGGGCCAGGGCGCGAGCCGTGGTAGGCGCCAATACGTCGCACCACAGGCGCGCGTGGGCCTCCGGCGCGCCAGGGGCGAGATCGGGCAACTCCCAGGCCAACGGCACATCCACGTCACCTGGCAGCGTGTCGTACTCGTCCACCTCCACGCCGCAGACTTCGGCCAGCAGCCCGGGCAGCGGCATGTCCACCACCGCGTTGGCCTCGTCCTTGACGCCGGTGCGGGCTGTGGTGAGCAAGAGGCCGCCGTTCTCCACGTAGCGGCGCAGGTTGGCCGCGGCATCCTCGCCCAGCACGTACAACGCCGGGGCGATCACCAACCGGTAGCGGCTCAGATCCGCCGTGGGCGACACGATGTCTACGCTGATGTTGCGGCGGTGAAGCGCCGAGTAGTAGCCTGTGAAGAGAGCCGGATAGCTGAACTCGGCATGGTTGGGCTGGATCTGGAAGGCCCAGCGCGTGTCGTAGGAGAGCACCATCGCCACCTGCGATCGGCACTCCGCCCCCAGCAGCTCATCCCCGATCCGCTTCAGCTCAGCGCCGATGCCCTGGATCTCCCGATACCGGCGGCGC
>DAOUAJ010000260.1:0-3312 GCA_034433615.1 Anaerolineae bacterium | reverse complement strand
TGGCGCAAAAACAGGAAGAAGGGCTCTTTCAGTGCCACCAGGCGATCCAGTTCAGGGATCGTGACCTCGTTGAGGTTTTGCGCCTTGGGGCTGCGCCCTTCGTTCCAGCTCCCCCAGCCGGCGTAGTTCAGGTAGGTGTCGAACCCTCGCGAGGCGGGGTTGCCGCTGAAGCCCACACAGGTGGTGTTGTACCCCGCTTCTTTCAGGATCTCCGGCAGTGTCTTGACCTCAGGTCGGAGCGGCCCCTTATGTCTGAGCGCCACCACCTGGGTGGTGAAGACGTCCATGCCCGTCAGCATGGAGGCATAGGCACTGGTGGTCGGGATGTAGGCGCTGTACGTCCGTTCAAAGCGGGTGCCCCCCTGCGCGAAGCGGTCAATGTGCGGTGTCGTCAGGCGATGATAACCGTAGCAGCTCATGTGATCGGCCCGGATGGAGTCAATCCCTATGAGCACGATATTGGGCTTGCGCCTGGCGCGAGTCCGTGGCGACATATATCCTCTATCCTCCTGCAGATGTTGAAAGTGCATCGCACCTTTATGGTGTTCGTTCGAGCACAAGAACCCAATCCTGGAAGATCGGCGGCTTGGGGATGGACCAGTTGCCCTGAGCGTCTGCGGTCACGGTGCCCACGTCGTACTCCCGGCCGGTCCTGGGATCGAAGTAGAACCCGTGATAGGCCAGGCCCGCCTCCAACTCTTTGATCGCCGCTTTGCCTCTCCACGCGATCCAGCTTGCCTCCGCGGGGATGTAGACCACCCGGACCTGGCCGGGTATGCCTGCCACGTAGATCAGCCGCCGGTTCTCTGGGGTGTGATGGGGCTCAGCCCACTCCGGGTGGGGCTCGAATCGCCACCAGGGGTATCGCTCCAGCAGCCGCTTCCCCAGCCCGAGCTGGCCGGAGCCAGGCAGCCGGTAAGCTTCATCCCAGGGCGTATCACCCCAGGACGTGCCGTGGGGCGAGGGGCCGTAGGGTTTCTCGCGGGTGTTCACCTGCCAGATGCCGTTAGCGCCGTAGGTATGCCCGGCCGCTCCGGACAGAAGACAGGTCCAGAATAGAAAGCGCTGCATCTCATCCCGGCTGGAGCCCATGATCCCCTCATAGTTGGCTTCTCCCACCAGGACGGGCATTTTGGGCTCGTGGGCCAGCGACTCGGTCAGGAAGTTCACCGTGTCGGCCAGGGTGGGGTAGCCGGAGTGGCCGGTCTGGAGCATGTCAATGTCCAGCACCGACGGGTCATCCACCTGGTCGTGGCCGTAGCGGGTCGGATGGATGGTGATCGGGTGACCGTAGGGATCTACAGCCCGGATAGTGCGCACCATATCCGTCCAACAGGCACGCAGCTCCTTTAGCCACTGTTCTTGCTCCTCCCCTTCTCGCCGCTTGAGGTAGTAGCCCATCAGTGCCTCGCCAGCCGCGCACCAGACGACGGGATAGGCACCGTAGCGGGCGATCAGGTTCCGCCAGTGCTTCTTGAGCACGTCGGCCCCGGCGAACTCCAGGTAGTACCCCCACGAGCCGACGATGCACGGCACCAACCCACACCGCACCAGGTGAGCGATCCGCAGGTCGGCCATGTCGAAGTAGGATGGGTTGATTCGGGAGAAATCCTTTTCCCAGGGGAACCCCGCCTCATTGGCTCCTCGTTCGTCGAAAGGCTCCATGTCGGGGTACAGGCCGGCCACGATCTGGATGATCGTGAACCCCTTGGCTGCCCGATCGGCCGTCAACTCCTGAAACTCTTCCGGCCACTTCAGCCGCCGACACAGCCCCATCCACCACGTGTCTCCCAGCCAGAAGAAGGGTGTGCCATCGCGGTGTTCGAGGTGGTGATAGTCGGCTGCCACGCGCAGCGGCCCGTGGCGGAGCAGTGGGTTCGCGCCCGTGTAGGGGGTGACTTCGAGGGTCCCTTCCTGCCCGTGGAGAGCAGTGTTGGTCGTGTCCGAGCAGACCGTGCGGTAGTGATGTGTGCCGATCTCAGATGAGGCATAGCGCACCCGCCAGCTCTGCTCACCGGCCCAGAAGGCTGGCACTTTCTGCTGTTCGCCTTTGGGGTTGGTGAAGAGCACGTCCAGTTCGACCTCGTTGAAGGGGTCAGGATAGGCCTTCTCAGAGGGGTAGGACCATTCAATGGCGCAGTTTTGAGGAGTGTATTTCATCTCACGCTTCAGTTTTCTCTTCACTCTCTGACCGCGCGCGGCGCGCCTCGGCCAGGATCTCATCGGCCCTCTTGCGAGCTTCGGCGATGATCTCGTCGGCACGCTGCTGCGCCTCTTTCAGGATGGGCTCAGCCTTTTCTCTGGCCTCGGTCAGGATCGGCTCAGCCCTCTTCTGCGCCTCAGCGATGATTTCGTCAGCTCGTTGGCGCGCCTCGCCGACGATTTTCTCGCTGCGCTCACGGGCTTCGGCGACGATCTCCTCCGCACGCTGGCGCGCCTCTCGCGTGATCTCATCGGCGCGCTCTTTGATATCCTGTCCGCGCTCGACGATCTCCCGGCGCAACTCCTGTCCTGAGCGCGGTGTCAGCAGCAGCGCAGCGATCACGCCACTGAGCACGCCCAGGATGAACCCCCAAACGAAGGCTCCACAACTCCTGCTTTGCTCGCTCATGATCTTACCTCCTTTGTACTTGCCACGCAACAACCCAGAGCCCGGCCCTTTAATCGTCCGGTTGATGCCGGGATACCCCCCCGTCACGCGAGTGACCCGCCAGAACCGCAATAGCCTCGCGCAGACCAGCTATGTAGCCGGAGGCTTTAGCGATGGGGGAGACTACATGCTCACCTACGAAAGAAGCCGTCCCTTTGACCGTGCTGGCTGCCTCCTGGGTGGATTTTAGAATGGGCAGGAGCTCTTCCTGCAACATCCGGACCAACTGGTAAATCTGCCAGGTCAGGATACCCAGCAGCACCCCTACGGCCAACACTTCGACGGCGATCAGGATGATGAACAGGTCGCGTACCACCTGGGCCCGCACCGGGTTGGTGGCCAGAAAATAGATCGCCAGCCCCACCAGCACCAACCCGGCCGCCACACCCAGGCTGATTTGCCATTTTGGGACCCCTCGTCGCGTGTTATCGTCCATAGTACCTTACCGATCAAATTCTTGCACAGCGAATTATATCACACCCAGAAACGGCGGGCAATGAACAAAGCCAGCCACGCGCCCAGGGAGGCGCTAACCAGGTTAAGCGAGCCGATTTGAATCAGCGTCAGGCCTGACAACTGGCCACCCCATTGCCCCAGGGCAAAGCCAATCCACGCCGCGAGCAGGAAACGGGGAAGATCGCTCAGCGATTTGCCTTTCCAGA
>DAOUAJ010000259.1:0-4378 GCA_034433615.1 Anaerolineae bacterium | reverse complement strand
GCAGCGGTCAGGGTCAGGTCAGAAGATGTGGGATGCGAGAGCGAAGGGTGGGCGGTGATCCATGGCACAGATAGAACATCAACCTGGTTAACCATCAAGCACCTCCTTGTGATGAGCGTGCTATAGGGCCACCGATGCTGCCTTGAAGTTCCCACCGGGCAGAGTGCTCTGATCGGATGTACTACCGCCAAAAATACGAACGCTGATCGCCCTCCTGATGGTATGAGCAGTCAGCGTTCGCCATTGCAAGCCTCCTTGGCAAGCCTCTGATCCTGTTGGAACAAGCCTCACGGGATAGGCCTCTACCCCGTTCTGTTTACATTCTCATCAATCCGTATCCCTCTTGGGTGCGATGATAGAAGGTGATGACTGAACACTCTGCTGGCCAATCTGTCGCCAGGCAGACGAGGATAAGAAACGGACGTCTGGCCACCTTCGTGCTCGCATTAAGTATACTGCGTCGGGAGCTTTCTGTCAACCATCGTCGAGCTGGTGGGGGGCAATGAATTGACACTGCGTCAGTGTGTGCTATAATTACTTTGAGATCAGACAAGTGCATCCATGATTGCTCTTCCCAACGAAAGCAAGTGCTCTCCGATCCAGTGATGAACGCTGACGGTTTCAGAAACAAGGAAGAAGAGCCTCCACCTAGTTACTGCCACGCCACAGTGGGCGTTTTCTCCCCGGGGGCAGCGGCCTATCCAGGTTGCCTGCCCTCTTTGTCTTTTTTGGGTCTCTCTCTGGCAAGTCCAGTCACTCTCTTATCTTCATCTCTCCATTGTCTCATTTTGCCCCTACACAGGGGCCATCTTGTGCTGTCAATGGGAGGAATACGATGAAACGAAACCATTGGACCGTGTTGGCCTGGGTCACAGTGATGACCGTCCTGTTAGCCGCCTGCGCGCCGGCTCAGCTCCCTGCCGCTCCAACGCCGCAGGTCACGCCGGCAGCTCCCAAGACGGTGACTATCTCCTTCTTTGAGGAGCCGGATAGTCTGAGCTTCATCTACTCTCAGATGTGGTTCGCCACCCTGGCCATGGACTTGATCCAGCGCGGGCTTTGGGTGTACGACGACTCTCAGAATTTCGTACCGGAACTGGCAACCGAGGTCCCCAGCCGGGAAAACGGCGGCATCTCTGAGGATGGCAAGACCATCACCGTCAAACTGCGGCAGGGGGTTCGCTGGCACGACGGACAACCGGTCACATCGGCTGACGTCAAATTCACCTACGACGCGATCATGAACCCCAAGAACACCATTGACACGCGCTACCCTTATGAGGATTACATCGAAAGCGTCGAGACCCCCGACGATTACACGGTCGTCATCCATTTCAAAGAGCCGTTTGCGGGATGGTGGACTACGTTCCCCTACATTCTCCCCAAGCATCTCTTAGGAGATCTAGAAACCCTCGACGAGGCGGAGTGGAACCGGGCTCCCATCGGGTTCGGCCCCTTCAAGTTCAAGGAGTGGGTGTCAGGTGATCACATCACCCTGGAGAAAAACCCTGACTACTGGCGAGGTGCGCCCAAGGTTGATGTCATCCATATCAAGATCGTCCCCAGCTCTGAAGCTCAGATGGCAGCTATTCAAGCGGGCGGCCAGGTGGACATCGGCGTGTTTCACTCTTACGATGAAGTGCCGGTGCTGGAGAAGCTGGGCACGGTGGACGTGAAGGCGATCTACTACGCCTACAATGAGTTTTATCCCTTCAACCTCGACCCGAAGACAGGACATCCAGCCTTTCAAGACGCGCGTGTGCGCCGCGCTATCGCCATGAGCATAGATCGAGAGCAGATCACCAAGACGTTGTTGCAAGGATTGACCCAGCCGGCTCACACCTTCTGGGACGGCACGGCCTATGCCAACAAGGACATCCCGCTTTATCCTTACGATCCGAAAGCCGCGGCCCAGCTTCTGGATGAAGCCGGCTGGATAGATCACGACGGCGACGGCATCCGTGACAAGGACGGCGTGAAACTCTCCTTTGTTCACAAGACGACGGCCGGGCGCAAAATCCGTGAGGACGCTCAGCTCGCCGTCCAGCAGATGTTGAAGGATCAGGGCATCGAGATGGTCATTGAGAACGTGCCCTATGACCTCTTTTTCGAGAGCTACGCCAATGGTGGGCCCCTCTACACCGGGCAGTACCACATGGCCGGCTGGTCGGACGGCTCCTATCCCGATCCGGGCTCCTCGGCCTACTACTGGCTGTGCGATCAGATTCCTTCCGCTGAGAATCCGGAGGGCGGCAACTTCCAGCTCTATTGTAACCCAGAGCTCGACGAGCTCCTGCGTCAGCAGGATACGACCGTAGACCCGGTGGAACGTAAGGCCATCTTCGACCGCATCCAACAGCTCATGTACGATGAGGTCCTTTTTGTCCCCATGTGGAACGATCCGGACTTGTGGTCGGTCAACAAGCGGTTGCGCAACGTACGGATCGGTGGGTGGACCCCCTTCTGGAACGTGCATGAGTGGGATATAGCCTCTCAATAACTCAAGAGCTGAGAATCTGGTGAAAACGTTGCACGTTGGAACGTTGGCAGATCGGACTTTCAGCCTTTAACGTTTCAACATGCAACACACCCAATCAACGCCTTGGTCGCATAGCGGCTAGCTGAAAGCTAACCGCTGAAAGCTGAGAGCTGGAGAACATATGACGCGCTACGTCGCCCGTCGGCTGTTGCAGTCTGTCCCGCTGCTGCTGATCATCACATTCTTGCTGTTCATCCTGATGCAAGAGATGGGGGACCCCTTGTCGTTTTATGCCGGCCGTGGCCGCATCCGGCCCGAGGATCGCGTCCGGTTAACGCAGCAATTGGGGCTGGATAAGCCTGTGGTGGTGCGTTACCTGGTCTGGCTCAAGAACATGGCCATCGGGAATTGGGGAAACTCGCTGGCAACCCGTCAACCAGTCGCCGAGATGATCGCCGAACGGCTGCCCAACACCTTGCTCTTGATGCTCACAGCGGAAGTGATGATCGTGATCCTTTCGCTGATCCTGGGCATCTACTCAGCGCTACGGCAATATTCGCTGTTCGATAATGTCCTGAGTACGCTCTCACTGGCGGGCTATTCGATGCCGGTGTTCTGGGTAGCGCTGACGCTGATCTATATCTTTGGTGTCCACTTCAAACGCTGGGGGTTGCCCTACTTGCCGACGGGCGGCGTCTACGATTTGACTGTCGGTAAGACACTGCCGCAAGTGTTGTGGCATCTGGTGCTGCCAGTCACCACCCTATCCATCATCTCGATCTCCGGTTACACCCGCTACATCCGGGCCAGCATGTTAGAGGTGGTGAACGCAGATTACATTCGCACCGCGCGGGCCAAGGGGCTGCGAGAACGCGTCATCCTGTTCCGCCACGCGCTGAAGAATGCGGCCATCCCGTTCATCACGCTGCTGGGGCTGGACCTGCCCTTTCTGCTAGGTGGGGCCATTGTCACCGAGTCCATCTTCGCCTGGCCGGGCATGGGGCGGCTTTTCTGGGAACACGCAGGTAAGGCCGACTATCCGGTCCTGATGGCGATCTTGCTCCTGATCTCCGTAGCGGTCGTCGTGTTCCAATTGCTGGCCGATATTTGCTACACGTGGCTTGACCCGCGTATCCGCTACAGTTAGCGTTCAGCTGAAAGCTGAATATCCGAGGAGGAGGAAACCCGAGCTTATGGCACAGGCGCAGGCGATTGATCTCCCATTGCGTCCCCGGCTGTTAGCACCGGAACGACCCGCAGCCGGCATGTTCCAGCTTGTGTGGCGACGCTTTCGTCACCACCGTATGGCCTTGCTGAGCGCGATGGTACTTGGCTTGATCCTGGCTTATGTGACGATAGGGGCACTCATCCTGAGTGAGGAAGAGGCCAACCGCACCAGCCTGGAACAGGGGATGCAGGCACCATCGTGGGAGCATCCCTTCGGTACCGATCGCACGGGCCGAGACGTGCTGGCGCGCACGATCTACGGGGGCCAGATCTCACTGATCATCGGCATCTTATCGGTGCTTGTGTCGCTCGTCATCGGTACGGCCATTGGCGCGCTCGCCGGATTTTACGGCCGCTGGGTGGATAGCCTCTTAATGCGATTCACCGAAGCTGCGCTGAACATCCCTCAACTCTTCCTGCTGATCGTCCTGGCCAAACTGTTGGGGCCGAAACTGACTTCCCTGACCCTGTTCGGGCGGGACTTTAGCGGCAGCGTGGTCATCGTGATCGGCATCATCGGCATCACCAGTTGGATGTACGAGGCGCGGCTCGTCCGGGCGAACTTCCTGTCGCTCAAGGAGCAGGAATTCGTCACGGCCGCCCGCGCTGTGGGGCTAAAAAATCATCACATCATCCTGCGCCACATTCTCCCCAACACCATGGCGCCCATCA
>DAOUAJ010000258.1:0-14893 GCA_034433615.1 Anaerolineae bacterium | reverse complement strand
TGACACGGTGGTCGCCGGGGATGCGCCAGCCGCTTCTCAAAAGCCAGCCGCAGCGGAGGCTGCGACTGAGGCCGACTCGTCTGAACCGGAGACGGATTCCTCTGCGGCTACACCGGATCAACCTCTTTCTACGACGGTGGGGTAAGCGATGTCAGAAGACACCGAGCTCCGCATGACCATCATCGAACATCTGATGGAACTACGCGACCGGTTAATCAGGGCTGGCCTGGCTCTGATCATCGGGATATTCGTCGGAGTGTTCTTTGCGCGCCGCTTTCTGGAATTACTGCTCTTGCCACTGGGAGAGGCCGGTAAGGTCCAGTCGTTAAGGCCGGCCGAGAACATCATGGTCTTCTTCAAGGTTGCGCTTATCCTGGGTGTGGTCCTGGCGATGCCGGTCATCTTCTACCAGTTCATGGCCTTCATTGCGCCCGGCCTGACCAAAGAGGAGAAACGCATCCTGCTGTATATCCTTCCGGCGGCCACGATTCTCTTTGCCATGGGGGTGGGATTTGGTGCCTTCGTCATGCTTCCATTCACCCTGAGCTATCTGCAAACCTTTCTCAGCGACCTGATCGAGCCCAACTGGTCCATTGATTACTACATCTCGTTTGTCACTAACTTCACCCTGGCCATCGGTGGTGCCTTCGAGACCCCACTGGCCATTGCCTTTCTGGCTCGTCTGGGGTTTGTCAGCCCGAAAGGGTTGGCCAGCGGACGTCGTTACGCCATCGTCGTAATCGCCATCCTGGCGGCCATCATCACCCCCACCCCTGATCCTTTTAACATGATGCTGGTGATGGCGCCCTTGCTCGTGCTGTACGAGCTGGGCATCCTGGTGGCACGTGCCGTCTATCGGCCCCGTCCCAGTTACGTCAGCAAGGCCGCTCCTGCGAAGGCATAGACAAATTTCAGACTACAACGTCACGTGGCGAGCTTGAGCCACCCTATCTCATCCAGTATTCCCATCCGGCCGGGCGACCCGTGCCCGGCTTTTACGGTTCTGGCCCTGGCGATGATGGCCGATCATGGCCATCGCCTGCGTCGAATCTGGCTGAAGGCTGACGGCTGAGAGCTGACTGCTAACCGCTGACGGCTGATCGCTTTTCAAAGGAGCAACTCATGAAAGAGATCGTCCGCACCGACAAAGCCCCCCGCCCAATCGGCCCCTACTCTCAAGGGGTCATCACGGGCGGGCGCACCCTGTACGTGGCCGGGCAGGGCCCGGCCGACCCGGCCACAGGCCAGATCCCTGACGGGATCGAGGCCCAGGTGACCCAATGTCTGGAGAACGTTAAGGCCATCGTGGAGGCGGCCGGCGCCACCCTGGCCGACGTGGTTAAGGTGAACGCCTACCTCAAGGATATGGCCCACTTCCCGATCTACAACGAGATCTACAAGCGCTACTTTCCGGAGCCATATCCAGCGCGCACGACGGTGCAGTCTGATCTGCCCCGCATTCTGGTAGAGATTGACGCCATCGTGGCGTTGCCGGACTGAAGGGAGCACCGATTCATTTCAGAGGACGCGGGTGCATACACAGCAGGTGCAAGACGCCAGATGCAGGATCGGTTCCTGCATCCTGTATCTGGCATCCTGTATCCCATTCCCGCGTGCATGAGCGCTTTCTGAGGAGGCATTATGCACCGCGACGATCTGGACACGCCCGTGTTGACGGTTGACCTGGACATAATGGAGGAGAACATCCGGCGACTGCAGGCCTACTGCAACGCGCACAATCTCCGGCTGCGTCCCCATATCAAGACGCACAAGGCTCCGGCCATTGCCCACCTGCAGGCGCGAGCGGGCGGGCAGGGCATCGCCTGCCAGAAGTTGGGAGAGGCGGAAGTGTTCGCCGCGGCCGGCTTTGACGACATCCTGATCCCATACAACATCGTCGGCCCGGCCAAGCTGGAGCGGCTGACGCGCCTTATGTCCCAGTGCCACCTGACGGTAGCGGCGGACTCACTGGCCACGGTGCGCGGGCTGGCGTGGGCTGCAGCTCAGGCGGGTCAGCCCCTTGATGTCATCCTGGAGCTGGAGGGGGAGATCGAGCGGGCAGGCGTACACACACCAGAGGAGGCGGTGGCGCTGGCTCAGGCGATTGACCGGATGCCAGAGCTACACTATCGCGGCGTGATGATCTACCCCAGCGATCCGGAGAGCGCGCCCCGGCTGCGCGCCTTCCTCAATGCGCTGGCGGCGGCCGGGCTGCCGGCGGAGATGGTGAGCGGTGGCGGCACCGGTGCAGCTTACCGCTCGCACGAGGTCCCCGGGCTGACGGAGATTCGGGTAGGCACGTATGTCTACAACGACTGGACGACGGTTCAACGTGGCTGGTGTGCTCTTGAGCAGTGCGCTCAGAGGGTGATCTGCACCGTGGTGAGCCGCCCTACACCGGAGCGGGCCATCCTGGACGGGGGGAGCAAGACCTTCTCCAGCGACGGCGGGCTGCCTATGGGGCATATCGTGGAGTATCCCGACGCAGCCATCTACCGCATGAACGAGGAGCACGGCTATGTGGACGTCAGCCGCTGCGCCCACAAGCCGGAGATCGGCGAACGGGTGACGGTGATCCCCAATCACGCCTGCGGGGTGAGCAACCTGCACGACGTGATCTATGGCCTGCGCGGTGGCCGGGTGGAGGCCGTGTGGCCCATTCTGGCCCGGGGCAAGGTGCAGTAAGGCATCTCATTCGCAGCCTACCCCAAGCCATCGGCCAGGGTAGCAGAATGACTAGCCTGGGGAATCGGTTAAGTCACTGTGGAACAAACAGGACAAACCGGCAAGAAACAACAGATCAAGGTGCTGATTCTCATCTCAGATACGGGCGGCGGGCATCGCAGCGCGGCGCAGGCGCTGGCCGAGGGGTTTCGCGCCCGCCTGGGCGATCAGGTGAACGTGGTGATCGTTGACCTGATTACCGAGCATACCTTCTGGCCCCTCAATCAGTTGCGCCGCACCTATCGCCCCATGGTGGACGACGCGATGTGGCTGTGGCGCACGGTCTGGCACCTGGGCGAGCGGCCGCTGATCATTCGGGCGATCGGTCCGGTGTTCGCGCCGCTGGCCTATCGCCCGGTGGGCGCCTACTTCCGACAGCAGGACCCCGATCTGGTCGTTACCGCCCATCCGCTGCTCAACCACGCGGCCCTCCGTGTGCTGCGGCGGGCTGGATTAACAGTCCCCTTCGCCGCCGTCGTCACCGATCTGGTCACAGCGCCCATTGCCTGGTTCAATCCTCGAGTTGACCTCTGTTGTGTGCCTACCGAGGCTGCTCGCCAGCGCGCCATCCGCTATGGCATGCCGCCGGAACGGGTGGTGACGACTGGCCTGCCGGTGAGCCTCAAGTTTAGCCTGCCACCGATGGCTCAGGCGCACCGGACGGCCATGCGGGTGCGGCTGGGGCTCAAGCCTGATTTGCCGACCGTTCTCCTCGTGAGCGGTGGCGAGGGGATGGGGCCGGTCGAGCCCATTGCCGTCGCCGTGGCCGATGCACTGGGACGGACGACACCCGCCCAGATGGTAGTGATCTGCGGGCGTAACGAGGCGCTGCGCAGACGGTTAGAAAATCGCGCATGGCCCATCCCCGTCTCGATTCAGGGGTTCGTGCACAATATGCCTGACTGGATGGGCGCGTCCGATTGCATCGTCACCAAGGCCGGCCCCAGCACCATCAGCGAGGCACTCATCCTTGGCCTTCCCATCCTCCTCTGCGGGTTCGTCCCGGGGCAGGAGACAGGCAATGTGCCCTACGTGGTAGATAACCGGGTCGGCGCCTATGCCGAGGAGCCAGCGGAGATCGCCCGGATCGTGGCAAGGTGGTTGCAGCCTGATAACCCCGAGCTGGCCCAGATGAAAGCCCGCGCCCGCGCGCTGGCCCGCCCCGACGCCACATTGACGATCGTGGATCAGTTGTTGCGGCTGATCCCGCAGGCGAGTAGCGGGATGTCTCGCCCAATCCAGCCGCAAGGGGAAACAAAACCCGAAGAATCTCCAGCTCTGAAGATCCTCCGGTTTCGAGACTTCGCTTAGCGGCCTAGACAGCAGGTGGCAGCGATGTAGTAGCTTACTCCTCCTCGGTCTTATAGGGCAGGCCAAGACTCCGCAGGCCACCCACTGCTTCGTACTCAGGATCCTTGTGCACCAGTTCGGCCCCGAGCAGCCTGGCCAACCCACAGATCCAGGCATCGGCAACCGAAAGGCTTGTTGTCGCCTTGATCATCGCCGCTTCGCTGCGCCATGCTTCTGTGGATTCCCTCAACTTCACCGGCCACGCCTTGACCGTCGTGATGACCTTCTGGGTCTCTTCCCGGCTGAGCTTGCGCAGCGTGAGATATTCCAGCTCCATCAGGGCCATAAAGGGGAGATACACCGTTGTAGCCTCGCTACTCCCTCCCTCGCGACGGGCGTTGGCCAGGATCCCCAGGACTGCATCGGCACCCTCTTCATCGTTGAGCACTGTCAAGAGGGCTGACGTATCCAGCACGTAGACGGGCATCTAGCGTTCCTCCTGTGCCCGTTCCTTGCTCCGCTGTATGGAACGCTCTGCCAGTAACGTTTCGGTAGTCAGACCTCGTCCTTTAAGCATCCCCCTGGCAGCTTGAACGGGGTCGGGCGGAATGGGATGGACAATAATGACACCATCTCTCACCTGCCATTCCAACTTCGTGTGGGGTTTGATGTCCAAAGCCTGTCGAATCCCGCGAGGGATGACTGTTTGCCAGCGTATAGAGACGATTGTCTGCATGGAATCCCTCCGTTGACAAGACGAAACATTGAATTGCAAGATGATTATATATCTCTCTTGTTCTGGTGTCAAATAGCTGAAGGGGGCTCAACATGTAGCTCGTCGCACACACTGCTATCGGCCTGGCTCAGGTGGGCTTCGGTCTTGCCGCCGCCGGTGATGCAGGCGAGGAACACCACCACCAAGTGCCTGGCACCTTATTTCCAACGCAAAAAGCCGAAGCGGCAGATGTTGCAGGTAACCTACTGAGGTGGTAATATAAAAGAAAGAGTGGTAAATCCACCCTGGAGCACTGGTGGTTCATGAACGGTGGAATGCAGTTCGATTCGGATGTACAGGACCCCCGCTTCTACGACTTCTACGGCCCCGCCCAGCCGGACGGAACCCAGCCTGATGCCGAGTACCTGGACGACTGGCTGGTGCGCACCTGCGAGCTGGTGGACAAGTACCGACCGCAACTGGTCTGGTTCGACTGGTGGATCGAGCAGCCGGTCTTTAAGCCGTACCTGCAGAAGTTCGCCGCCTTTTACTACAACCGTGGCGCCCAATGGGGCCAGGGCGTCGCCATCAACTACAAGCACGAGGCCTTCCCCGAAGGCACCGCCGTCCTCGACATTGAACGGGGACAACTGGGCGATATCCGCCCACTGTTCTGGCAGACAGATACTTCTGTGTCGAAGAACTCCTGGGGCTACATCACCCATCACGAGTACAAGCCGGTGGATTGGATCATCCACGACCTGGCCGACATCGTGAGCAAGAACGGGTGCCTGCTGCTGAACATCGGCCCGCGGCCGGATGGCACGATCCCCGAGCCGGAGGAGCGGATGCTGCTGGAGATCGGGCGGTGGTTGAGCGTCAACGGCGAGGCGATCTACGGCACCCGCCCATGGAAGGTCTTCGGCGAGGGCCCCACCCAGGTGGTCGCAGGCTCCTTCGCTGACACGAAACGCAGCGCGTTCACCGGCGAGGACGTCCGCTTCACGACGAAGGGGGACGTGCTGTATGCGATCGTTCTGGCCTGGCCAGAGAGCGGCCAGGTGACCATCCGGTCGCTCGGCGAGAGCAGTGGGTTATGGGAACGGGAGATCTCCCAAGTAGAGCTCCTGGGCAGCCCCGTTCCGCTCCGGTGGACCCGCGGTGCTCGCGGCCTGACGATCGAGTTGCCGCCGCAGAAGCCGTGCGAGCACGCCTTCGCCTTCCGCATCGTGCCGGCGGTGTAAGGCGAGCCAGACCCGAAGGGTTTGCCTGGAAACCTTTCGGGTCTGGCCCCGCGACTTCTAAAACCCCAGTGACGGGCAAGACCCACAAGCTTAAGAGATCAGGCGGCGTGTGGCTTTCTCCTTAGGCACACAAGCTACGGCATTCTTGTTTTAGTGCTTTCCGTTGTATAATTACTGGCGACATCTTGAGACCTGGTCAACCGCAACCATTGGGGAGACCTGGAGGTGCTGCCCCACCGGGGTGGGTTTTTCCTGATGGAAGCCCCGGGAGCAGAGGAGCAAGGGAGAATGCTCCCCTGCCCCCTCGCACCCATCACCCTTGCTCAGAAAGCACTCCCTTGCGGTTTACTGAGGCTATAGGGGGAGACATGAGAAAGAAGCAAAGCAAGCGGCATGGCAGGCCACGCAGTCCGGCTCGGCCCAGCCGCCCAATGCGCGGCGTTCAGTTGGTGACACCGGAAGGTGATGAGCTCGTTTTTACGAGTGCCCGGTACCGACATTTAGCACCGGAAGAAATTCGCCAGATTCTGGGGCAGGCGGACGATTTCGGCATCGCAAAGCCAAGCAGATGTTGGGGTTAGAGTGAGGTCACTACCATGTCGGATTCTCGTAGTGCGGCTATTCGATACATCCGGGAGCATCGCGAGCGGTTCCTGGACGAGCTGAAGGAGGTCGTTTCGATCCCGTCCGTCTCGACAGATCCGCAGCATCAGGCGAACATGCGACGCTGTGCCGAGTGGATAGCTGGTCGGTTGCGTGATCTGGGCATGGGACGGGTGGAGGTCTTTCCCACCGCCGGCCATCCTGTGGTGTACGGCGAGTTCCTGGCCGCTGGCCCTGGCGCCCCCATCGTGCTGATCTACGGCCATTACGACGTGCAACCCCCCGACCCGCTAGACCTGTGGCAGAGCGACCCCTTTGAACCCACGCTGCGTGGCGATAACCTGGTCGCGCGCGGGGCTTCGGACAACAAGGGCCAGACCATGGCCGCGCTCAAGGCGATAGAGGCTGTGGTCCGCACAGGCACCCTGCCGGTCAACGTCAAGTTCCTCATCGAGGGTGAGGAGGAGATCGGTTCGCCTAGCCTGGGGGAGTTCATCGCCGGCCACAAGGGCTTACTCGCTTGCGACTTCTGCTTTAACCCGGACGCGGGGATGATCGCCGCTGATCTCCCCACCATCACCTACGCGCTGCGTGGCCTCGCTTATTTCGAGCTGCGCGTCTACGGCCCGGCCCACGACCTTCACTCTGGCCTCTACGGCGGCGTGGTGCACAACCCGGCCCAGGCTCTGTGCGAGCTGATCGCAGGCATGCACGACGGCCAGGGGCGCGTCACCCTGCCTGGCTTCTACGACAAGGTGCGTCCGCTGGATGCCCAGGAGCGCGCCGAGCTGGCTCGCCTGCCCATGGGTGAGGACTTCTACTTACAAGGGACGGGTGTGCCTGTCCTGTGGGGAGAATGGGGCTACAGCCCGGTCGAGCGCACGGGGGCCCGCCCGACGTTGGAGGTCAACGGCCTTCTGGCCGGCTTCACCGGCGAGGGGTCCAAGACGGTGATCCCTGCCTGGGCCATGGCCAAAATCTCCCTGCGCCTGGTGCCTGACCAGGACCCCGACGAGGTGCATCGGCAGTTGCTGCGTTACCTGGAAGTCAATGCTCCCCCTACTATTCGGTGGGAGGTGATCCCCATGGTAGGAAGCCCGGCTTCGATCAGCGATCGGCATTCGCCGGGCGTGCGGGCTCTCAGTCAGGCCCTGGAGGCGGTATGGGGCAGACAGCCCGCCTTCAAGCGTGAAGGGGGTAGTGTCCCTGTCGTGGCGCAGATGCAGAAGCTCCTGGGAGTGGACTCTGTTTTGACCGGCTTCGGCCTGCCGGACGATAACGTGCACGCCCCCAACGAAAAATTGCATCTGCCCACCTGGTATCGGGGCATGGAAGCGATCGTTCACTTCTTGTATAATCTGGCAGGTTAAGCTTATGTTTTACGCATTACGTTGAAACGCACTCATCGTCGCTGGGGCGCAGATCGGGTGCTGGTAGAACTGCGTCACGACCCACTGCTCAGCGGCTTAGCCCTCCCCAGTCGGAGTCGTCTGGCCCTCTTCTTCAAGCAGCAGTGTTCCGACGGTGTAGCGCAGCGTCAACCCCGACGCCCCACTCTGACTGCACCGCCCAAGGCCACAGCGGTGCATGAGGTTTGGCAACTGGGCATGCAGGAGAAGATCGAGTTGGCCGATGGGGGGGTGGCGGTCATCTGCAACATCCGGGACCCCTTCGGAGCAGCCATGATTGGCAGTCAGGCCTTTGCAGCAAAAACCGCCCAACACTGGCGCAAGCTGAAGTGGACAGAAATCCGCCAGATGCTGCGGGAGGTGTTCACCGAATGGCAGACGTTGCCTGACAGTTTTCTCACCGACAATGAGCTGGGCCTGGCAGGAACGCCTAATGACCCGTTTCCCAGCAAGCTGACCCTCTGGTTGAGAGGGCTGGGTATCAAGCAATACGTTTGCAACGAGGAGGAAAGGACTCATGGCTGGTAAAGTTACGCCCCGGAGTGAAGATTACGCACGTTGGTACACCGATGTGGTGCAAATGGCCGATCTGGCCGACTATGCTCCGGTCAAGGGGTGTATGGTCATCAAACCGTATGGTTACGCGTTGTGGGAAAATATCCAGAGCGCCCTCGACCGCCGCTTTAAGGAGACGGGGCACGTCAACGCCTATTTCCCGCTCTTCATCCCGATGAGCTTCCTGCAAAAGGAGGCAGAGCACGTCGAAGGGTTTGCGCCTGAGCTGGCGGTGGTGACTCACGGCGGCGGGGAGGAGCTGGAGGAGCCCCTGGCCGTCCGTCCCACTTCGGAGACCATCATCGGACACGTGTACGCGCAGTGGATTCAGTCCTACCGTGACCTCCCTATCCTCATCAATCAATGGAACAATGTGGTGCGGTGGGAGAAGCGCACCCGGCTTTTCCTTCGTACGACGGAGTTCCTGTGGCAGGAAGGGCACACGGCCCATGCCACGGCGGAGGAAGCCAAGGAGGAGACGCTGCGGATGTTGGGAGTGTACGCCGACTTCGCCATCAACGAGGCGGCCATCCCGGTCATCCCCGGCCAGAAAAGCGAGCGCGAGAAGTTCGCCGGCGCGGTGGCCAGCTACACGATCGAGGCGATGATGGGCAACGGCTGGGCATTGCAGGCAGGCACCAGCCACTTCCTGGGCCAGAACTTCGCCCGAGCTTTTGACATCAAGTTCCTGGATCAGAACAACGAGTTCCAGTACGTCTGGACCACCAGTTGGGGCCTGAGCACGCGCATGATCGGCGGCATCGTCATGGTGCACGGTGATGACCAGGGATTGATCCTGCCGCCGCGTCTGGCCCCCTACCAGACAGTGATCGTGCCCATCTGGAAGAGCGATATGGAGCGATCGGCTGTGATGGAGGCCGCGCACGGTGTGGCCGCCGAGCTGCGCGACGCGGGGGTACGCTTCCGACTGGACGACCGCGACGAGGTCTCGCCCGGCTTCAAATTCAACGATTGGGAGATGCGTGGCGTGCCGCTGCGTATCGAGATCGGCCCTAAAGACGTGGAGAGGGAGCAGGCCGTGCTGGCCCGTCGCGACCTGCCCGGGCGTGCAGGAAAGCAGTCGGTGCCACGGGCGGGACTGGTCGCAGCGGTGCGGGAGACGCTCACCGCCATCCAGGCCAACCTGCTGGCCCGCGCAACCCGCTTTCGGGACGAGAACACCCGTCGCGTCGAGAGTTACGAGGAGTTCAAGGCCGTTCTAGAGGAGAAGGGTGGCTTCATCCGGGCCCATTGGGCGGGGAGCAGCGAGGACGAGGATCGCATTAAAGAAGAGACTAAGGCCACCATCCGTTGCTTCCCGCTGGATGCCCCCGAAGGGCGCGGCCGCTGCTTCTACACTGGCCAGGAGACGGACCGGGTCGCTATCTTCGCCCGGGCGTACTGAGAATTAGCCATCAGCCGTCAGCAGTTAGCAATTAGCTATCCGTGGGAGGTTCGCATGGCCCTGGAAGAGTTGATCTTCTCCTGCGACGTGGACACGCTGCCCACTGGTGGCTGCTACGGCAACCGGGACGCGTTCGCGCGCGCCGATGCGGCCTCTGACCTGGATGGCCTCTACTGCCCCTTTGACGACCACTGGTACTGCGGGCGGGTGCGCTTCCGCTTCTTCGCTGCAGGCGAGCCCCTGATCCCAATGGCTACTCGCTTCTTTCCCGCTTATCAGGAGACCATCTACGGTACCGAGGGGATCGTGCTCTCCAAGCGCATGTTTGTCCCCTTTCAGGTGGGGTATCAGCAGGCCGTCTGCTGGCAAATGGATCTTGAGACCGAGGGGCATCAGTATATCCAGATCGAGGTGGACGTCCGTTGGCCAGCCGTTCGCTCTGATGGGCACACCCGCCAGCCGCCGCAGGCGGAGCAAGAGAAACGCGTGCGCCAGGAGATGGAGAGCGGCCTCCTGGTCGCCCGCACGGTAGGCCAGGAGCGCGAGGTGCGGGTGTTTGGCTCCAACGGCCCCCCTTCGCAGGTGCAGCTTGTCGAGCCCGGCCGGGCGCGCCTCACTTTCTTCGTCCTGGCCGAGGGGTACGTGGACGTGCCGTTTATCCTCACCTTCTCTCCTGCCGGTGAACAGATGGCCTGGAATGGGTTCCTGGCCAACGGCGAAGCGGGCGTTTTGCTCCAGGAGTCCAGCCGGCGCGTGGAGGAGGCGATCAGCCAGGGCCGCCTGCTCACCCCCGATCCCGTGATCAACCGTGGGCTGGCCTGGGCGGCGATCAACACCCTGCGCGTCCAGCAGCGTTACCGACACGGCTCCGGCTTCACCAACGATCCCCCGGGCGACATCGTGGTAGTGCGGGATGCGGCCTGGTACGGCCTGGGGGCTGACTATCTGACGCCCGACTTCGTGTCCGATCTGTATGAGCTGATCCGGCAGCACGGCGTCCACGAGGGGGGTAAGCTGACCGAGTACATCCACGCCACCGGCGGCACCCGGGATGACTACGGCCTGAATCTGAATGACGATACGCCCCTCTTCATTGTGGCCGTGCACCATCATTATGCCTTGCACCAGGATGCGGCCTTTCTGAAACGACTGTACCCGGCCGTCCGCGACGCCGCTAACTGGATCATCCGCCAGATCGAGGGCGGGCTGGCGCGAGCGCGCGGGGAGGGAACCGGCGTCCGTGCCATCGCGAGCTGGCGTAACATCATCCCCGGCTACCGGCTGGACGGCGCCGTGACCGAGATCAACGCCGAGAGCGCGTGGGCGTTGCGCTGCGCGGCCGAGCTGGCGGCTGCCTGCGGTGATACCGTCAACCAGGCCCGCTTCGAGTCGGAGGCGGCCGCGCTGACCGTGGCCATCCACGAGCAACTGCTCTCCCCGGAGACCGGGCTGTACTTGTTGACGCTGGATAACGGAGGGGTGCCCAAGGTTGAGATCACGGTGGATCAGGTCTTCCCCCTGTTGGCCGGCATCGCTCCGGCCGAGGTGCGCTCCCGTGTGCTTGAGCGGCTGTGGAGCCCGGCCTGGATGTCAGCTCATGGCTTGCGCACCGTCGGTGAAGATGAGCCCGCCTGCGATCCCCGCTTCGGCTTCGGGCTGATGGGTGGCATCTGGCCCAATGCGTGGGCCTGGGCTGCTATGGCCGGCCGGGACGACCCAGAGCGCCTGGTGAACGCGTTGCGTCGGCTGTGCGCACTGTGCGCCCCGCCGGAGGAGGGCAGGAGCGACCGCGTGCCTGGTCAGTTCCCGGAGTGGCTGGACGGCGACACGGGCCAGAGCCGGGGCATGGCGCTCAGCCCGTGGTTCCCACCGACGCTGCTGTGGCTGGCGTTGGAGGGGCTGGCCGGGTTGCAGCCCCGGCCAGACGGGCTGACCGTGACCCCCTCGGTCCCGCGTGAGTGGCGGTGGTTCGTGTGTCAGCGCGTGCCGCGGGGCAGCACCTTTCTCACCTTTTTCTACCTAGATGGCGTACTGCACACCAATCAACCGATCACCAGCCCACTCCCGATCGAAATCTACGATCACATTGAACGCGCGCATGAGGAGTACGCCCTGATTCTCCGACGCGGCGGGCGGCAGTGGGTGTTCGCCTTCGCGCCGGGCGAGGGATGGGATGCGCGGGTGCGCGTGGGGGAGCGCCGGGTGCCGGTCAGCGTTGCCTCTGGCGAGGCCCGATTGATCCCGGTGGAGTAGTCAGCCTTCAGCCATTAGCCATCAGCAGTCAGCCGCCAACAGTTAGCTGGCTGATGGCTGGTAGCTGGTAGCTGATAGCTGATGGGAGATAGGCTCATGCGAGCTGCTTTGAGCGTCTTCTGGCGCTCCCTTCAATATTGGAGCGACGAGATCGCTCTCCTGGTGCAGATGAACGCGGCCTGGTTGCTGGCCACTCTGCTGATCATCCCCGGCCCACCGGCCACGGCTGCCATGCTGGTGGTGACCAACCGCATGGCTCATGGCGAGCTGGTGAACTGGCGTGTGGCCAAAGATGCCTTCCGGCGCTACTTTTGGAAAGCATGGGCATGGGCAGCCATTAACCTGGCATTCGCGGGTGTCCTCGTTTTCAATTACAATTTTTATTCTCAGACTGCTACCGGCATCCTGTGGGACGTGGCCCGGGTGGCATGGGCGCTCATGGTCCTCGTCTGGATCGCCTTGCAGCTTTACTGGTGGCCGTTGATGCTGGAGATGTCAGGGCAGCCGTTGATCCTGGCGTTGCAAAACGCGGCCAAATTGGTCTTGCTTAACCCCATCTTCACTGTGATCTTGTTGATCCTGGTGCTGCTCTTCACCGCGCTCAGCGTGGCCATCCCTGTGATGGCCGCGGTCATGCTGACCAGCGTCCTGGCGCTTGTGGCCAACCACGCCACGCTGGACCAGTTGGCTGCTTACCGGGAGATGCGGGCGCGCCTGGCGACGGAGGCTGAGAGAGGAGAGACTGACAGGGCGGTGCTGGAGGGCGTGGATCGGCCTGCACGGCCCGTCGTCGTGCCGCGCCCGCCCAAGCGTCGTTCCCGCCGCGCCCGCCGGCGCCAGGAGCGCAGGAAGGCAGCGAGGCAACGAGGGGATGAGTAACGAGGCAAAGGGCAATGAGCCTGCCCTGGACGACGTGCAGCCTGTCCTCGTCAGAGGGGCCAGGGGCAACAAGGATTTCAAAGCTTCTCATAGCGGCGGCGGGCCTCTTCCAGGAACAGGCGCGCAGTCAGGTCATCCACGTTGCACAGGTTGACCTCTCGCACCGGGCCGTGTGGGTGTGTCTTCAAGAACTCCTCCACTGCGTCCAGGATGATGCGCACGGCGCGCTCTTTGGGGAAGCCAAAGATGCCAGAGGAGATGGCTGGCAGCGAGATGGAGTGCAGGCCGTATTGGGCAGCCAGGTTGAGCGCCGAGGTGACGGCGGAGGCCAAGAGGACATCCTCGTCGCCGCGGTTACGCCAGACGGGGCCAACGGCGTGGATGACGTAGCGGGCAGGGAGGCGGCCGGCGGTGGTGATGGCGGCCGAGCCGGTAGGGACAGGGCCATGCTCGCGCACCCAGCGGTCGCTTTCGGCCTGGATTTGGGGACCGCCTTTACGGACGATAGCGCCGGCGACGCCGCCGCCGTGGGAGAGATACTCGTTGGCAGCGTTGACGATGGCGTCTACGGGCTCTTCGGTGAGGTCGCCCTGGACGATGCAGATGCGTTGGTCGGCGGGTGTGCGGTGTTCGAACAGGATCTGTCGGGGCATGGGGCCTCCTGGCGAAAACGGGATGGCTTCAGGGGTGGAGAGATAGAGGGCCGCGCAGGCGCCGATAGGCGGGTGGTTGGCTTTCGAGGTAATGTTGCGTGGTGCGGATGTCAGCATGTCCCATGAGTTGCTGGATGTCGTCGAGCTGGCAACCGGCCTCTTTGAGCCGATGGGCGAAGGCGGCACGCAGGGTGTGGGCGGTGGCGCGTTTGGTGATGCCGGCGGCACGGACGGCTGCGGTAATGGCCCTCTGAATGCCGCTGGGGTGCAGGTGATGCCGCTTGACCGCGAGAGTACGGGGGTCCACGGAGAGGTCGCGAGCAGGGAACAGGTATTGCCACTCCCAGGAAGTGGCTGCCGCGGGATATTTACGGGCCAGGGCCGGGGGCATGGAGACCGGGACATCGGGGTGAGCGTCGTAGAGGCGGTGCACCTGTTCGAGGTGGATACGGAGGCGTTGGAGGAAGCGCTCCTCGTCGGGGAGGAAGGTCACCCGGTCGCGGTTGGACTTGGTATCGCGGATGGTGATGAGCGAATTCTCGAAGTCGAGGTCCTGGATGCGCAGGCGCAGAGCCTCCAGGAGCCGCAGGCCGCTGCCATAGAGGAAGCAGGCGACGAGATAGGGTGCGCCGTCCAGGTGGGCGAGGATGCGCAGGCATTCGTCGTGGCCGAGGTAGGGCTGGACGTAGGTGTTCTTCTTGGCGCGGAGGGCATGCAAATCGCCGAGGGGGATGCCGAGGACTTCCTGGTAGAGGAACAAAAGGGCAGAAAGGGCCTGGTTTTGGGTAGAGGCAGAGACCTGCTCGTCGGCAGCGAGGTGGGTAAGGAAGGCTTCGACCTCTGGCGCGCCCATAGTGGCGGGGTGGCGCAGTTTATGGAAGCGGACGAAGCGTTCGTACCAATGGAGATAGGCTTTCTCGGTGCGGATGGAGTACCCGCGCCGGCGGATGGCCTCGCGGAGGCGGTCGGCGAGTTTCTTTTCCGGCATTGTTGCTCTCCTTTTGACAAGTCTTTTCCCCTGGGGTATAATTGTAAGGGAGTCTGCAGCTAACCTGTGTGGCTCCCAGTATAGCATAAAATAGAGAGTCACGCAAGATAAGATAGAGACTCAAGATAATCACAAGTTATTGCGCCCCTGCAGGCTCAGGGTAGAGGGCCGGATT
>DAOUAJ010000257.1:0-24085 GCA_034433615.1 Anaerolineae bacterium | reverse complement strand
ACGTCGAGAATTTGTGTTCATAGCAATACGTGTGCAGCCGGGTGTAGGCGCGCAGGAACGTCTCTTGTGCGGCGTCCTCTGCTTCCGTGGCGTTGCCCAACATGCGATAGGCCAGATTGTAGACCGGGGTTTGATAGGCTTCGACGAGCCGACTGAAGGCTGCGCGGTCCCCCGCCTGTGCTCGTTGGATCCAGGCCAGCTCCTGATCGCTCACCTTAATACGTCCTGCGAAGTCGTGGTGCGTCCATCTTACCATACGGACGGACGCGGCGGGAAGTTTCGCGATGGCAAAGTGACGAGTGACGAGGCAATGAGCCTGTCCTAGCGGTCAGGCCAGGGTAAGGAGGGGCAGAGCCCTTGCCCCGTCGCTCCGTTGCCTCACCTTTGACTTTTCCCTCACCCGGCGGTATCCTCATCCCATCCTACTGAATCCTATTGAATGAACACAGGAGCGGCATGTGAAATCCAATTTTTACGTAGCGGTTGAAGGTCCAATCGGCGTGGGCAAGACCACGCTGGCTCGCCTCTTGCACGATGCCTTCGGGGCAGAAGTGCTGCTCGAGGTTTTCGAGGAGAATCCGTTCCTCAGCGATTTTTATGCCGATCGGGAGCGCTATGCCTTTCAGACGCAGATTTTCTTCCTGCTCAGCCGCTACCGTCAGCAGAGTCAGGTGGTCCCTGCCACCCTCGCCAACGGTCCGTTGATCAGCGATTATCTTCTCGCCAAGGATTGGCTGTTTGCCCATCTCAACGTGCGCAACGACGAGCTGGCTGTCTATGAGCAGCTCTACGCCGCGTTGAGCGAACGGGTCCCAACACCTGACCTAGTGGTGTACCTGCGAGCCAGCACCGATGTGCTGATGCAGCGCATCGCGTTGCGCGACCGGCCATATGAGCGGGCGATGTCCCGTGATTACATCGAGGATGTGCGTCAGGCCTACGAGCGCTTTTTCAGCACTTACGGCGAGGCACCGTTGCTTGTCATTGACACTGATCACCTGGACCTTGTGCGCAGTCCCCAAGACCGGGCCGAGGTCATCGGTCGCGTGCGAGCGGCTCTGGACGAAGGGACTTTCCAACCGCCATTGCCGGAGGTGCCCAGTATCAGGCCACCCGTCTTGAGCGAAGGGCGACGTCGCCTGGGAGATTTTCAGCGCTTCCACCATGCGCTGGATCAGGAAAAGGGGTTCGCCTCTGACCTCTACCTTAACTTCATCTGTTTGTCGGAAGAGGTGGGCGAGGTCGGCCGCGAGCTCAAGCGGATATGGATAGAGGAGCAAGAGCGATTGGCCCGGGTGGGTAATCGCTACCAGGCCCAAAGCGAAGCCATCCAGGCCCGGTTGCCGCAACTGCGTGAAGAGCTGGCGGATGTGCTCGCTTTTCTGCTGAAGGTTGCCAACTCCGCGGGGATTGACCTGGAGGCAGCTTATGTGGAGAAAATGGGGAAGAACTGGCAGCGTTCGTGGCCGTGGCAGCGACCGGGTCAACCGACGGGCGGTGAGCCATGAGTAAATACTTTGTAGCTGTGGCCGGCAATATCGGCGTGGGGAAGACCTCGCTCACTCGCCTGCTGAGCGAGCGGCTGGGATGGCAGCCATTCTATGAAGCTGTCTCCGATAACCCTTACCTGGCCGATTTTTATCAGGATATGCGGGCGTGGGCATTCCATTCCCAGATCTTCTTTCTCTCCCGCCGGTTACGCTACCATCACCAACTCCTGTCTCAGCCGGGCTCCGTCATCCAGGACCGCAGCGTGTACGAAGATGCCGAGGTGTTTGCCCGCAACCTCTACCAGCAAGGACAGATCAGCGAGCGGGATTGGCGCAGTTATCGCGAACTCTACGAGGTTCTGGTCTCTTTCCTATCCCCGCCTGACCTGGTGATCTACCTGCGCGCTTCGGTGCCCACGTTGCTCGCGCGCATCGCTCTGCGCGGTCGCACTTTCGAGCGCGAGATCTCGGCCGATTACCTGGCGCGGCTTAACACCCTCTATGAGACCTGGATCCAGAACTTTCGCCTGTGCCCTGTCCTCACGATCCCGGCAGATCAGTTGGACTTTGTCAGCACACCTGCCCACCTGGACCTCATCGTCGGGCGCATACAGGACAGGTTGAGCGGCCGGGAAGAGATGGTATTCCCTCGTGAAGGTTAGCTGGAGACCCCTGTCATTGGGGATATTCAGGCGATCCCTATCTGCTGAAACTCCCCGGTGTCGGTGTCGTACAGCCCGAAGGTGGGGGTGCCCCAGCGCCCCATCACCTCACCTGGGTTGGCGAGCAGTGTGCGCCCTACTGACTCCTGATGCCGCTGGTGATCGTGGCCGTAGAGTACCAGGTCGAATACGCCAGCCTGGGCAATGCGGCGTGCGAGCTCCGGGTAATGGATGGCTGCTATCTGTCGTCCTCCCAGTTCCAACTCGACATAAAGACCGTGCAGTGTCACCCGGCCGTTGTATTGACCGGCTACCCGTGAGAGCAGCAACGGATCGCCGTCGTTGTTGCCGAAGACGACATGAATCGGCCCCGCAAAGCCATCGGCGATCTGCTTGAGGCTAAACGGAGCGCAGAAGTCACCACAGCAGATCAACACGTTGGCGCCTGCCTGGGTAATCCCCCGCAGCGCTTTCTCCAGGTTCCAGACGTTGTCGTGAATATCCGAGACCACTGCTATGCGCATGTTGTCCTCCTGTTCTATGCGATGCCTCCTCTCTCTCATTGTAACACAACACGCCCCACATCACAGAACACGCAGCAGGCAACAAAGTCGGGACAGCCGTTCATGAGGAGACCAAAAACCATCTACACCATTCCAAGAACGTCCGTTTGCCACGCGCGGCGGGCTCTGGTACAATCGCGGGCGCGTAGATTCATTCGACCATGATGACAAGGAGCTTGCAATGAAGGGCGAGTTGTTCCTCTCCAGGAGTACCAGGTTAGCCGCGGTGCTAGATTGCCAGGTCTCGGAATATCGCCGGCCGGGAGACCCTCATCACAGCATCCGCATCTTGTACACCTATCGAGAGCGCCCCGCGAAGGGGTTAGAGCTGCACAAAGATGCGCCACTGCAATTGCGCCTGGAGGATGGACGCCAGGCCAGGGTCATCATGCAGCACGAATCAGTGACACCGGATGGCCGCATCGTAGGGGTATTGCGTGTGATAGGGGATTTGCAATGAGCATCTGTGTCAACTTAAGCTCTGAGCCCCGTCCTCGGGGCGGCCCGGGGACGGGCCTTTGAGCCTTAAGTTGACACTAATGTTTGCAATGAGCTACGAAGGACGGGCTTGGGAGCAAAACGTGATGTCCTGAGACTCTGATCACGTTGTTGGTCTTTGGTGGAGAAGGCAGATGGATATGAGAGAAGGTTTGACATTCGATGATGTGTTGTTAGTTCCCAAACGGTCAGCGGTGGTTTCACGGCGGGATGTCAGTACAGCTACTCAGTTGACCCAGCACATCTCCCTCAACATCCCTATCATCAGCGCCAATATGGACACCGTCACCGAATCGGCGATGGCGATTGCGATGGCGCGTTAAGGGGGAATTGGCATCATCCACCGTTTTATGTCGCCCCAACGCCAGGCGGCCGAGGTCGCCCGGGTCAAGCGCGGCGAGAGTTACGTGGTGGAGCAGCCCCTGATGTTGCCTCCGACAGCTACGCTGCGTCAGGCCCAGCAGCTCATGATCCGTGAAGACATCGGTGGCATTCTCATCGTGGATGAGAACCGGAATCTGGTGGGTATTCTAACGACGCGTGATCTTCTCTTCGTTGAAAACCTGGACCAACCGGTGACGGCGGCCATGACAGACAGAGAGCATCTGGTCACCGCCCCTGTAGGCACTACCATTGATGAAGCCAAGCGTATTCTGTGGCGGCATCGCATTGAGAAGCTCCCGCTGGTTAACCATGATGGAACGGTCCACGGTCTGATCACCAGCAAAGATATTGTCAAGCGAGAAAAATACCCTCTGGCCACGCGCGATAGCAAGGGCCGGCTGCGGGTGGGCGCGGCCATTGGCGTGCGTCCTGGTTTCCTGGAGCGCGCCCGATTGCTGTTGGAGGCCGGCGCCGATCTGTTGGTGATTGACATTGCTCATGGGCACTCGGATAACGCTATCCGTGCCATCCGTGAGATCCGACGCACGTTCGGCGACGTGGAGCTTGTCGCCGGAAACGTCGCTACCGCCCAGGGGGTACGCGATCTCATCGCCGAGGGTGTGAACGCCGTTAAAGTAGGGGTGGGGCCAGGCTCTATCTGTATCACCCGCCTCGTCACGGGGTTTGGGGTTCCTCAATTGTCCGCCATCCTGGAGTGTGCCGAGGTCGCTCACCGTTCGGGTGTTCCCATCATCGCCGATGGTGGCATCCGCAACTCGGGCGACCTGGCTAAGGCGCTGGCGGCCGGGGCGTCCGCAGTGATGGTGGGTAGCCTCCTGGCCGGGACTACCGAGAGCCCCGGCATCGTCGTGATCCGTAATGGCCGCCGTTACAAGGTGGTGCGGGGCATGGCTTCCCTGGGGGCGGCTTTCAGCCGTCAACGCGCAGAGGGTGAGTACGCCGAGACTGGCCAGGAGATTGACTGGGAGAAGGTTGTACCGGAGGGTGTGGAAGCCACCGTGCCCTATCGCGGGCCAGTGAGCGATATGTTGGCGCAACTGGTGGGCGGCCTCCGTTCCGCTCTCAGTTATGCCGGCGCCTTCACCATCAAAGAGTTGCAGGCGAACGCCGAATTCGTCCGCGTGACTCCGGCGGGCCAGCGTGAGTCAGGTCCCCACGACGTGGAACTGCGCTAATGGGGACCTCCACTCGTTATCCTGTGCCCGCTGCCCGCACCCGGGTTGAGGAGGTGGTCAACCGCTCCCGCTTCATCATCACTGCCGACCGTGCGTCCACTGTCAAGGCTGCGCAGGCGTTCATCCAGGAGATACGTACCGAGTTTGCCGATGCCACCCACAACTGTTGGGCCTATCTGGTGGGACCTCCCGGCAGTAGTGCCCACGTCGGCATGAGCGATGATGGTGAACCCGCTGGCACTGCAGGACGGCCGATGCTGGCTATCCTGCAAGGTAGTGGCGTGGGCGACATCGTAGTGGTGGTCACCCGCTACTTCGGCGGCATCAAGTTGGGCACAGGGGGGCTGGTGCGTGCCTACGCTGGTGGGGTTAAGGCGGCCCTGGCTGTGCTGCCGTTGACCGAGAAGGTCGAGCGTACGACCGTCCTGATGGAGTTGCCCTATCCGTTCTTCACCCCGGTGCGACGCATTCTGCCCGATTACGAAGCGGAGATCACGAGCCAGCGCTTCACCGAGGCCGTTGTGCTGGAGGTACGGTTGCCTGTTGAGCACGCGGAACGATTGGCCCTGCATGTGGCAAAAATGACCCACGGGCAGGCGACTTGCAGGGTGAAGCGTGAAACGTAAGGGGAAGATAGCTCAGGCCGTACAGTGTGATATCTACAGCCTGTCAAGGGGCACTGGCCGTCGGGTCGAAATCCTCCCCCAGTACGACTTCAATATCTCGAGGCGGTGCTGCTACTGTGCCACTCAGATCCTGGATCTCCACCTGGCCCAGCAGCGCCTGGAGCCGAGAGACAGTGTACGGCTTGGGGACAAAAATGCGCACCACAGTGCGCGGGTAAGTCATGCGTTCTGCCTCGCCGACTTCGGTCACCTGGAATCCTTGCGTCTTCAGCCAGCCGGCCACATACGTGGCCATCTCCGGGCGATTGGCTCCGTCCAACACAGCGATGTCAGCTCGTTCTGCCGTAAGTTGGTCCGCCTGCTGAACGCTGATAGACCCTATCGGTGGTTCGGATGCTTTGATCACCGTGGTGGACGGTACGCTCCCGAATAACTCATCCATCAGAGGACGGATCGCCTCCCGGTTCGGGATCAAGATATAGCCGAGATTAGGGTCGTTCCGCTCCTCTCCCAGGCTGCGATCAATGACTGCCTGCTTCACGTTTTCCAGATCGAGGTGACGCGCCAGGTTGACCAGTGCCACGGCTTTATCCAGAGGGATGTCGGTCTCCACACTGCCCGCAAAGGCCCGGGTCAGTTGAGGCAGGCGCATGATCAGGGATGGGATCAGGTCAGTGCGCATCACCTGCTCTTTGATGGCCAGAATGACCTGTTGTTGACGGTGTGCCCGGCCGTAATCATCGTCTACATGACGGGTGCGCGCGTATTTCAGTGCCAGTTCCCCATCCATGTGATGTTGACCGGCCGGAATGAAGAGCGGGTCGTAGCCGAAGTTATCGTCAGGAAAGGTCGGATCGTTAATATCCTGTGGCACGTAAATGTCTATGCCACCGATCAGATCAATCACACGGCGAAAGCCGTCGAAGTTGATCTTCACGTAGTAGTGAATGGGGTATCCGATCAGTTCGCTGACCGTTTGCTTGGCCAGTGCAGGGCCACCGCCTGGGTAACCGCGCTGCTCCCCGATCACGTGGGTGGTATTGATCTTGCCGAAGATATCGTATGTCGGGATGCGCACCCACAGGTCGCGCGGGATGGACAGCATACTCGCCTGTCCCGTTGCCGGGTCCAGCGAGAGAACGATCATGGTATCGGTACGCGCTGGCCCTTTCTCGCTGGGGCGCTGATCTATGCCCAGTAGCAAGATGTTGACCCTCTCTTTGCGCCATGGGTCCCAGGTGTTGGGTACGGGAGTGGCGGGCATGACGGACGGTGGCGTGAGCACAGGTTCAACAGTGGCGGTGGGCATCTGTGCGGCCAGAGCGGTGACGTTGAGGAGAGGCGATTCCGGTGCCTTGCTCACGGCTGCGCGCGCCCAGCGATAGAGCAGATAGCCTGAGTAGACAAAGGTAAGCAAGAAGGAGACGAGCAGAAAACCGAGCAGGAACCCTGGCCAGATGGAGGCAGGGCGCTCTTCGGGTGAGCCTGGCTGAGGAGCCGTGTCTTGGGGGTGCTGCATTTTCACCATACATTAAATTATATCACAGGGGCGCGAGGCAGACCAACGCGGTGAAAAAAGGTTCTCTATTGCGGACCTTGTTCAGGAGGGATCTGCGCTTTGTAGAGCCCCTTGCCGGTCAGGATGTAGAAAGCTTTCTCTGCCTCGTCCACAAACAGGCTGCGCATGTCTTGCAGCATTTTCGGATCTGACGGGCGCATCTGGCGAATGAAGCGCCCGCCCTTGTCGAATTCAGCGATGCGGCCGCCGCCGGCATCACCGATATACAGCCGATCAGTAGGTGTACCCTCATTGAGGCCAGACACTAAAGCTACTGGTGCCAGCAATCGGCCGGGGAAGCCGGAGAGTTCAAAGGGCTGCGCTTTGCCCTGGAAAAACTTCAAGATCCGGCCATCAGCGAACAGGATCCAGACGTTACCGTCAATAGCCATGTCCATCGCACCGCCCAGATCCACGTTTCCAGCGATCTCCGGAGCGAAATATAGCTCGGGTGGGGTCGAATAACCGTCCTCGGTCGGTGAATAGCGCAGCAGGGCATTGGCCTGCGTGTCCATGAGGTATAGGCGGCCAAAGTAAGTGCTCACTTTTTGCGGGTAACGCCAGGTGTTCGCTGCCGCTATCGCAATGGAGGTGAGCCCCAGGTTTTCCATCCACTGCCAGAGATTGCCATCAGCATCCAGCACCAGGAGGGCGCTGGCTTTGCGCCCATCCCCTGCGGGTACCCATACCATGTCAACCATTTCCCCCACGGTCTTGCCACGCAGGACCTGCCCTTTGCGCAGGAGCGGCTCCGGGTTTTCCTCGGCGATCGTGTCTCCCAGTTCACCCAGCCGATAGTGATCCACCTGATCGAGGCCGCGATCCAGCACAAACACATTATCTCCGTTCGCGACCACACGTCCTGGATCGCGTCCGCCTTCCCCAAATTCTTTGAGGGCGAAAAACAGGTACAACGATTGGATCTGCTCGGTACGTTCCAATTGCTCCTGAATGCGCAGGCGCAATTGCCGGACCTCCGGAGCACCAGGCCGCATCAACTCCGCCTCGTCCAGGATCGAATAAGCCTGGTTAAACATCTCTCGAGCGGTGGCGGGGTCGTTGGAAGCGGCCGCAATCAGGATCTGAGCTTGCGCTTTCTCTATCAACGCGCGGTACTGCTGCACGCGGCCAGCGCTTCGTTGCCAGGAGACTGCTCCTACCAGTAACGCGGTTAATAATGGGATGAGCAGCGCCAGTACCAATGGCCAGCGAGAGCGACTTGGCTGAGGTTGTACCGTTGGTGTGGCGGCCTGTTGGAGCCTGCGCGCCTCATGGAAGAAGGAAATTAGAGATCGGCCTTCCCGTCGGGACGGCCGTGCAGTTTCTGTTACCGGTTCTGTTACTGCTGTCTTTTCCGTTACGCGCTGCGGAGAGGGTGGGGGCTGCTGCAGCGAACGTGGGACTCTGGTGGCCAGGCGGTGCGGTGTTGGTGTCACTGGCGTGACCTCTTCTCTGGCCGGGAGGGGCGAGGGTTCTCTTGTTCTTACGCCAGGCGTGGGTGCTGGGGCTGACATCGCAGGTGAAACAGGCGGCAAGGGTACAGATCGGCTCTCCACCGGTTGCGCCTCGCCCTCTGGAATCCGAGGTCGCACTTCGGGTTCGGTCTTGATGGCCACCACCAGAGCCGTCAGACCTGTCTCCTCCGCTATTTCTCGCAGGTACGCCACACCCTCGGTTAACTCAGGTGCCGCCGCTACGGCCGCTAGTGCCTTCGCAGGGGTATGCTCCAGCCATTCTGCTCCGGCCAGGATCACTCTTGTATCACCACGCAATTGGGTCTGGTAGAAATCGGCATCGGGCGGCTCATCGTCGCCTAAGTAGGTGTTGATCTCACCAGCTTCAGCGGGAAACAGGTCAACTACGTCAGGGTGGGCAATGAAGGAGAGGGCTGGCCCGGCGTGCCCGATGAACAGGTCACGGCCGCGCACGATCAGACATGCTGCGCTTCCCTGCCACACAGCCTGGGGGGTGATCGCGTTGGCCCGCCGCACGACGCTGTGGGCCGTCAGGAAGGCCTGGGTCAGGCTGCTGGTGATAGAGCCGGCAATCTGCTCGTAGTAAACCGCCTGGATCGTGTTCAGCACTTGGCGCGATAAGCGCGCCCGACCTGCTCCCGCACCACTCAGATTTAGAAAAATGTAGAGGTTGCCTCGAGCCTGGGCCTGGGGTGTGGTAGCCTCCGGCTCGATGGAGCGAGCATAAGGCACGCGATGATCTTGCTCCGCACCGATCTCAATCACAGTTATCTGTGTGGGCAGCGCCATAAGGTTATCCCTCAGTGGGCGTCAATATCTCGTCCGCATAGCGAAGAAGTAACTTGATACGCTCGGGAGGGGTTTGCCGGGCGATCAGGTAGCGTTCTAAGATCTCGCGCGGCGTTAAGGCTCCAATGGATTCCTGGCTGCCCAGGCGCAGCCGGGTGGGGCGTTCCACCTCACGAGTGATCGCTGCAATATGAAAGGCAGGCGCCAGGGCTCGTCGGATGGCCGCATCATTCAGGAGGGGCTCAGCTTGAGCAGTGGTCTGAATGATGAGGCGAACGACCGCGTCGGCGATGGGATGCTGCGCGATGGTGTCCAGCACAGACTGGGTCGGATTGTCGCCGTCTGCCTGGACGTGGATGGTGACGAAGCGCCGGGCGTTCACCGGCACAAAGCGCCATTCTACCCTCCCTTTCTCCAGGTTTACCACCACGAACCCCTTGCGTTCTGCGGCTTCACCAAAGTCTATGCGCTCCAGGCTGCCACAGTAGACAGCGGGCGGGTCATCGAACAGGCATTGGTGCTTGTGGATATGCCCCAGCGCCACATAGTCAAAGGCCGGATGGCGCATCAAACTGGGTGAGAGCACCAGATCACGACCCAGCATGACGCTGCGCTCGCTGCCATACACCGCCCCCTGGACAGTGCCGTGGGCGACCATGATCGTGGGTAGTGCCGGATCGAGCCGGCTGACCAATCCTGCCTCACCCAGAATCAGGTTCTCCAACTTGCTCAGCATGAGCTGGTTGATCTCTTCCAGGTTAAGGTTTTTGTAGTCATCGTGGGCCAGCAAGGCGCTGCGGATAATCCAGGGCAGGGCGACGACTTGAACGGGGCCGCGGCGGGTGTTAATGTGATAAACGTCTGGGCGGCGAGCGACCCAGACGTTCTCTACGTTCAGTGTGTCGAAAATCTCCACGGCGTGGGCGCGGCTGGCGGCGTTAGGTAGGTCATGGTTTCCCACCAGCAAAAAGGTGGGGATGTCAAGCTGGCATGCCAGACGATGAATACGGCGGGCGAATTCGCGCTGGTACGTGGGTGATGGATCGCGCGTCTTGAACGCATCCCCGGCGAAGACCACCAGGTCAACGGTTTCTCTGGCGGCAAAGTCAACCAATTGATCAAAAGCGCGCAGAAAGTCGGTCAGGCGGCTGGAGAGGCCAATCTGAGGATCAAACCGGCCGTAGTTCTCTATGCCCAGGTGGAGATCGCCAAAATGCAATATCCTGATCATAACCCTATTCTACACTATGGCACGCGATGGCGCAAGGGCTGGCCCTCCGGTCTTGAAAAGGAAGGCCCGCCGTTGATTTGTCCTATGCCTGGTTAAATGTTATAATTGTACCTTAGCTATTAGGGAAAGTTGGGCAGAGGAACAGATCTGTTCATGGGGAAGAAGCGCAATAAAAAGTTTCGCCCAGCGAAGAAGACATTTAGCGCACCAGCACAGCAGGGCGCAACCAGGCTGTTGCGTGAAGCCATAGGTGGGTTACGCCTGGGCAACACTAACCTGGCCTTGCGCCTGGCTTCTCAAGCGCTTGAGACGACCAATAGCCCGGCCGTTGCGACGACGGCCCGCCAGATGCTGGCCGAGGCGCATTTTCGTGCCGCCATGAACAGTAACCAGACCCATGAACGCCTGCAACATCTGGAGACGGCACTCCAGTATACGCCTGATGCACCGCGAGTCCATTTCTATCGAGGAGTGACGCTGTGGCAACTGGGCCGCTTGCCCGAGGCGCTGCCTGAATTCGATTTCGTCGCCGCGCGCGAGCCCCAGCGGCCGGGCCTGGCCTATCTGCGCCAGTTGGCTCGCCTGGCGGCCGGGCAATCGTGGGAGAGCGATGGGCTTTCTCCTGCCGAAGCGAATACCCTGCGCCTGGTCCAGGGGCTTTTGCAGGGTGATCCGCCGGCCCGTCTCCTGACGCTGCTGCAACAGCCTGTGTTGGGCAAGGGTCCCCAGATGTGGCAGGCCCTGATCGAAATGCAGAACAAGGCGACGGCCGCGTCCCTCGATCTTTTTAAAACGGCCGCCGAGAAGGCGGGCCGCAAGTCTGTCGGTCGGATTTTGTACTATTACCGGGGCGTGGCGGCCATGCGCCGGGGTGACCGCGAGACAGCCAGGGCCGCCTGGATCACAGCCAAAAGTGCCGGCCTGGCAACCCCGTGGTTGGATCAAAACCTGGGTCACCTGTTGCGCGAACAGGTGCTGGAACTGGCCCAAGCTGGGCGTTGGCAGGAGATCGCCAACCTGGGTAGCCATCTCCCGGTTGCCGTCGAAGACCGCGTCCTGACCGAGATCCTTGGCCTGGCCTACTATCACCTGGGTTACGAGGCTGCACAGGCTGGCCGGTGGTCTACAGCGGCTGAGCATTGGCGCAAAGCCAGTCAGCACATCCACAGTCGTTCCCTGGCCCAGAACCTGGCCTTGGCGGAAGAGGCATTGGAAAACTGGGGCAAGGCCGCTGAGGCATGGCGCGAAATGGTGCGTCGCCGGCCACGTAAGGCCAATCACCCGGACAGCCTGACCGACGCGCAGGTAGCTGCTATCTGGAGCCACACGGCCGAATGCTATGAGCGCATCGGGCAGACGGACGAAGCGATCACCTGCTTGAGAAACGCGCTCAAATACGCGCCGGACGATGCCGCGCTACGGTTGAAACTGGTTGATGCCCTGATGGGGGTTCAGCGTCAATGGGTGGCTGAGGGCGAGTTGCAGCAGATCCTGGAATCCAATCCACAACATGTCGAGGCGTTGATCCGCCTGGGTAAGCTGTACCAGGAATCGTGGAATCGCGACCCCCTGCCCATCTGGCGGCGTGTGTTGGCGGCTGATCCGGAGAACGTAGAAGCCAGAGAAGCACTAGCCCAGCTTTACATCGAGAGAGTTCGAGGGGATTCAAAACAGGGCCTGTTTGCATTTTTGTGGCGCGGCCCCCAAAAAGATAAGATCAAACTATTGGAGGAAGGGCTGCAAGACCTGCCTGAGCACCCCGCGCTGCTGCTCGAACTGGGCACCCTCTACGCTGAGGCCAGGCAAAGCAAACCCGCGCGCGAGTACCTGCTGCGGGCATTTCGGGCAGACCCTAACCACACTAAGACCGCCGGATCGGTCATACACGAGTTGCTTCACGTGAACGCGGGCGATGCGGTCGAGGAATTGATGACCCAGGTTCGTCAGATGCAGGACCTATTGCCAACATTTTGGGTTGAGCAAGGCAAGGGCGTCTTGCATTGCAAGTTAGGCCGGGCCTGGGCTGTTCGCTTCTTCGATGAGGCGATCGCGCTGACCAGACAGCCGCATGTCACAGAGACGAAGGCCGGTGTGCTGGTGGATATTTGCGAGGCCGCTCACACGGAAAACGATCTGGAATTGGCTCGACAATATGAGCAGCGCATTCGCAGCGAGGCGCCTGCCAGCGGCGCGCTGGAGTATATCGAGGCGTTTCGTCTCTTTCACGATCGGCACGACCGACAGGGGGCATTGCGCCTGCTTCGCAAAGCCAGACAGATGGCCCGCAAGGCCAACGATGCCAGCGTTATGGAGCGAGCCGAGATGCTAGAAACGTTCCTCCAGGGTGGCATGCTCGAGCTGATGAATCTTTTGGGGGGATTAGACGAGGAGCTCGAGGATGAGTTCGAAGCCTTCTTCTAGACAGCGCCCTCTTGATCCCTACGCCGTGCTCGGCATTGATCGCCAGGCGGATGAAGCGGAGATCAAGCGCGCCTATTTTAAGCTGGTGCGGGAATATTCACCAGAGCGCGCGCCGGAAAAGTTTCAGGAGATTCGGGCGGCCTACGAGCAATTGCGCGCGCCGGAGAGCCGGGCACAGACCGACCTCTTCTTGCTCCAACCTCCGCCCCCCTTGCCCAGCCGGCGCCGACTCGCATATGACCTGGACGTCCATCGCGACGATATCATTACCCTGGCCCTGGAGTTGGGCCTGGCCGAACTTTCAGTCCATAAGGATTTCTATGAACCTCAACTTCCTCAATGACGACCTTGGGGCAACCGGTCCCCAAGTGCCAGAGATAGCAGATGATCAGGCAATGCTCGACGTTGGTGATGAATCCAGGCCAGTTCAGATGGCCTCACGCGCGGACACTCAATATCCGCCGCTCCAACTGTACGGTCATCTTCTTCATCTCGTTGCTCAAGTTGATCACATGCAGAGCCAACTCGGCCGGCTGGTGGAAGAGATGCAATTCAGCAGCAGCCAGGTAGCCGCCCTCACGCGCCATCTGACTGATCTGGAGGCGAGGCGGCCGATTGATGAACGCCTGGCCGACCTGCTGACCCGCCTGGAGACCACCCAGGAACAGTTGAATGAGCTAACACAAACGGTGACCAAGTTGGGTCGTACCCAGTTCAAATCCAACGCCCTGGCCGAGACCAAAGAGCAACAGATCGCAGCGGCATTGGCGACGCTTCAGGAGATCCTCACTCGACGGGAGGCAATACAGGAAGCGCGCGAACTAGAGGAACAACGAGAGACCGCCCGACAACGGGCTGAGGCGCGCGGCGAGTTGATGGCAGATCTGCTACCGGTGCTGGATGGCCTGGAACTGGCATTGGACAACGGCTATTCGTGGCTGGAACAACGTCGTCAACAGGTTGCTCAGGCCGCCTACGCGCGGACACTCCATCGTCCCCAGGCCCAGGGCATGTGGCACAAGCTGCGTCAGGCATTGGTGGGTGAGCCAAGGTCCATCGAGCTGCCGATCGTTTCTGAAGCCACGGACGAGACGAGCGACTCCCTGATGGCCTGGTTACAGGGGCTGGAGCTGGTACGGGAGCGGTTCCTGAGCTTGCTGGCGGCTGAGGGCATTCAGCCGATTCCGGCTTTGCAACAGCCGTTTGATCCCCGAGTGCACGTGGCGATGGAGACCGAGTTTCGCTCTGATGTGCCATCGGGTATAATTGTAAAGGTGCTGCGCAAAGGATACCGTCAGCAGGATCGCGTGCTGCGCTACGCAGAAGTCGTGGTCGCCCGTGCGCCAGAGGTACGGGCCAGTGAATCGGTCGCGCAGCCCGACGAAGCCGTCGAAAATTAGAGGACTCCGGGCTGGCGGCGGTTAAAACGCGCCGCCTTTGGTGAAGTGCCAGGTGCTGCCATTTTCCCTTGCGGGAACGAGATGCGGTGCTGGCGCGCAACGAATCGCCGGATAGACGATTCCGTAAATTAAGAGAGAAAGGCATCATATGGGTGAGAAGGACAAAGTTTTAGGCATTGACCTGGGGACTACCTATTCCGTCCTGGCTGTGATCCAAGACGGTGTACCAAAGCTCCTGCCGGTCAAGGGACAGCGCCTCTTGCCTTCCGTAGTTGGTATTTCGCCTGACGGGGAAGTGTTAGTGGGGACCCCCGCGCGCAACCAGTGGGTGGTCGCGCCTGAGCGGACTATACGCTCGATCAAGCGCAAAATGGGAAAAGGTGAAACGGTGACGATGGCGGGGAAAACGTACACCCCGCAAGAAATCTCCGCCTTCATTCTGAGGGAGATCAAAGAGGCGGCTGAGGTGGCGCTGGGTTACCCCGTGCCGCGGGCGGTGATCACCGTGCCGGCCTACTTTAACGAAGTGCAGCGCCAGGCGACGATAGAAGCTGGCGAAATCGCCGGCCTGGTCGTTGAGCGGATCATCAATGAGCCAACGGCCTCCGCGCTGGCTTATGGCTATGGCCTGAGCAACGACGAACACCTGCGGGTGCTTGTTTATGACCTGGGCGGCGGCACCTTTGACATCTCGATCATCGAACTGAACTACGGTGTGGTGGACGTGATCGCGACGGCCGGGGATAACTACCTGGGTGGTGACGATTTCGACGAGCGTCTGGCCGGCATGGTAGCCACCGAGTTCGCGGAGAAACACGACATTGATCTGCGCGAGAACCACCAGGCCTGGGCGCGCCTGCTGCGCGCGGCCGAAGAGGCCAAGATCGAGCTCTCGTCAGCACCTTATGCTACGATCAACCTGGAGTACATCGCTAAGGACAGGAGGGCCAGGCCGCTTCACATCCGCCGCGAGGTCGAACGGCACGAATTTGAAAACCTGATCAAAGACCTGCTGGACCGCACCATTACGTGCATTGATCAGGCACTGGCCGATGCCAAGCTGAAAGCCAGCGACATTGATCGAGTGCTGCTAGTGGGCGGCTCCACCCGTATCCCGGCTGTCTGGGATCTCGTCGCTCGACGTATGGATCAAGACCCCCACATTGAGATTGATCCCGACGCCGCGGTGGCATTGGGAGCAGCGGTACAGGCCGGGATCATCGCCGGCGAAGAGATTGACGCCATCCTGGTGGACGTCACCCCCCTTTCACTGGGCATCGAGACTGTGCAATTTGGTATCACCGGCCGTCTGCACGATGACCACTTCGCTCCGCTGATCCGGCGCAATACCACCATCCCGGTGCAAAAGAGCCAGGTGTTTACGACCATATATCCCGGCCAAGATGCGATCCACGTTAAGGTCTATCAGGGTGAAAGTCCCATCGCCTCCCGGAACGTTCTCCTGGGCGACTTCATGGTTGAGGATCTCAAACCTAACCGGCCGGACGGCCTGACCGACGTCACAGTCAACTTTCGTCTCGATGTCAACGGCATCCTGGAGGTGACAGTGACGGAGCGCAAGACTGGCAAGCAGGTCACTGAGCAGCTCAAGGCCAGTCGCCAACGTTTGAGCCCGGAGGAGATTGCTCAGAGCCAGGCCAAGCTAGCGGCGGCCTACGGCGATGGTCGGGAAGGCGCGGTCGCGGCCGAGGTTGAGGTGAAGTTGGATCCGGGTGTGGCAGCTTTGATCGAACGCGCTCAGAAGGTGTTGAGCCATCCGGACCTGAGCGGCGATATGGCAGCCGAAATCACGGGCCTTATCGCCGATATCCGTCGAGCCTCGGCCGACGGCGACAATGAAAAGGTTGAGGAGTATTGCGACGAGTTAATAGACTTGCTCCTGGAGGCCGAGGAATAGAGGCCGAAAGCGCCACGGCTCATGAAAAGCGGTCAGCCGTCAGCGGTTAGCTGTCAGCTTTTAGCCCATGGTCTTCTGAGAGGCGAAGACCACAAGTGCGGGCCACAAGCAGCCGTCAGCCTCCAGCCAGAGTGACTAATCGCTGATCGCTGACTGCTATTTTCAGGGCAGCTTTCCATGTCGGGCGCGGCGCCAGGGTCAATGCCACCTTGATCGCCGAAGGTCTCCCGACCGAGGCGAAAGGGCTCGGTCGGGAGACCTCGCCCATCGCATGCCCGGTGCGGTTATTTTTAAAGCAGCGTCTCAGCTAATGACCTCCACCCCGCCCATGTATGGGCGCAGCACTTCGGGCACAATCACCGACCCATCTTTCTGCTGGTAGTTCTCCAGGATGGCGATCATCACCCGTGGCAACGCCAACCCTGAGCCATTAAGCGTGTGCACAAACTCCGGACGCGCCCCTGGAGCCGGCCGATAGCGGATGTTAGCCCGCCGTGCCTGGAAATCCATGAAGTTCGAGCACGAGCTGACCTCCAGCCACTCCCGGCAACCTGGCGCCCACATCTCCACATCGTACTTCATCGCGGCTGTGAAGCTCAAATCCCCAGTGCACATCTGCACCACCCGGTGCGGAATTCCCAACCTCCGGCACACATCCTCCGCGTTGTCTACCAACTTTTCCAGTTCTTCATCAGAAGCATATGGCTCCACGATCTTGACCATCTCCACTTTGTCGAACTGATGGCCGCGCTTGATGCCGCGCACGTCTCGCCCAGCCGACATCTTCTCCCGTCGCCAGCAAGGCGTGTAAGCCACATGGTAGATGGGCAGGCTGCCCGGCGGCAAGATCTCGTCGCGATAGAGGTTGGTCACTGGCACCTCAGCCGTGGGCACCCACCAGAAATCGTCCTCCACGTCATGATACAGGTTGTCAGCGAACTTGGGGAGCTGCCCCGTGCCCACCAGGCATTCCTGCTTGACGACAAACGGTGGGTAGACTTCCGTGTAGCCGTGCTCGTTGACGTGTAGGTCTATCATCCAGGTGATGAGGGCGCGCTGCAGGCGAGCGCCCAACCCTTTAAGCACGTAGAAGCGGGTGCCTGAGATCTTCACCCCTCGCTCGAAGTCAAGGATGCCCAATGCCGGCCCTAAATCCCAGTGGGGCAGCGGCTCAAAATCGAAAGATCGCGGCTCTCCCTCGGTGCGGACGATTACATTTTCGCTCTCGTCTCTGCCCGTCGGCACTTTAGGGTGGGGCAGGTTGGGGATGCGCAGCAGAGCGTCCTGTAATTCTGTCTCCACCTGTCGCAAGCGCTCCTCCAGTTCAGGGATGCGTTGATTGATGGCACTCATCTCAGCTTTGAGCGCTTCCGCCTCAGCGCGCTTTCCCTCCCGCATGAGCCGGCCGATCTCCTTGCTGCCGGCGTTGCGGCGTGAACGCAATGTCTCCACCTCGGTCAGGAGAGCCCGCCGCGCTTCGTCCAGCTCCAGCACGTGATCAATCGGCGCGTCCTCGGCCCCCAGTTTACGCATCGCCTCCTTGACCATTGCAGTTTGTTCTCGAATGACCCGAATGTCCAACATGATGCCTCCTATTCCTGAGCTTTCAGCCGTCGGTCATCAGCTTCATAGCTGACTGCTGATCGCTGATGGCTGACCGCTAAATGAAAGCGCCCCTCGACCAGCCAGGACGAGGGGCGCGCTCGTGGTGCCACCTGGATTCGCCTCGCGCTCACGCGACGAAGCCTTAACGGGTTCGATGACCCAGTCCGCTAACGGGGACGAACCGGTTCACCATACTGGGTCCAAAGCCGTTCCGGCGAACAACTCGGGAGGGGATTCGGCCGCCCGTGCTACCGCCTCGCACCGTCCGGCGGCTCTCTGAGAGCACTGCAACGGCTTACTGGTCTCCGTCACTGCTGTTTACCGTTCTTGATTGTGGACGGAGTATAACACGCAGCCTTGACGTTGTCAAAGTAAGTTCTCTGCCAGCGTTGTGCTATAATCCCCTACGCAATACGTTTTCGCTCAAGGATCCCATGCTGACCGGATATGTTCGAACTTTGCTGATCATCGCTGCCGGTTTGCTGATCGCTGCCTGTGGGCAGGTTATCACCCGGCCTACGCCGACGCCGATGCCCACGCCTACCATCGTCGCGCAGCTCCAGGCTACGCCCCGACCGACGGCTACGCCTGCGCCGTACACGCCGGAACCGACACCCACGCCCACGGTCACCCCCACGCCGGTGATCTACGTGGTTCAGCGCGGCGATAACTTGTTGCGCATCGCTGCTCAGTTCGATGTGACGGTCAAGGCCTTGCAAGAGGCCAATGGCATCCTGGACCCGCGACTGTTGCGGATCGGCCAGACCCTGATCATCCCTCTGGATGAAGAATCACTCCTGGAAAGCAGCACGCCCACACCGACCCCTACGCCGATGCCGTTCAAGATCCAGAACCTGACCTTCAGCCGGGCGCCCACGGGTGAGCTTTGGTGCCTGGGAGAGGTGCTGAACACCAGCGACGTGCCCCTGGAACAGGTCCAGGTCGAGATTACCCTGCTGAGCGATGAACAGGAGAAGGTGGGACAGGCGGTGGCTTTCGTTCAGGCGGACCTGATCGAGCCGGGCGAGCGAGCTCCCTTTATGGTACAATTTGACAGCGCGCCGGCGTCGTTCGCCAGCTATCAGACCAGCGCGCTGAGCGGAGTCCCCGCCTACGTTGGCAGTTATTATCGGGACCTGGAGATACGGGATGCACTCGGCACTGGGGAGCGCTATGCGGCCTATCGTGTCACTGGCCGTATCGCCAACGTCGGCCCGGAAGAGGCAGTGGGCGTGAACGTGGTCGTCACCGTGTACGATGCGCTGGGGCGGGTGATCGGCGTGCGCCGGGATGTGCCTGAGCATAACGTGATCCCGCGCGGCGGGGAGACGACCTTTCGGATCGAAGTCGTGCCGGTGGGAGGGCCGGTGATTACCTACACCGTCCTGGCCCAGGGTCGCCGGCTACCTACTCCTACTCCTGGACGTTGAATCAGCTATGGCGCAGCCTGTTCACCTGTCGGATACAGCAGAAGCGATCGCGGCACGAGCGTTGGAGACCCCCTGGCTCTACCGGTTCACGCGCGCCTTGATCTGGATTCTTTTGCGCCTGCTGTTTCACATCGAGATCGTCGGCGCTGAGCATCTACGCCGGACGAAAGGTCCGCTGCTGGTCGTCACCAACCATTTGCACTGGCTGGATCCGCCCATCGTCTTCGCCATTCTGCCGTTACGGACCACCGTGTTCGCGGGCGAAAAATGGGGTGTCCATCCCATCTTTGGCCCCCTCTTCCGGGCGATCGGCAATGCTATCTTCGTCAATCGCGGCGAAGTGGATCGTCAGGCGCTGGGCAAGGCCCTGGCGGTGCTGAATGCTGGCGGTGTGTTGGGCATTGCCCCAGAAGGGACACGGAGCAGGGCAGGGGTGTTGCAACGCGGACGCAGTGGCACGGCTTATCTGGCCTCCCATACCGGTGCACCTATTTTGCCAATCGGTATCAGTGGCCAGGAGAAGGCCTTCCGTAGCCTGTTCCGCCTGCGCCGGCCAACCATTCGGGTGGTGGTTGGCGAGCCGTTTACGTTGCCTGGCACCCCCAACCGGGTCAAAGGGGACCAACTGGACGCATACACGGAGCAGATCATGCGCCGGCTGGCGGAGCTGCTTCCTCCTGAATATCGTGGCGTTTATGGTTGAGGGTAAAGTGCTTGAGCCTGAGCTGCGGGTTTGCCCTCTTCTGGGGGGACCGAGAATCACCGATCCTCCTACCTTACAGCCTGACGCGGGGAATCGGTGCGCGTTGATGAACGTCAACGCGCGGCCGCGACGCGACATCCAGGCTCGCTACTGCCTGGGCGGACGACATGCGCTCTGCCCGGCCTTCACCGTCCAGAGCCGAAGGGGCTCCCCCCGGCTGCCAGGCCAGGACCGGGAAAACGCTACCCGCCAGTATATCGTTCCGAAGCCGGCTATCCTGGCGGCCATCGTACTCCTGCTCGTGCTGAGCTCCTTGATCTGGTACAGTTGGCGACGCCCCCTGGCCTCCTCATCGGGGGTCGCGTCGGCGATGGTAACGCTCGCGCCTCAAACGCCGATGGCTCTTGCTCTCACACCAGCGTCAATGACCAACGAGGCGGCCGCCGATCAAGTTACACCGTCGCCCACACCCCCGGCCACGGCGACGCCTTCGCCACCCATCCCTACGGTGACTGCGACTGTGGCGGTACCTGAGGCCACGATCACCGTAGAGGCGACCACAGAGATCAGCTTCGTGGCATTGGGAGTTCCATCCAAGGCGGAGTTATATCTACCGACGCCGACGCGTTCTCCTCAAGAGCAGGATGATGAAGAACTGTGGGAGTTGCTTCCCAAGCGTCCTCCTCGTTTGGCGGCTACCCGGCCGCCTGATCGCATTGTGGCTGATAGCATCGGATTGGACGCGCCAGTCGTGCCCGTCGGCCAGAAGATCGTTGACGTGGATGGGCAGGCGACGGCAGTGTGGGAGGTGGCGGAATATGCAGCCGGATGGCATAAAGGATCGGCGTTGCCCGGTCAGGCAGGCAACATCGTCCTCTCAGGGCATCACAATATCAAAGGGGAGGTCTTCCGCCACCTGGAGCATTTGCGGCCAGGGGATACTGTTGTGCTTTATGCCGATGGGCGGCCTTTCTGGTACATGGTGCAGCTCAAGATGATCGTCAAGGAAAAGGGGGAGCCGTTGGCGGTGCGAGAGGAGAACGCGCGTTGGATCGGTCCCTTCCCGGACGAGCGCCTGACTCTGGTGGCGTGCTGGCCGTACACCAGCAACACCCATCGGGTAATCGTGGTAGCCCGGCCGGCGGATGTCCTGTTGCCGCTGGAGCGCCCCATCCCGCCGACCGGTCGTCAGCCTTTGCTGGATTTTGCCAATCAAGGTCCATAGCATGGTAGGCTGTGTTCTTAAGGAGATCCCTGCTATGAGCAACGGTAGCCTTTCGGAAAGAACTCACGCGGCCTTCGACTTTGCTCAGCGACAATTGCACTATCTGATCGAGACATACCCCGATTACTTCCCCATATACACGGTGAATGGTAAATGGAAGCATAGCGGCGAGGCGTGGACGAACTGGTGCGAGGGGTTCCTGGGCGGGCAATTGTGGCTAATCTATCAGCACACCGGCGATCGCTGGTGGCGTGAGAAGGCGGAACATTACTCCCGCCTGATCGAGCATCGCAAGACGGACCGGACCGTGCACGATCTAGGCTTCCTGTTCTGGCCCACCTGGAAGCGCTGGTATGACCTGACCGGCGAAAAAGCGGTCAACGATGTAGTGATCGAAGCAGGATGCACGCTGGCGCTACGGTTCAAAGAAAAGGGTGGCTACCTCTGCTCGTTTGTCGCGGACAACAGCCTGTTCATTGACATCATGATGAACGTCGGAGTCATCTTCTACGCCGCGCAACAAACCCAAGACGAAAACCTGTGGCGAATCGCCTGTCAACACTGCTTGACGACCCGGCGTACGTTGGTGCGCGGGGACGGCAGCACGGCGCACGAGGGGATCTTTGACCCGGAGACGGGCGAGTTCCTGCGCCAGAGCACGCACCAGGGATGGCGCGGCGATTCCTCATGGGCGCGGGGCTTGACCTGGGCACTCTACGGCTTCGGCACGGCCTACTCCTTCACGCAAGATGTGCGCTTCCTGAGCACCGCCGAGGCTTGCGCCAACTACTACATCGAGCGCACTCCCCCACACGGTGTGCCGCCGAACGATTGGGACGAACCCAACCCCGTGCTACCCTACGAAAGCTCGGCCGCGGCGATCGCTGCGAGTGGGATGTGGAACCTGTCCAGGCTCACGGGCAATCCGGCTCACGCTCATCTCTACCGCCAGTATGCCTTGTGTATCCTGGATACGCTGACCAGCGCGGAGTTTCTGGCTGTAGACACGCCCGGCTGGGAGGGCATCCTCAAGCATGGCATCTACCATCAGCGGAAAGGGTTGGGCGTGGACGAGAGCGTGATGTGGGGCGATTACTTTTTCCTGGAAGCGTTGAGCAACGTAATACGTGATGCGTAATGCGTGTACCTACGTATTGTGAATTGCGCATTACGTGGCACGCAGGGAGTGACCAAACAGCAGCAACCGAAATTCGTTGGTCAGAGGAGAACGACCGGCAATGAGTAGTCGCGTGGCGTTGGTGACGGGGGCCGGCCGCGGGATCGGGCGCGGCATTGCCCTGGCTCTGGCCGAACGAGGTTGGGCGGTCGTCGTCAACTATCGCGGGAACGCGGAGGCTGCTGCCGAGACGGTGCGCCTGGTGGAGAACGCTGGCGGCCTGGGGGTGGCTGTCCAGGCCGACATCGCCTGCGCGCCGGACCGCAGTCGGCTGGTGACGGAGACCCTGGACCGATATGGCCGTATTGACCTGCTGGTCAACAACGCGGGCATGGCTCCCCGGCAGCGGGTAGACCTTCTTGAACTCAGCGAGGCCAGCTACGACGAAGTGATGGCAGTCAATCTCAAAGGCCCCTTCTTCCTGACCCAACTGGTCGCAAGAGCGATGATTGACTTGATCCAGGCTGGCACTATCCAGGAGCCTAAGATCATCAACATCGGCTCGATCAGCGCCTACACCAGCAGCCTGAGCCGGGGGGAGTATTGCATTTCCAAGGCAGGCCTGGCGATGATGACCAAACTGTATGCGGATCGCTTGGCCCCCTACGGCATCAATGTCTATGAGTTGCGGCCAGGCATCATTGAAACGGACATGACCAGCGCCGTCAAAGAGAAGTATGATCGCCTGATTGCCGAGGGGCTGACGCCTATCCGGCGCTGGGGTGAGCCGGACGACGTCGCCCGCGCCGTGGTCGCCATTGCTGAAGGCCATTTTCCCTTCTCCACCGGTGAGGTGATCAACGTAGACGGCGGATTTCACTTGCGACGTTTATGAGAGGGCACCACGCATGACCTTCAGGAACCATGCCCCCAGGATGATCGTCTGTATACACGATGAAACCTTCCAGAACCGCGCGTCGTCTGTTAATCCTGTTTAGCACGCTCGCCTTCAGCCTGGGGCTGGCCATTGCTCATCTCCTGGCTGGCCTCCCCTCGCCTGAGCACCTGCACGAGCGTCAGGTTGCGCCCAGCACCTTCATTCTGGATCGGCATGGCCGTCTGTTGTACGAGGTGATTGACCCCCAAGGCGGCAAGCACACGCCGATCCCGCTTGCGACCATCCCCCGGGCCTGTCAGAACGCGGTGATCGCTACCGAGGACAGCCGATTTTACCAACACCCCGGCTTTGATCCCTGGGCCATCGCCCGCGCGGTGTGGTCAAACCTGCGAGAGGGACGGCTCGTCAGCGGGGGCAGCACCATCACCCAGCAGGTGGTGCGCAACCTGCTGCTGCCCCCTGCCGAGCGCCAGGAACGCACACTGCGGCGCAAGCTGCGTGAGGCCTGGCTGGCCTGGCGGCTCACCGCCACTCACTCGAAAGACGAGATTTTGGCTACTTATCTCAATTACAGCTATTTCGGCCATTTCGCCTACGGCATTGAGGCGGCAGCGCAGGCTTATTTCGGGAAGTCAGCGGCCGAGTTGGACCTGGCAGAGTGTGCTCTGCTGGCCGGGCTGCTCCAATCGCCCGCGCGCTACAATCCGTTGGAGAACCCCGAAGCTGCGGCCGCCCGCCAGCGGGTGGTGCTCAACCTGATGGTCAAAGACGGCCACATCACCGCGGAAGAAGCAGCCATGGCCGCCGCCGAGCCCCTGCATTTCACTCCCAACCCCTTCCCCATCGAGGCTCCCCACTTCGTCATGTACGTGCAGGGGCTGCTAGAACAAGAGCTG
>DAOUAJ010000256.1:0-3030 GCA_034433615.1 Anaerolineae bacterium | reverse complement strand
CGAGGAGGCTGACATGACGGCAACGGCCTCTATCCCTTCCATCCTGGCCCTGGTCTCGGCCCCGCTGGTGGACCTCTGGGGCGAGCCGGTCCCCCATCTGGACCTGGCCCGCGAACTGGCGGCCCTGGAGGGCTGGCTGGGCGAGCCGGGCCGGGCCATCGAACTGGAGGTCGAATGGGCCGAGGCGGAGCGCCTGCAGCGCGCCCTGCTGCGCCGGCCCTTTGACCTGTTGCACTACACCGGCCACGGCGGCAAAGGGGCGCTGGCCTTCGAGGATGGGCGCGGCGGCCTGCACCGCCTCGACGCCGCCCAACTGGCCGCCCTGGTCCGGCCCGGCGGGCGGCCGGCCTTCCGCCTGGCCTTCCTCAGCGCCTGCCACTCGGCGAGCCTGGCCCAGGCGCTGCTGGAGGCCGGCCTGCCCCACGTGGTGGCCGTGGATGCCGACCAAACGGTGGAGATAGGTTCTTAGAGGGAGGAGTTGCTATGGACGTAGCCCGAACGCTCACGGATGCCTATAACCTGTCTAACCCGGTGCAGCCCCTTCCGCCTGGCGATCCACGCTACGTGGACTGCACCCCGGTCCGTGGGAATGAAGATGTTGTGACCCAGATGTTCAATGCTATCACCTGGTCTAACGTCCACATGACCCAGTTATTCACCGGCCACCGGGGATCGGGCAAATCCACAGAGATGTTGCGTTTGCAGGCTCGTCTGGAAGAGGCAGGCTACATCGTCCTCTATTTTGAAGCTGACGATGACCTTGACCTGAATGACCTGGAGTATACCGACCTGCTTCTTAGCATTGCCCGACGGGTCTCCAGTGACTTGAAGAACAAGGGAATCAATCTGCGGGAGGACCTGCTCGACAGCGTCGCCGATTGGTTCAGCGAGACCCTCTATACGGAAGAGAAGTGGCGCGAGATCGAGCGCGAACTGGCTGCCGAGGCAGCGTTGGGCATTGGTCTGCCGGAAACGATGCCGCTCGTGGCCCGGCTCCTGGCTCGCCTGACCGGCCAGATCAAAACCGGCCGTGTGGTCAAACAGGAGATCCGTCGCAAACTGGATCCGCAGATCTCGCAGCTCATTGCCAACCTGAACCGACTGTTGGATGCGGCTCACGAGCGCATCCGCAGACAAGGTAAGCGGGGCCTGGTGCTGCTGATAGACAACCTGGACCGGATCGCCTTCCGTGATCTGGGAGATGGCCGGACGACCCACCACGCCCTATACGTAGAACATGGCGAGCAATTGCGTGCTTTGCACTGCCACCTTGTGTATACAGTGCCCATTTCAGTCATGTACTCCGAGCGAGCGACGGCGGTCACGTCTATCTTTCCCGACTACCAAGTGCTGCCCATGCTCAAAGTGAAAAATCGGGATGGTACCGATTACCCGCCCGGGTTGCAATACCTGCGCGCTATCCTGTCCTCGCGGATGGACCTGGACACGCTGTTTACCCCCGAGGCGGTGGACTATTTGTGCCGTGTCAGCGGTGGGCATCCCCGCGATCTGATGATCCTGGTCCGGTATGCCTGTACCTATGCTCCGCGCGACGTCTGGCCCCGGCCTATCAGCCTGGACGTGATCAAGCGGGCTGAATCGCGACTGGTAGCGGAATACAGCCGCATGATCCCAGAGGACCACTTTCCACTTCTGGCCAGGGTGCATCTACTCAAGACCGTTCAGAACGACAAGGCCCACGAGCTGATGCTCTACAACCTGAGTGTCCTGGAGTACGTGAACGATGCCCCGCCCTGGCACGATGTTCACCCTGCGGTGACCAAGTTGCCCAAGTTTCAAAAAGCCCTGCGTGATGAGCGAGAAAACATCGGGCTTCCGGTTATCGGCTGAACTGGGTGGCTCACTGAGTGCGGATAATCTGGAGGTGTTGGGGCACCTGCAGCGGGCCGTCGAGCTGGCTCGTGGCTTCGCTCTCTTTTTTGCCCGTTGCAACCTGCCCTCCCAACGTGACGACCTGATCGCCCGGTTAACTGTACTGTTGGAGCGGTTGGGTATCTCATCCAGGCGGCTGGACATTCAACCGCCAGTCGAAGGGCTCCTGGCCGACTTGCAAGCCGCATGCCGGGATGTGGCCCGGCGGGGGTGCCTGCAGGTCTGTGGTCTGGAGCAATTCATGCCTTATGAGGACCCACACCCCCCGATTTTGGGCCAACTCAACCTGGCCCGCGATCGGTTTCGCAGTCTGGGCTGCCCGGTGGTGTTCTGGCTGCGCGACGAGGCCATTACCCGTCTGGCTCAGGGGGCGCCCGACCTTTGGGCCTGGCGCAGTGGCGTATTTGAATTCCGTCCGGAGGCGGAATTGGTCCGTGCCGTCCAGCACCGGATGCGAGAAGACTCATCCCGCTGGCGAAACCTTCCCGCCGAACAAAAACGTGCGCAAATTGCCGTTCTGCAGGGCTTGCTGGAGGACTATAAAACTCTGGGAGAAAGCCCGGTTGAGCAACGGGCGCGCGCTGAACTGTTTTTGGATCTGGCCGATCTGTACCAGGCTATCTACCGCTGGCCGGCCACAATCTGGTGCCTGCAAGAGGCGTTGCCACTGGTCCGTGCTTTGGGCGATCAGGCCCTGGAAGCCCGCACCCTCTTCAACTTGGGGCACGTCGCCTATTTTTACCACAACGACTATGATCGGGCTTGGGAATATTACGGGCAGGCGCTGGCCCTGTACCGGGCGGTGGGCGACCGGCTGGGGGAGGCCCACGTGCTCCAGGCGCAGGGGGAGGTGCTGGCCTTCCAGGACCGGCGGGAGGAGGCGCTGGGGCGCTACGAGGAGGCGCTGGGGCTGTACCGGGCGGTGGGTGACCGGCTGGGGGAAGCCAACACCCGGAAGGCCATCGGGGACGTGCACGCCTTTCGCAAGGAGAACGACGCGGCGCTCGACAGCTACCAGCAGGCGCTGGCCCTGTACCGGGCGGTGGGCGCCCGGCTGGGGGAAGCCAACACCCTTCAGGCCATCGGGGACGTGCACGCCTTTCGCAAGGAGAACGACGCGGCGCTCGACAGCTACCA
>DAOUAJ010000255.1:0-38875 GCA_034433615.1 Anaerolineae bacterium | reverse complement strand
TGCTTGGCGAAATCCTTCTTTTCGGAGTAGGCACTAATCGCCCAGCCCCAACAGCCTGTGGTCGTTTGAGCGTTCTTGGGCCCCATCGGCGGCAAGAAAGCAGCCACCTGTCCTTTCCAAAAGTCTTTGTTGGTACGCATGGCCCCCAGGAAGCCATCCCAACACCACCACATGGCGAATTTGTTGTTGAGGAAGCCTTGGAAGACCGCACTGTAGTCGTCTTGCGGAACGGATGGTTGTGCAACTTTGTGCTTGGCGAAGAGGTCCTTGTAGAAGACAATGGCTTCCCTGCTGCCAGGGTCGTCCAGTCGGTTAATGGCGCCGCCTGCCTGGTTGGTCCAATGTTGCAGGTCATTTGCCAGCATGTGGCCTTTCGAGCCGCTGAGGGCGATACCGTAGCGATCAGGTGCCTTGGTCAGGGCTTTGGCGACCTCGAGCAGCTCATCCCAAGTCTTAGGGGGTTGGACTCTAGCCTCCTCGAAGAAGTCGGTGCGATAGAAGAAGATCTCGGTGTCGTTGCCCCAGGGCAACCGGTAGAGCTTCCCCTTCCAGGAAGAGACGTCTTTGATGAGGGTCTGCGGCCAGTCGCCGAGATCAATGTTGTACTCCTCGATGATGGGATCCAACTCGACCAGCCAGCCGGCTGCACCATAAATGCAGGCTTGAAAGTCGTCGCAGTGGAAAGCGTCCACTGTCGGATCGCCCGAGGCCAGGCGCGTGGTCATCCACTGTTGCCACTCGATGTAACTGGCTGGCGCTATTTCATAATTGATCCCGATATCCGTCTCCTTCGTGAACGCCTCCATCGTTTTCTTGAAGCAATCGTTGGAGTCGGCCCAGTAGACGACGTTGAGGCTGCCTTTAGTCCCCTCCGTTTTAGGGATTGGGGGCGGCGGTGTCGGCGTGGGGGCCTCCTCCTTGGGAACTGGCGTAGGAGTCGCGGCCGGCGCGGCAGGTGCCGGCGCAGCCGGCGCCGCGCACGCCCCTATAGCCAACGCGGCTGTGCCGATGCCCATTGCCTTCAGGAAAGACCGGCGCGACAGGGCTTTCTCTGACCACTTTCCAATCATGGCTTTCCTCCTCTTCTGCTAGATTCGGGGCGTTGCCCCGGCCCCGCTCACAAGGGCGGCGAGGCTGGCCCATTTCTCTCAGACCTCGGAGGTCTGATCACAGGTAATCAGGGAAAAGCAAAACGCGAAGCATTCTCCTTTTCACACGTTATATGGTATCATTTTAGTTACCCTTACAGGGGCCGTTTTTGCCCGAAACCGGCCAAAAACCGGCAGAAAACAGGACATCATGAATCGAAAGCAGTTTGTCTCGGCATTGCGTACCGCGCTGATGCAGCTCGATGATCTCCAGAGCCTGCGCCATAACCCGCTATTGCCCCTGCTGGCAGGCGAAGCCGGCACGTCCGGCCCCATCGCGCTGCAGCAGGCCCTCCTCGATGCCATCGAGTCTTTGAAGCGGACTGGCGGAGCGCTCGCGCTCAGAATGTACGAGATCCTGTATTATCGCTACGTGGAGCAGCTCACCCAGAAGGAGGTGGCCTTCCAGTTGGGGATCAGCGAACGCCAACTGCGCCGCGAACAGGCGAACGCCATCGAGCTTCTGGCCGATGCCTTGTGGCAACAGCTCAGCCTTTCCCAGCCGACTTCCAACCGCGCCGTCAGCCAACTGGAGACCTCGCCATCGGACCGCGATCTTGCCTTGAGCGGGGAATTGGCCTGGCTGCGGGAGGGGTTCGGCCTGGAAACCAGCCATGTGTCCACCGAGCTGGTCAGGGCTCTGCGCGAGGCGTCCGTTTTGGCGCAGCACTACCATGTAACTCTGTCGCAACACCCGCTGTCAGACCTGCCTCCGGTCGCTGCCCCGCCATCCGTCCTGCGCCAGGCGCTGCTGACAGCCTTGACCGCCGCAATTACGCAGGCGAGCGGAGGCACCCTTCGCATCGCGCTGGCCCAATCCGAGACGGACGTGGTGGTCACCATCTGGCAGGCGGATGCCCCAACTGGGGATCATTCCGCTCTTGAGCAAGGCTTATCTTCCCTGCACACCGCCTCTCAGCTCCTGGCTCCATTTGGCGGCCGGGTGAGCACATCTCCCACCGGCCCCCTGCGCATAGATGTGGTGGTGCCGACGGTGGGAAGCATCCCCGTGCTGGTGATTGACGACAACCCCGACGCCCGGCAGCTTTTCCGAAGGTATGCCGAGCGCTCGCGCTTTCGCGTGATCGCCACCGCCGACTGCGATCAGGCGATTCCCCTCGCCCAGAGCACAGGCGCGCGCGTCATCGTCCTCGACATCATGATGCCGGCTGTGGACGGCTGGGACGTCCTGGCCCGCCTCCGCCACCATCCGGCCACCCAGCATATCCCCATCCTCGTCTGCACGATCCTGCCCCAGAAGGAACTGGCCGACCTGTTGGGGGCCGCGGCATTCCTGCAAAAGCCGGTCAGCCAGCAGGCGTTTCTGGAGGCCCTCGATCGGCTGGTTTCAGGGTAGTTCCCTATGCCGCGAGTAGCGCTACGGCGTCGAAGGATACCGGAGGCAGGGGCAAGGCTCGCTTGCCCCTGCCCTTTCGTAGTCGCAATCAGCCAGAAACTGCTCTAGAGCCTGTTGCTGGGCAGGAGTACCTTGCGCCATCCGCTCCCGCGCCTCCCGAATGGTCTGGGCGGGGAGAACTAGCTTGAAATCTCCCTTGAGAGCATGACGCAGGAATTCGTGGAACCAGATGAGCAGAGGCTTCAGCGGAGAGGGGGCAGGTAGAGGGCCAAATCAAAGGGTTTTCTGGAGGGGCATTCACCCCTCCAGGCCTCCCCTCTCGCAAGAGAGCCTTTGCGTGACCAATCGTGCGTGCATCCAGCACGGGGAGGGTTGAGATAGGGACCAGGAGCCATTTTCAGGGTGGCTGGGTTTTTTGCGGGCGGCGGAGCCACCCGCAAAAAACCCCAAGTTCAACGATCTCGCTTGCGGATGCCGCGCATCCGCCCACGAGCGCGCGCGGCAAGCCACTCGTCAGGCAGGCTCGATTCAGTGGAAGCTGGCCGCTCGGAGGGGCTCCATCCTGCCCGACGCAGCCGTAACGCTCGCATCCAGGCGCCAAACCTTGTCCATTCCCGCCGACCCAGGCGCAGGCGCCGCACGGCAACATCCAGGGGGAAAAGCAGCGTCGCCAGCAGCAACAACGAGGGCCAGATGGGCTGCGCGGCGCGCGCCGGCCTGTCCCCTTGCCTCCACACCTCATCCGGCGAGCGGATTCGTTGCCCCTGCGTGACCTGTGCCAGATGACGTAGCAGCGCTTCGCCGGCCACGCCGGGGCTTTGCCGGTACTCCGGCGAATACGGGATGACCACGCCGGTCATCATCGTCGCCACCGGCGTAGAAGCCGTAACGTCCTCCATGCCCTCCTTCTCGCTCGCCACCACCTGCACCAAGTAAGCCCCTGCTTCGCTCACGGGCACCGTCGCCTGATAGTGGCCAGACGCCGTCTGGGCGAGCGTGATCTGCTGTACGGTCAACTCCGGCCCGATGATATTGGCCTGCACGTCCAGGAAGTCCCACGGCCGCCCGCCGCTGTCCACTACATCTGCCTCGATGGTCAGCGAGTTGCCCTCAACAGCGGAAGCGACCTGAAGATGGCCAGAGGCCGGCTCAGGCAACACCCAGCTTGCCAGTTGTCCGACGAACCGGGTGAACTGGTCCCACTCCACCCATTCCGTCGCCCAGTGCGAGGTCAGATCCGACGTCCAGGCCACGCTGCGGCCCAGGCCGTATTGCCAGTAGGCCAGCAGTGGATCGCCCTGGTCGGTCACCAGCGCCACGCGAGCGGCTTTTTTGGGCGTGGTGCCGTTGTATCCGTACAGCCCGGGCATCCTGGAGGTATCCACGCCATCGAGGATCGGAGTTGCCGCCGTCTGGAAAGGGTAGAACGGGTGCTCGATCACGTAACTCCCCGCCGCCTGGATGGTCTCTCGCAAGAAGATCTGCGGCAGCTTCTGGGTGTCGGCCACCGGGTAATACCGCCCGCCACCCGCCCGCGCTAGCTCTTGCAGGTAGGCGGCCGAGCCGCGACCGGCGGCGATCACCGACAGGGTGATGCCCTGCTCATGCATACGCCTGATTAGCTCCTCATAGGCGCCGGCGCGCGACCAGCCATCGGTCAGCAAGATGATGTGCTTGATGCTGGCGTCCACATCGGCCAGCGCCTGCGCGGCCTCGTTCAGCCCGGCGAAGATGTTTGTCTGCCCGTAAGCGTCTAAGCCCCCGATCGCGCCCTGCACTTCGTCCAGGCTCGTCAACTGCCGCAGTCGGAGCGCCCAGTGGGCGTCTTCATCAAACGCCACCACACCCAGGAAGTCGAGCCGTCCCAGCGCCTGAAAGGTTCGCAAGATGGCCTCTTTGGCGATCTCTATCTTGGGCAGCCCGCTCTGCACCCGCTGATACTGGCCAGGCGACCGATTGGGGTCATCGCAGTGGCAGCGGCCCATGCTCCCCGATTTGTCCACGGCCAGCACCAGGGCCAGATTGGGCTCCTGCTCCCGGCTGCGCACGTCCATGTCCACCGGCAGCGCCTCCTCCACGGGCGACCGCAGGTAACCTCCCGCGCCAAAGCTGGACTCGCCCCCCACCATGACCAGCCCGCGGCCCAGCTCGCGCACATACCGCGGCAAAGCCTGCATAGCCGCGTGAGGCAGCGCCTCGGCCGGCGCGTTCACCAGGAACACGGCGTCGAATCCGCTCAGGGTGGCCAGGTCTTGTGGAGTTTGCGCCGGCGGTGTGACGGCGACCTCCATCCCAGAGGCGCGCAGCGCGGCGGCCAGGTGCCCGACTTCTCCCGTTTTGCCTTCGATCAAAAGGATGCGGGGCGGGCCCTGCACGACCGTAAACCCGGCCGCCAGGTTGTTCTGGGGCAGCGTGTCGTTGGTCGCGATCAGCTCAGCCCGATAGCGGCGGAACCCTGCCTGTTCCGCCGTCAAGGACGCGCGCACGCGATTGGTCCCGGGCTGCAGGCTCACGTTTAACGACCTCGCCAGCGCGCCGTCGGCGAAGAGCTGTAACGTCGCCGGCTGGGCGACGGTGCTCTCCACGATCGCCGTCAGCTCGAATCGCTGCCCCAGGCGGACGACGCCTGGCATCTCCAGACGATCCAGGTATGCCTCGGCCTCCCCTTGCAGGGCGCGCAGCGGCACATAGCTGATCTCGACGTCGTGGGCGATGGCCAGCTCGGCCTGTTCCGCGGCTCGCTCCACGTTCTCCAGGCCATCGGACAGGATGACCATCCGCTTGCGGCTCGCCTCTGGGAAGAGCGCTAGGCCCAGCCGGATGGCCGCGGCGATGTTCGTGCGCGTTGCCCCAGGCGCCGACGCGATCTCCGCCACATCTTCGCTCGCAGAGGGCAGCCGCTCCACCAGCGCGCTCTCCCCGAAGGCCACGATGGTAGCCTGGCCGTTGGGCGGCATCGCCTGAACGCTCTGGTGGATAAAGGCCTCGGCGCGCTCGCGTTCTGAAGCCGGTATCGAGTCTGACAGGTCCAGCAGGTAGACGACGGTGAGCGAGTCCACGGCGCGCACCCATTGGGCGCCGGCCAAACTGAAGAGCAATGCCAGCGCAATCAGCGCGCGCAGCGCGATGCCCCACCATGTGCGCGCCGGTGTCGCGCACCCGCGGCGCCCTCGCGCCAACACCGGCACCAGGACGATGGGCATCACAAGGGCCAAGGCCCAAAAGGCCCACGGATGGGTGAATGAGATCATCTGCGCGTCATTTGCCCTTCATCGCGATCGCCGCCCGCAATCGAGCCACCTCTCCTCGATGGGCGTACAGCCATTCGCTCACCAACAGCGCCAGCGCCAGCCAGGCCGCCCATCGCCACCACTCCTGACGGCTCTTGGGGGCCTCATGGCCCGGTTCAATTTCCGCCGTGCCCTGTAGCGGAAGCGTGTGCTTAGGGGTGATCGCTGACTCATTGGCATCGAACAGGTTCACCGCGAACCGTTGAGAGCGGCCGTTCGCCTCCACCGTGTAGATGCCCAACTGGGTCGTGTCGTTGAACGTGGCAAGGCCATTGCCCGCGTCCATCTGCGCGACTGTGCCGTCCGGCCTGGTCACCGTGACCGTCGTCACCCCCGGCGGCAGGGAGAGCATCGCCGGTTGCCCTGGGCGCACCGGTTCGAGCGCGCCGCCGGCCCTTGCCTCAGCGCTCAGGTAATCGAGCAGGTTCGCCAGGAGCAGCGGGAACGCCACCCGCAACGGCAGATCAGACTTACGCAGGTCGAAGACCAGAACCGCCACGCGGCGTCCCTCGGCCTGGCCCACCAGCAGCAGCGGACAGACGGCCTCAGGCGAGGGGACAGAGCTCGCCGGCGCTGGGGACGCGCATCGGGCATCGGGGCCATCGGCGACGACGATGGCCCTGGCCCAGTCGGGTAATGGGATACGGGCGGCCTCTTGAATCTGCAGGCCGCGCAAATCCACGTAGCGCAGCAACGGTTCATCGGCGCGGGCGGCGATCGCCGACGGTCGCTCGATGGCGCCCGTCATCGAGAAAAGCCGGGTGGAGCCGATCGGCGCCAGGATGAGCAACGCTCCGCCGGGCAGCTCCTCGGGCAGGGGCACGCCGTCGAAGATCGTCAGGTCGGCCGGAGCCGCCGAAGGGGAGGGAGGCCGGGCCTGGTAATCCTCCGGGGCGATCCTCGTGACTTCTACCCCGGGCAGGAGGGCGAGGGCCGTCTCCAGGAAGCGGTTGCTACGGCTGATCAGGTTCACCTTCAGCGCCGATGGCGTGGGCGGCACGGCCCATGCCACATCGTCCAGGGCCAGAAAATCGTGGCCTTCCAGCCGCGCCTCGATCGCGCCCGCGTCGGGCGGCAGGTCCTCGAACGTCAGCGGTTGCGGCTGGTACGGCTGCAGCGTGAGCGTGCGCGCGGCCACCGGTTGTCCATCGGCGTACAGAAGCAACCGTCGCTCCACAAGCGTCGGGCCGAAGTGGGATACCTGGACGAAGGCGGACAGGGCCTGGCCTCCTGCCGTTCGACGCAAAGCCATCATGGTGATCCCCTGATTGGATGCCACGGCGTCGGGAGTGGCAGCGCCGCGGCCGATGGGGATATAACGAACTCGACCGGGCAGTGGCGGCTGAGGCTGAGGCAGGGTCACGTTTCCGTCGGAAAGGATCACGATCTCCGGATCGCGCTCGCGGGCGGCGATCGCGCTGGCCAGGCTGAGCGCGGCCGATAGATCGCTGCTGCCGACACCAGCCGGAAGGGAGCGCAACGCCCGATCGGCCGAGTTGCGATCCGTCGAGCTGGACACAGGCACGTGCGTGGGGTTGCCGGCGGCGATGATGGTCACCCGGGCGGCGGCCGGCAGGCGCTCGATCAGGCGTTGGGCCCGCCGTACCGCCTCGCCCAGACGGTTAGGGGCCACGTCGGTGGCCTGCATACTGGCCGACGTGTCCAGGATCAGGATCAGGTGATCGCCGCCGGCCGTTTCGGTCCAGGTGAAAGGGCGCGCCAGCGTGAGCACCAGGGAGGTCAGGGTCAGCAGTTGTAGCAACAATAGCAGGTTGAGGTGCAGGCGCTGCCAGGGCGCGTTGGCCACGCTATCACGCACCAGGGTGCGCCACAGATAGGTGCTGGGGACGACGTGCTCCTCGCGCTGTAGCTTCAGGAAGTAGAGCGCCACGATGGGCACGGCTAAAGCGGCGAGGGCGAGGGCCAACGGGCTCAGAAACGACATAGGGCTCCTTTGAAAATGTAGGACAAATTTGAAATTTGTCCTACGTTCACCAGCATTTTCATCCGAACGCTGGTGAACGCAAGTTCATGGGGAATTTTCCTGAAAATAGGCGGAAGGCAACAAGGCAATAAGGCAACAAGGGACGAGGGGGCACTCGCAGGTCTTCGCGCGCTTCGCGCTTCGCGTCCTTCGCGACCCTTCGCGACTTCGTGATCCCTCACTTCACCACCCCTTGCCGGCGCAGGAGTGAGAGCAGCAGTGTCTCGAGTGGCAGTGATGTCTCTATGAAGACGTAATGAATCCCACGTTGAGCGCAGAATGACCGAACTTGCGCTTGCCATGCCGCCAGACGGCGGCGGTAGCAAGCCAGCAGGTCGTAATCGGCGGTGATCTCGACGGCATGGCCGCTTTCGCTGTCTATCAGCTTGAGATCCCCCTCCAGGTCAGGGCTCACCTCCTGGGGCGACAGGAGATGCAGCACGGTGACCTCGAACTGGTGATGGCACAGCGCCGCCAGCCCCTCCCCCCACGAGGGATCGAACAGGTCGCTGATGACCAGCGCCGGGCCTATCGGCCGTCCACGAGCGGCATAGCCTCGCAACATCGGGCCCAAGAGCGCCTGGCCGCGCGGCTGTTGCGCCTGTAGCCAGCCGAACCAGGTCAGGGCCTGGCGTTTGCCGCTCACAGCGGGCATAGGGCGGAGGCCATCGTCTCCCAGCGTGGCCGCCTTCACCCGATCCATGCCCGCCAGCGCGATGTAGCCCAACGCGCCGGCCAGGCGCACGGCGTAACGCCATTTGTCGGGATGGCCGAAGCCCATGCTCTGGCTGGCATCCAGCAGGAAATGGACGGTCGTCTCCTCTTCGGCGACGAACAGCTTGACAAACAGCTTCTCCAGGCGGGCGTACACGTTCCAGTCCACCGCGCGCAGGTCATCGCCCAGCACGTAAGAGCGGTAATCGGCGAACTCTACCGACGGCCCTCGCCTGGGCGACCGCCGTTCTCCCTGCATTTGCCCGTAGTACATGCGCCGGCTCAGGAGCGCGAGCTGGTCCAGTTGGCGGAGGAAGGATTCGCTGAAAAGTTGGGGGGATCGGGGTTGGGATGGCTGGGCGATAGGGTGAGACATGGTTGAACTTACATCACCTGCTCCAGGGCTTTCGTGATGATCGCGTTCACATCCACGCCTTCCGCCTGGGCCTCGAAGTTCAGGATCAGCCGATGACGTAAAGCCGGATGCGCCACCGCGCGCAGATCGTCGAGCGCCACGTTGAAGCGTCCATCGAGCAGCGCGTGAACCTTTCCGGCCAGGATCAGCGCTTGCATGCCGCGCGGGCTGGCGCCGTAGCGCACATAGCGACGCACAACCTCCGGCGCGGTCGGGTCGTCGGGATGCGTGGCGCGGATCAGACGCGCCGCGGCTTCCGTCACGTGGCGGGCGATAGGCACGCCACGGGCCAGTTGTTGCATCGCCACGATCGTCATGCCGGTGGCGACCGGTTGGGCGTGCGGCGTTTCCGCGCCCGTGGTGCGCTCGGCGATCTCCACCAGCTCGTCCACAGCGGGGAAGGGCACCTCGATCTTGAAGAAAAAACGATCGAGCTGGGCCTCCGGCAGCGGGTAAGTCCCTTCCATCTCCAGCGGATTCTGGGTCGCCAGCACGAAGAAGGGCTGCGGGAGCCTGTGCATCGTCTTCGCCACGGTCACGGTCTGCTCCTGCATGGCCTCCAGCAGCGCCGATTGCGTCTTGGGCGTCGCGCGATTGATCTCGTCCGCCAATACCAAATTGGCGAAGATCGGCCCTGACTCGAACTGGAAGGTGCGGTGCCCGTGATCATCCTCGGCGAGCAACATCGTGCCCACGATATCGGCCGGCATCAGATCGGGTGTGAACTGGATGCGGCTGAAGCGGCAGTCCACTGCCTGTGCCAGCGTGCGCACCAGCAGGGTTTTGCCCAGGCCGGGCACGCCCTCCAGTAGCGCGTTGCCGCCGGCCAGCAGCGTGATCAATGTGTGGCGTATCAGCTCGGCCTGGCCGACGATGACTTTGCTCACTTCTCGTTCGATCGCGTGGGCGGTCTGCGTGAAAAGGTTTGCGTTCATCGCGGCTCCAGTCTCGTGAAGTACTCTCGCACGTATTCGCGTAAGCCCAGCGGGACGTACTCTCGCTCCATCGCCTGGGCAGCCTCGGCGGCATATTGCCGGTAGACCTGCTGGTAGGGGAGCAGGCTGGTGCCGGCCATCCCCGGCTGAAGGGATGGGCTCTCCCGTGTCTGCATCTGGCCGCCGGGGTTTTCCTGGCCCGGGATGAAGTCAGAGACGCCGGTGGAGCCAAGTGAAAGCTCGTCCTGAGGCGCGTACACAGTGGAATCCGCTTCATAGCTTCGGTTGGGCTGTGTGGGATCGCCGGCGCGGCCCACACGGTTCGCCGGCGGCAGCCGATTCGCCGTGGTGCCGCCGCCCGATCCGGCCTGAGCGCCCGGGCCCGGGCTTTGTCCAGGGTTCTGTCCCGGCCCGGGCTGATCGCCTCTGGCATCGCGACCACTCGGCTGCCGGCCCCGGCCTGCCTGGGCCAGGCGTTGCTCGCTTCCCTGCACCTGGCTTAGGAGCTGTGCCAGCGCAGCTTGCAGATCCAGGTCGCGCTGAGCCCTGGTAAGCGCTGCAATGGCTTCCGAGGCAGAAGCGCGTATCCCTCTCTCGTCGCCGCGACGTACAGCGGTGGCTGTCCGTTGTAAAGTTTGTGCCAGCGCAGCATCCGTTACGCTCAGACGCGTCGCCGCCTGTTCCAGCCCTCGCGCCAGTCTCTCACGTTCCTCCGGCTTCATTTGAGGGACGTCTTGGAGGAGTTCCTCCAGCAGTTGCGCCGCTTCTCCCGACCCTGGAGTTCGGTTCTCAGCGCGGGCGAGCTCGGCCAGTTGCGCAGTCAAACCGGCCAGCGCCGACCGACGAGCAGCTGACTGGGGGTCTAGCTTTTCCCGCAGGCCCTCTCGTAGCTCGGCCAGGTCGGCCAACGCCTCGTCGCGGTCTCCCCGGTTGTCGCGAAGCCTGGCGATCAGGTCGCGCAACTCCTGGAGGAGCGCCTGCTGTTCGGTTTCGTCGAGGGCCTCCGATTCCTCCAGCATTTCGGCCTGCCGTTCCAGCTTTTCCGCCTCTTCCCGCGCCATCTGCGCCACCTGGGCGCGCTTGGCCAGGACGGCGTCCATGGGGTTGGGCAGCGCCGTCAGGACGAGCGCGCTCGCCAGGAGGACGGCGGCCCCTGCCAGCGCCCGACGGGGCCAGCGGATGGGGAGATCGCGACGCGGGCGAATCCGGCCGGCCACGCCCAGGGCGTCTGCCTGCTGGCGCGCTGCCAGATCCCGGTCGAAGCGGCTGCTGTCTTGTGCTAGCTCTAACGCGGTGGACAGCCGTTCCTGCAACGCCAGCTCGATGTCGGCGCGGCGCGCTACGTCCATGAGCGCCTGTGGACGTGCCAGCATCCAGGCGGACACGCCCACCAGCCACGCCATAGGCGGTGCCCACGCCCACCAGGCGTTGTAGGGCCACAGAAGCAGCCGGCCGATCAGCAGGATGGCGCATGTCAACAGCAGCGGGATCCAGGCGAAACACGTCGCCAGCTCCACGCCATCTCGGAGGCGCAATCGCCGTCCAAGCAAGCGGAGAAAGGCGCTCAGTTGGTCAACTGGTGCAGCATCTGCGCTCATTCCTTGAACTCCCTCGCCTGGCATCTGCGCGACACACCCTCACTGTTTATGGTCCGTGTCCGGCGCTACCACCGGGGTAGGGGTTGGGACAGGGATCGGCTTGATGATGACGCGTTCGGGGATCACCGGTACAACCCTAGCGGGCATGGGCGTCGGTGTGGCGACCATGAAGTAGCCAAAGCGGGCGTAGCTGGGAGGGCCGTACAGCGCGTAGCCGATGCCGGTGAGGGCCAGCAGCAGCGCCGCCAGTTTCAGGAGCTCGGCGCGGCGGAGGCGCCACCGCCGCATCGGCTTGAGCATCTGTATGCTGGCGATGTACAGCAGAAGCGTGATGGCCGCATACAGACCCGCCGTGTAGTGCCAGAGAGGCCGTAGGCCCGCGCCATCGCCGATGCCCGGGGCGGAGCCGATCGGGTTGCCGCCGAGCGCCCACACGAGCGGCGCGAAGGGCGACATCACCGGCACAAACGTTCCCCAGCGCACATCCTCGCTGATGGCCGACGCCATCGCCGCGATGGGGTTCAGGAGGAGGAGCGCGCGCGGCGGATTGGCGTTGCGCGCTACGCCGATCACGAGGTACAGAAAGTAGGTGCCTAACGCCAACAGCGATAGCATCGCGTAGCTCACCACGGTCGCGCGGCCGCCACGTCGCAGCCAGGTTGAGAAGAACAACCCTATAACCCCCAAGGTGATGGCACATATCATCAGGACACCCAACGCTCTCAGTATATCGGCGATGGTGACGCCGCCGAAGATGAAGACGAGGCTCGCCATCGGCACTGCGGCGAGGATGAGCAGGAAGACGTAGCTGAGCGCCGAGATCAGCTTGCCCCACAGGATGGACGCCGGTGAGAGCGGTGTGGCCAGCAACAGGTCCAGCGTCTTCCTCTCCACCTCGCTGCTGATCGCGTTGGCCGTGAGCGCCGGCGTGATGACGCAGACCAGCGTCAGCTCGAACAGAGCCAGGCCGGTGAAGATGGAGTGGCCCACCACCGCGCCCAATGGAGGCCCGCCGCCGGAGAAGGCCTGGCTGAACGTGACCATGTAATACAGACCATAGGCGAACGCTCCCAGCAGGAGCAGAAACGTCGTCAGGATGACAAATGCCCGCGGCCCGCGCATGCGGGAGCGAAGCTCCCTGACGAGGATGGGATTAGCCCACATCACGATGCCTCCGTCAACCGCAGGAAGACCTCCTCCAGGTCGTTTCCCGCCTCCTGAAAGCTGACGACGGGGATGTTGCCGGCGACCAGATGCGCCAGCAAACTCACCACGGCCCCCTCATCTCCGCTGAAGGGGACCTCGATGAGGGGACGGCTGTTCTCTTGCGGGATGAGGACAGCCTGTCCAAGGCCAGGATAACCGTCCAAGCGGGCGAGGGCCGCGTGTGGATCGCCCAACACGCGGATGTGGAGCAGCCGCTCCCCTTCCATCTGACGGCGGATGCTCTCCATGTCGCCGCTGGCGACGAGCCGGCCGCGCTCGATAATGCCGATCTGGGTGCACATCTCCGCCAGCTCGGCCAGGATGTGAGAGCTGACGACGATCGTCTTGCCCATCCGGGCGAGCTCTCGCAGCAGCTCACGCATCTCGACGCGGGCTCGTGGGTCCAGGCCAGAGGCCGGCTCATCCAGGAGCAGAATCTGCGGGTCGTGCACGAGCGCGTGGGCCAGACACAGGCGCTGCTGCATGCCGCGTGAGAGGGCGTTCACGTCGTCATCCCGCTTGTCCAGCAAGCCCACTAGCGCGAGCAGCTCGTCAATAATCGCCGCGCGCCGCGTGGCCGGCACCTCGTAACAGCGAGCGTAGAAATCGAGGTACTCCCACACCCGCATCTCCTCGTAAACGCCGAAGAAGTCCGGCATATAGCCGATGAGGCGAAGCAGCTCGCGCGACTCGTCGTCCATGCGTTTGCCGGCGATCCAGATCTCGCCTTCGTCCGGGTCCAACAGCCCGGCTAACAAGCGCAGTGTCGTCGTTTTCCCGGCGCCGTTAGGGCCGATGAACCCGAAGAGCGCCCCCTCTGGCACCCGCAGATCGAGGTGATCCAGGGCCGTCACCCTGCCGTACCGCTTGGTCAATCCCTTCGTCTCGATGGCGAATCCGCTCATGATCCTTCGCCCCTGGCCGCCTTTAAGCTGAGCTCATACAGGATACAATCGCTGCCGCGAAAGCCCTCGCCGCTGAGCTGCAGTCGAAGGGCGCCGTTATCCGGATGGATGAAGCGCCCTGGCCGCTCAATGGCGTTGTCGCCGCGCCGGAGGTTTCTCTGCTCCACCCACGTTCCAGCCTCCCAATCGTACAAAGCCGCAGTAGGGATCCCTGCCGACGGATCTACGGTGAGGACGATCGAGAGCGTCATCTCGGTGATGGTCATGCCTAGCAACTCCGGCGGCAACAGGTATTCCAATGTGGCCTTGCCGGTGGGGCCGAGGTACACCCGCCCGCCTGGCCCGCAAATGCCGGCCTCGCCTTGCGATTCGAGCAGCCGGGGCGCGATCATCCCCGGCGGGATGGTGACCTCCTGTCCGCTCAGGTCCAGCGGCAGCGTCAGCACCAGCAAAGTCGTCTGGTGATGCCCTACCGCCCTCGGCTGGGAGAAGGCCTTCCGGAGACATGGCGCCGGGCAATGAGCTTTATCGTCCGCAATCGCCACGGTGATGGGGCTCCGGTCAAGCCAGGCGATCAGGGTAAGTCCCGCCGGTGGATAGGGGCCATTCGGCCCCTCGAAGACGCCGCTCAGCAGGCTCTGCTTGAGCATCAGATCGCGAGGTGGGGCGGTGTCGCCTGGCTGCCACAGCTTCTCGAACAGCGCATACGGGAACGGCGGCCCCACCGCGTCACCCCCCTCGAGCTTTGCGGCGATGTCCAACCGGATGCCCGGGGGCGCATCGCCCAGGCGGGCATAGCGGCTGCCCACCACGGCCACGAGGTCGGTCAGGTTATAAGAGGAGCCGTTGTGCAACGTGCCTTTGACGTGCGCGCCGTCGTACTTCCAATTGGCCGCGATCTCCCACTCCTCGCCCGGGGCGATTTGTTCGATCTGGACCCCCTGCATCGCCCACTGATTGATGGCCAGGTCATGCACCATCGTCGGGTTGCCTTCAACGATCGTCATGCTGGTCGGCTCAAAGGGCCCGCCGAATCGTTCCGGCTCGCTGTTCAGCAGCGAGACCAGCGCGCCGTCGCCCACTTCCAGGGTGTAGGCGCGGCGCGAGGGGGAGAAAATGCCGACGTAACTGCGGATCTGGGCGGGAGATCCCGGGCTCGTCTTTTGCACGACGGAGATCTGGTGCAGGATGACCTCACCGCCACGCAGGCCGTATCCGATCCCAAACGACATGCCGGCGAAGGCGACGGTCAACGCCGGGATGCTCAGCCAGGCCCAATCCAGCCGGCGCCAGCGCCGCAACACCAGGTAGTTGATCGGGCCAATCAAGACGATGTAAAGGCCCAGCAGGATCACCAGCCAGTGGATCGAGGGGAGATCCAACGATGGCAGGTTGGTCACCGTGTAGGCCAGGCGTTGGGCCATTACCTGGGCTTCTGAGGCGTCCGGCGGCAGGTTCGGCGAATAGGCCGAGCCGGGGGTGAGCAGCGTCGCCCAGACGGCGCGCATGCCGGCCCAGGCCGCGAAGGGGCTCCGCGCGGGGTCAAATGCCAGGTAATTGATCCATCCCTTGCCCAGCCGTTTTTCAGAGACCAACGTCTGGTTGCCCTGTACAACCAGGCCGCGGCCGAAAGAGGGGGCCGGGATTGCAGCCGCGAATTCCCCGCCCGGGCTGAGGGGCTCTACGTGGGCGAACTCGGCCAGCATGATGAGCTCGCTGAGCGTGGCGCGATGGAGCTCGGCTGGCCTCAGGTCAGCGGGCAGGCCAGCCAGCGTGCGTTCGGCGCCAGGGCCGCCGGCCAGGATCAGGCGTCCGCCATGGCCCACCCACATCCGCAAGGCATCCGCCTGCGCGGGCGAGAGGGAGAGGGTGTCGCTATCGGCGATGATCAACGCGTCGAAGGTACGCAGCGCCTCGGCGCGCTCGGGCAGGTCGGCCAGCGGGAAGGGCACCACCTCGACCGGGCGACGCCCCTCGTCGAGGTCCATTCCGGCCATGACTTTGTACGGGTCGGGATCAGGGGCGATCACGCCGACCACATAGGTGATGTTGCGGATGGCGTACACGTTCGCCTGGGCGCTGGCGATCACCTGATCATCGGCGATCAGGTCCACGGTGAGGCTGCGGGCGAACGAAGGGGGCAAAACGTAGAGGGTGATCTCCTTGTGAGCGCCGCTGGGCAATGGCGCGGGCACGGCGTAGCTCGTGCGGGTGTTGCCGCTCTGGATAGCGACGCGCAGCTCGGCGCGGAGATCAGCGCCGGTGTTGGTGACGGTCGCGCGCAACGGTAACCATTCGCCGTATTTGTAGTAGCCTCCGAAGTGTGGACGAACGGAGAGGGCAACGGCATCGCGGTCAAACGCCGGAGCCAGCGCCCCTGCCCTTACGGCCGGAATCGCCAGGATGTGCAACCCGAGCAAGAACCCCACGAGAACGGCCTTTGGCTTCATGAAGACACCTGTCATCCGGTCGGACTGCATCTTTGCCATAAGAGACGCCTGCTGAACGCAAAGGGTTCCCTGCCCTTACAGATGGGGGCTCTTTCAGAGGTCTCGCTGCAGCATGAGCCTTCAGGGCCTTTTGAACGGCGAGAGCGCCTGGCTGATGGCGGCGGTGCACAAGATCACGTCGCGGACAGACAGCCCACCGGCCAGCTCGACCCGCAGCCGGCTGGTCACCACCGGCTGCCCCAGCGGGTCGCGAGCGGAGATGATCACGACGGGGATGGGCCGGATCGCCGGGTCAGCATCCTTCTCTCGCAGGACCTCATAGCCATCCTGATCGGGAAGCCCCAGGTCCAGGAACACGGCGTCCGGCCGACGTTCCCGCATCATCTCCAACGCCCTGGTTCCGTCGGCCGCCCGTAGGATGCGATAGCCTTCGCCGGCGGAGTTGAGCTGCCGGGCGATCAGGCGTGCCATCTCCTGGTCATCCTCGACGATGAGGATGCAACCCTCGGCAGGCGCCACATGACGGGTAACGGCCAGGAGCACCTCGCGGGTGATGGGCTTCACCAGATACTCGACGACGTTCAATCGCTCGCAGGCTTCGTGCTTCCCCGGCACGTAACAACTCACTACCGGCATGCGGTCCGGCAACTCCATGACCGTCTGGATGAGTCCTCTGTTCTCCATCACCTGCGGGTCGTTGATCAGCAACACCTGCGGCGGATCCGATGCGATCTCCACCTTCAGCTCCTCGATGCTGCGCACGCTCTTGACGCGGGCGTCGCCCAGGTAGACGCTGATGGGGTGACGCAGCACATCCTCGCGCTCCATGACCAGGACATGAGGCTGCGGCCTGGGCAGTTCTACCACAAGAGGCCTGGCGCGAGGCTCATGTGTGGCGTACGGGTTCACCCAACGAGTGGCACCAGAAACCTCTGGTTCGGCTGGGTTGAGCGGGAGGGAGAACGAAAACGCGCTGCCCTTGCCGACTTCGCTTTCCAGCCACATCTTGCCGCCGTGCAATTCCACCAGCCGCTTGCTGATGCTCAGCCCCAGTCCGCTCCCCCCGTGCAGCCGCTTTGTTGAAGCATCGAGCTGCTGAAACGGCTCGAAAATCTTCTGCTGTTTATCCGGCGGTATGCCTGGCCCTGAATCGGCCACGCAGAACACCACATAGTTTTCGTCCAGGCTAACGGTCACTTCGACGCCACCGACCGGGGTAAAGCGGCCGGCATTGCTGAGGAGGTTCAGCAAAATCTGGCGGATGCGTAAGCGATCGCAGAAGATGGGAGGGATCTCTGCCGGAATGTGCATTTGCAGATCGAGCCCTTTGGCGCGATAGAGCGGCTCCACGGCTTCCATAGCTTCATGTACGATGGTGACCACATCCGTCCACTCCCGGCTCAGGCTCAACTGGCCGGCCTCGATCTGGCTGAGGTCGAGGACATCGTTGATCAGTTGGGAGAGATGCTGGCTGTTGCGGTGGATAACCCGGATGTCGGAGAGGAGGGCTTTGGGGAGTGGGGTGCCGTAGGTCATCGGCGAGTTCAGGATCATCTCGCTGAAGCCGATGATCATGTTGAGCGGGGTACGCAACTCGTGGCTGACGTTGGCCACGAATTGCTCCTTGGCGCGCCGGGCCGCCTCGGCCTCCAGGCGGCTGGCGCGCACGAGCTCGTTCAGTTTGGCCAGTTGCAGGTAAGCTTCGGCCAGGTCCTGGTTGGCTTGATTCAGCGCCAGGCGCTGGTCGCGCGCCTCTTCCAGCAGAGCCTGGGCGCGCTGGTAATAGCCGAACAACTGGCCGAGCATGGCCTGCCGGGGGAGTTGAGTGACCCAGTTCAGAGCCCAGGTCATGCCGGCCAGAAAGATCATAACGACAGTTTCGCTGGTCGCTATCGAAGGAACGAGGGCCACAGGGCGGAAGAGCAGTATCCCTATCACGGCCAGGCTGACGAACAGGCTTACGTTCATTCCCAGCGTGAAAACTGCCAGGCTGACCGGCAGCATGAGGAGGAAGATCGCGCCGGGGCCAGGCCACCAATGCATGGCCAGGAGGGCTGTGGCTGTGGTGCCGGCGATCAGGCCACCTGTGCCCAGGCGGACATCCAGACGGGAAAGCCAATATCCGCAGGCTGCTGTGGCCAGCATGGACAGCCCCAACACATCTATCTGGTAGGGCTGGAGGAGCCATCTATCCAGAGCAAGCGGCAAAAGCCCGCCCAGGGCGAGCAGGGCGGAAAGCATCCAAAAGCTCTCACGCTGGAGATATTCCCAATCTTGCTCTGCCAGGTGCACAGCCTGGTCTCTGGAGGGTTTTAACCATGACATGATTCACCCTTTTTCGATTTTCACATCCGCCTCTTCTAGCGGCTCGATCACCGCGTTGCGCAGCCACACCGGGTCAAACCCTTGCAGCGATTGCGCCTCGACAGTTGCCCGAGGGTGAGTTTGTTAACGGTCTTGGCCCCGCCGCCGGCCTTCTCGATCCTATCGGCCAGCTCCTTTTGATCGGCTGGCGGGAGTTGGGAGAGCACCTGCCGGTAAAGGTGGTGCAGGAGCTCTTCCAGCGCCTGGCTGCCGGCCGCGACAGCCTGCGTGGCGTGTCCCGCGCTCAGCAGTTGATCAATCTCGTGGAGTTTGTCGGGCCAGTCCATGGGTCACCTCGTGCTTTCATTTGACACAGCCGCATTTTCGATTATAATATAGCTACAATAAACCAGTTCGTCTGGTTTACGCGCCCCCGACGATAAGGTCGCCAGGCGAGGCGGTCTTCCTCTTCTGAGGATAGTCGGGGGTGTTTTATTCTCCACGCGTGGATACATCTGTGTCAACTTAAGCTCTGAGCCCCGTCCTCGGGGCGGCCCGGGGACGGGCCTTTGAGCCTTAAGTTGACACTAATGCGCGTGGATACCTCCCATATGTCCACGATCTTGCCTGCAAATGTCTGATAGTGACTGCTATCCGAGCCCATGGCATTTTGTCGGATTGCGCCCGCAATCATGTCCGCCAGTTGAAGTCCGTCTTCACTGCGCGACCTTCCACCCACGACCTTGCTGAAGGGTCGAACTCTTTTCATCTTACGACATTCTTCCGAGAGACGAACGCGCAAGGCGCGACACAAAGCGGGAGTGCCGCCATCAATGATCAGAACATCGTTGGCTATATCTAACGGTGAGGCTCGGAATGTCAATCCGACGATCAGTTCGATCATCAATGCTTGTCCATTCAGCCCCGCCAGTTGTTCAGGCATGCGGGATTTGTCCAAGACCAGCGCACGGACACGAAACGGCACTGTTTGCACGGTCTTGAAAAAGGTCTCCTTCTGGACCATTGTTGTCTTGTGGAACCTGAACTCGAACTGCGATGGAAGATGCAACTTCTCGCGTGTCGCCCGCAATTCGGGAATAGGAGCATGCTCTGTCATCTGCACCATCGCCAGCACGAGATGGCTTGACGCGCCCTCCGTATCCAGCGGTCCAGGATCACCAGATTCGTCGAGGTTATGATATTGGGTCAATGCAATGGCTCCACATCAGCCAGAGGACGCGGCACGCGCCCCGCCTCGATGTCTTCAACGGTGACCAGCTCGCCGCGCTCTTGCGTCAGGCGTTCGGCGTGGGCTTGCAGGATCAGTCGCTGCGCTTGCTTGATGGTCTCTGGATGTCCAGGGTACTTGCACAGTTCCGCGACGAATTTCTCGTCCGCCGCGCCCGCGGGCACCAGCGCGCCGAACACTGCCGCGCGGCAGGCGACGAGCGGTCGCCGCGCCCACCACAGATGCAGCGTGCTGATATGACCCTGGCACACCGATTTCTCGCGCCGCGCCTCAGATGACCGGCTGGCCATCCTCAGATCTCTCGGCGACAAAGTTGAAGGCGTACCCATCGCGTTCCTGACCGATGCGATGGATGCGCCCCAGGCGCTGCTCAAGGCGCGTCGGGTTCCAGAGCAGGTCATAGTTGATCATCAGGTGGCAGAATTGCAGGTTGATCCCCTCGCCGGCCGCCTCGGTCGCCACACAGACCTGCTTGTTGTAGCGAAAATCATCCTGCGCGGCCCTGCGTTCGTGCGGGTTCATCCCGCCGTGGATCTCGCGGGTGGAATAACCCCAACGCGTCAAGTGTTCGCGCAAATAGTTGAGTGTGTCACGATGTTCCGTGAAGATCAATAGTTTGCCGCGTCCATCACGCAATTCCGCAAACTGGGCGCGTTGCAAACATTCACGCAGCGCGTTCAGTTTGCTATCGGGCGCATGCTCACGCACGCGCCGCGCCTGCTCTGCCAGATCCTTCAGCGCGGCGACCTCAGCGCGCAACTGATCGAGCTCAACCGCCGCGGTGAACTCGTCCGTCAGGCGATCGCGCGCGGCCTCGTCCAGGTCATCCTCATCAATCTCGTCATCGCTCAGCCGCCCGCGCAGGCGATCCAGGTAACGTGCGCGCTGGGGCGGCGACAGCGCTTCCAGTTCTTATACCAGTCGGCGCTGTTTCTCAAGACGCCGCTTGAGCGACTCATGAATCGCGTGCGTGGAACTGGCCAGGCGGCGCTGTAAGACCGTGCGCGTGAGGGCCACGTTCTGCTTTTGACGCCCACCCGCCTGCGGGAGGAACCGGTTGATGTACGCGGTGACCGCTTTGTAGAGGCCGAATTCCTCAAGGCTTAGTCGAAAGGCAATGGTCTGGACATGCCGATCGGGAAAGAGCCGCCGGCCGTTCATGTCGCGCAGGTCTTCTTTGAGCCGCCGCAGCGCCCAGGGGCATTCGGGCCCGAGCCGCAAGATGTCGTGGCGGATCGCGCGCGCCTGATCGCCCAGGCGGTGCGGTTCGGGAAAGAGGTCGGGATCGAGCAGGCGGAGGAGGTGCCCAGAGCGATCATCGTCGCCGTGATGCGGCGTGGCAGTGAGGAACAAGACGTGACGATCGGGCTCAGCGCTCACCAACACTCAGCCAGGTTTTCGTCTGACCTCATTACCTCATTATACGTGCACCGACCGGTTTTAGCAATCAGCGAACAAAAAACACCTGGCGGTGAGGAAAGTCTGGAAGCTCTACGATCCGCTCGGTTGGAGTGGACGATTTCGCCGAACTTTGGCAAAATAGGGTAAACGATGTGGAGGATTCCCATGATGGACTGTGACATCGGCCTGATCGGCCTGGCGGTGATGGGGCAAAATCTGGTCTTGAACATGGCGCGCAACGGCTTCACCGTGGCCGTCTACAACCGCACGACGGCGACGGCCGAGGCGTTCGTGGCGGCGCATCCGGACGAGCGGCTTTACCTGGCGCGCACGCTGGAGGAACTGGTGAGCGCCCTCAAGCGGCCGCGCAAGGTGGTGATTATGGTCAAGGCTGGCCCGCCGGTGGATGCGGTGATCGAGCAGTTGAAGCCATTGCTATCGCCTGGCGACATTATCGTTGACGGCGGCAACTCCCATTTCCCCGATACTGAGCGCCGCGTGCGTGAGCTGGCGCAGGCGGGCATTCACTTCATCGGCGCGGGGATCTCCGGCGGCGAGGAGGGGGCGCTGTGGGGGCCCAGCATCATGCCCGGCGGCGATCGCGAGGCGTACGCGCTGGTCGAGCCCATTTTCAACGCCATTGCGGCCAAAGCCAAAGATGGCTCCCCCTGCGTCGCCTACATCGGACCGGGCGGAGCGGGCCACTACGTGAAAATGGTGCACAACGGCATCGAATACGGCATCATGCAGCTCATCGCCGAGGCGTATGACCTCCTGCGCACGGCGCTGGGCCTGTCCGCGGCCGAGCTGGCTGCCGTGTTCGAGGAGTGGAACCGGGGTGAGCTGGCCTCGTTTTTGGTGGAGATCACGGCCGATATCCTGAAGCGCACGGACGCGGAGACCGGCCGGCCGCTGGTGGACGTGATCCTGGACACAGCCGGGCAGAAGGGCACCGGCAAGTGGACCTCGCAGAGCGCCCTCGATCTGGGCGTGGCGACCCCCACGATCAACGCGGCCGTCGAGGCCCGCATCCTCTCGGCGATGAAGCAAGAGCGCGTGACCGCCGCCCAGGTGATCCCTCAGCCACACCGATGGTACCATGACGGCCATGGCGAGCTGATCGCTGCCGTGCGGGCCGCTTTATACGCCTCGGAGATCTGTTCGTACGCGCAGGGCATGGCCTTGCTGCGCGCGGCTTCAGAAGAGTATGGGTATCAGCTCAACCTGGGCGAGATCGCAGCCATCTGGCGAGCGGGGTGCATCATCCGGGCCGGCTTCCTGGACGACGTGCGCCTGGCGTTTCAGCGCAACCCTGGCCTGGTCAACCTCCTGCTCGATCCCAAGTTCAAGGGCGAGCTCGTGGAGCGGGAGGCCCTCTGGCGGCAGGCGGTGGAGACGGCGATCCGATTGGCGATTCCGGTGCCGGCCATGAGCGCTTCGTTGGCGTACTTCGACGCCTATCGGAGCGCCCGACTGCCGGCCAACCTGATCCAGGCGCAGCGCGACTACTTCGGTGCTCACACGTATGAACGGGTGGATCGGCCCGGCGTGTACCATACCGAATGGACGCGAGCGAAGACGGGATGAACGAAAGTGAAGGAGCACGGCTCACAGAGGAACGGCTTTATTTTCATGATTCGTACCTGACCGAGTTTGAAGCCGCTGTGATCGAGCGGACCCGGCTCGAGGGCGCGCCGGCGGTGGTGTTGGACCGCACCGCCTTTTATCCGGAGGGCGGCGGCCAGCCGGCGGACCGTGGCACGCTCGACGGCGTGCCGGTGGTGAACGTGCAGGTGATAGACGGCCGCGTGTTCCATGTGCTGGCAGGCGAGTTAAGGGCTGATCGCGTGCGCGGCGCGGTGGATTGGGCGCGCCGTTGGGATCACATGCAGCAGCATACGGGCCAGCACATCCTGTCGCAGGCATGCATCGCTGTGGCTGAAGCGGAAACGGTGGCGTTTCACCTGGGCGAGGAGGCGTCCACGATTGACCTCAACCGCATCGGGCTGAGCGAGGCGACGCTGAGCGCTGTCGAGCAGGCAGCCAATCGCGTCGTGTGGAAGAACCGGCCGGTGCGAGCCCGCTTCGTCACGTCGGAGGAGCTGTCGTCGCTGCCGTTACGTCGGCCGCCTCAGATGCGGAAGAACGTGCGCATCGTGGAGATCGAGGGCTTCGACTGGTCGGCCTGTGGGGGCACCCACGTGCGGGCGACGGGCGAGGTCGGCCTCATCAAGATCACCAGGGTCGAACGGCGGGGCGAGGAGACGCGCGTAACCTTCCTCTGCGGCGGCCGTGCGCTGGCCGATTACGCTCGCAAGCACACGCTGGTGCAACGTCTGACGAGTCGCTTCACCTGCGCCGAGCACGAGATCGAGCAGGCCATCGAACGTCTGGAGGCCGAAGGGCAGGCCGCGCGCAAGGCGTTACGCGCGGCCGAGGAGACACTCGCCGCCTACGAAGCAATGGCCTTGCTGCATGAGGCATTGCACCTGGGTGACGTACGGGTGGTCACGCGTGTGTATGGCGATCGTTCGGTGGATTGGGTACGCAGTGTCGCTCAAGCGTTACGTGATCAGCCCAAGACGGTAGCTCTACTGGCCTGGGGCGGGGAACGCCCACAGCTCATTTTCGCGCGCAGCCAGGATGTGCCGGTGGACGTAAGTGCCTTGCTGCGCGTGGCCTGCCAAGTCAGTGGCGGACGCGGTGGCGGGCGCGCGGAGTGGGCACAAGGTGGGGGCGGCGCTCCGGACCGGCTGGAAGAGGCATTGGCGGCCGCCGTGAAAGCTCTGCGTGACCGCTTGGGAACGGCTAATGGCTAATAGCTAATGGCTAATAGCTAATAGCTAATGGCTGATAGCTAATAGCTTGATTTGGAGGGCGGTATGCAAGAATTGGCTCCTGGTGTGTTTGTGAGGTCCGACGGTCGCGGCGCGAATCCAGGGTTCATTGTGACCGATGCAGGCATCATCGTTGTGGACACGCCGCAGATCCCGGCTGAGGCCCGGGCATTGCGGGATGAGATCGTGAATCTGAGCGGCGGCAAACGGATTTTGTATGTGATCAACACAGACCATCATCGAGGGCATATCCTGGGGAACCAATGGTTTCAGCCAGCGCCGGTCATCGCGCACGACGTGGCCTGGATGCACATGAAGGGCTACACCGAGAACTTCAAGCAGCGGGTATATGACTCATTCAAGCGAGAGCCAGAGATTCAAGCGCAGTTCGCCAATCTTGAGATCATCAAACCCACGCTGACCTTCAGCCATCGGATGTATCTGTTTCACGGGGGGCGTGAGGTCCGCATCGTCTGGATCGGTGGACACACGCCCGCCACGTCCGTCGTCTGGCTGCCAGACGAGAGAGTTCTCTTTGCCGGTGATTCTGTCTGGGTAGACCAACATCCTTACATGGCCCAGGCCAACTCGAAGGAGTGGTTAGATGGGCTGACTTACATTCGCAAGCTGGACGCTCAGTACATCGTGCCGGGGCATGGACCGGTGTGTGGCCGTGAGGCGACCGAGCGGATGTCGGAGTACATTCGCTATATGCGCTCGCGCGTGCGCTCCCTCTACCGGGCTGGCAAGAGCAAGCAAGAGACAGCTAACATCCTGGTGAGCGAACTGCTGGATTGGTTCCCCATCCCCTCAGATCGGAAGTCCAAGATCGAATCACAAATCAAGTCAGGCATCAGCCGGGTGTGGACAGAAATGCAACATGAGGGACCAGGAGAAGAGTGACTCAAAGGTGACCGACACTTTTGTTCGGAAAGTGCCGGTCATCTTCTCATGTGGATGGAGGTGATGCAATCTATGGCACGGGCAATTCAACCGGGTAAATTGACGCCAGCCGATGAACTGCGTGATTTGCTGGGGCGTATAGAACGACGGCTGGCTAATGCAAGCAGCGCGACGAGTGAGCAGGTATTGGAGCTGTTGAGCTGGCTCGATCAGGTGGCCACCCTCATGACCGATCTGGAATCGCAGGGGGTGGACTTGCGCCCCGAGCGTACTCGCCTGGAGAGTATCGAGGGCACAGTACGGAGCAAGGCCGGTACGCTGGTGCGGAGGATGGGCCTCTCCCTTCCCCGACGGCGCGAAGAGGTGAAGCCTGATGGGTCTCACTGGTGGTGGTGGCTGGATCGCTTCGTGCTGACGCGCACGCAGCAACGCCTCTGGCGCGCGGCGATCACTCTGGCGATCCTGGTCATCCTGGGCGCGGCGTTTTACTTTGCCTTCAACTACTTCTTCCCTACCAATCCCAACGTGGAGAAGGCTCAGGGATTTCAGCTTACGGCAGAGCGCCTGGTGATGGAGGGGGATTGGGCAGGAGCTGAGCAGCAGTTCCAGGAGGCGTTGAATTACACGCCGGATGATTTGGGACTATGGACCTGGTTAGGGGCGGTACGAGAGAAGCAGGGCAACCAGGCTGGCGCTGAGGAGGCGTTCGCACGGGCACGGGAACTGGCTGACTCTGAGTTGACTTATCGCCTGGCCCGAGGGCAGGTCTACACGCAGGCCGGCGATGGAGAGAAGGCGTTAGCAGAAGCGGAAAAGGCAGTTGAGCTGGCTCCTGACTCAGCACAGGCCCATTTTCTGCTCGCCGGTGCCTATGAGATCTTGGGGCGGCGTTTTGAAGCGATCCAGGAGTTCGAGAAGACATCCGCTTTGGCCGAAGACAAGGACCCACAACTGGTGGTGCTGGCCCGTATGCGTATGGGGATGCTGATGCAAATGCCAGAGAGTTCCTTTCCAGTGACGGGTACGGTGACGACGACGGCACCTGCACCGTAGATTCAGGATTCCTCAGCCAGGAACGGTCATTGTGATAGCGTGTGCATCTGATACCTGTACGTTCACCAGATAGGTACGATAGGTCACCGGGGGAGGGGCGTACACTTCGACAAAGCTAGCGCTGGGCGGACCGGCGTCGCCTTCGACACTGAGACCCCGCACGAAGATCAGGTGGTGCCCGGGAGTCAGTTGACCGGCGCTGATCACGCCCGTGACGGTGATCTCGCTTGAGGATTTCACAGGGTCGGCTGGCTGTAACGGGACGGGCAGCGCGCCGGACCACGGCGGCGCGTCTATGAAAGCTTCCCCGGCGGCGATGGCGGCGGGCGCGCTGCCACGGGCCAGGCGCGCGGTGATGGTCAACGGCTGGGTGGTGCTGATCGTGGTGGACAGTTCTACCGCCTCGGTATCCGGTCCCCGGCTGAGCAGGTAAGGCGCATAGGTCACGCGCGCTGCGTACCACAATGCCGGGGCCACAGTGCGCCACAATCCCTCCACGGCCGGGTACGGCTCAAAGAACTGGTCGCCCAGTTCGAAGGTGAAGGCCGGTACTCCCAACGTTCCATACGCCCAATCGTCGTTGGTGCCACTGGCGGCATACAAGCAGCCTGGCATCCCTGTCTGGCAGGACAGGTATCCCATCAGCGCGCCCATGCGGTCGCTCAGACGGGTCAGATCGTCTGCGTTAGGCGGCAACGCTCCAGAGAAGGCCCAGGGACGGAGCACCAGACGGCCAAAGCTGTGCAGCGAGATCGCCATGCCGGCCATATCCATCGGCGCCGGTGTCTCCAGGTCGTCCGGGCGTCGGTCAGGAAAAATGACGGCCATCAACGCCTGCAAAGCCTGGGTTTCCGGCTCGGAGGCAGGCAGGGAGCCTCGGTAAACCTGTGAACAGGGAAAGGTACTGCTGCCTGGGCCGCCCCATTGGAAAGCGCTGTTGCGATTGAGGTCCACCCCGGGGGCGATACCTGCGGGATCGGTGGGCCATCCGCCGCAGTCTCCGGCCGTCTGGTTGGTGTTTTTGCGCTGGTAGTACCCTGCTTCTACGATCACTCGTCCATCTGGATTGGCCACAGGGATAATCCAGGTGTCCTGGTAATCCAAAAGCCAGGTCGCGTCGGGATCACGGCCGTAGTTAGCCAGCAACGTCTCGGCAAAGCGCAGCGCGATCTCTGTGGGGACCAACTCGCGAGCGTGTACGGCCGCGAAAATCACAAAGGCGGGCTTGGGGTCAGGGCGATCACGGCGGGTGAGGCGAAGTGCCCACAGATCATGGCCGGCCTCTGGGTTCTGAGTCTTCTCCCAACTGTCACCGTAATCTATCAGCTCCGCCAGGTCGGGATAAGTCTCGGCCAGCGTGTGCAGGTGGGCTTCGATCTCGTCCACGGTCAGGTAACCATCGCGGAATAGCTGGGGCAGCGCGGCTGCGTGCAGGTTGGCGGTATGGGCGGCGTCCACTTCTACACGCCAGCCCAGGCGGCGCAGCCGGGCAACCTCTGTCGGGCTGACCAGGGCCAGCAGGTAGTCTGGCCCGCGGGCCTCCAGCAGATCGAGGAGCATCGCAGACAGACGGGCCGTATCGGCTTCGCTCTCCAGGTAGATACGCGCGATCTGCGGACTTGGTGGTGGCGGCCCTGCCGCGGCGATGGCGGGCCAGAGAACGATCACTAAAACCAAGAGCAGCACGCGGCTACGTATCATCGTAGACCCTCGCTGTCAGCTTTCAGCCATCAGCCTTCAGCCAGAGTGACTAATCGCTGATCGCTGATCGCTGACTGCTATTTTCAGGGCAAGCATGCATCACGTCGAGGAGTTTCACAGAAAAGATGCTTGTATGGTACAATGTCTTAGGTAAGCGGGGCCCCCTCGTCCGGTCGCGGAATGGGTGCCCCCTTGCGCGCATAGATCAGACGTTAGCCGGATTCATTGTAAGGCGGTCCAGATAACTGTCAAATTGTCAAGAGATGATCGCCACATTAGCCAACACCAGGAGGAAGAATAGATGGCCGAGCAAGCGGAGAAGCAGGAATTCTACACTGTCCAGGTAGCGGGATTGACTCGCCAGCTTCCATTGTTTGAGGTGGCGCCTGGGGTTTCTATCGCCATCTTCAACATGCTGGGCGATACAGCCGTGGTCGAGGCCGCTGCCGCCAGCCTGGCTCCACAGCTACCGGTGGAAGCGGACGTGCTCGTGACTCCAGAAGTGAAATCCATCCCGCTGGCGCACGCGCTTTCGGTGCGGCTGGGTATCCCGTATGTGGTCATCCGCAAAATTTACAAGCCGTACATGGTCAACTCTCTGAGCATTGAGGTCGTCTCGATCACGACAGGGAAGCCCCAGACCCTGTGGCTGGACGGCAAGGATCGCCACCTGATCGCCGGTAAGAAAGTGGTGCTGGTAGATGACGTGGTGAGCACGGGCAGCACGCTGCGCGGTATGCGTCAGCTCATCACCGAGGCGGGGGGCACGATTGTGGCTGAGGCAGCCGTCTTCACCGAGGGGGATAAGAGTGACTGGCCGGGCGTCATCGCGTTAGGGCATCTGCCGGTCTTCAAGAGGTGATCGAGAGTGGGGGAGATAGGATGTTCAAGCAGTTGGACCAGATCGAGGCACGTTACGAAGAGTTATCCCGGCTCATGGCGGAGCCGACGGTGATTGCAGATCACACGCGAGTTGCCCGCATAGCCCAGGAGCAAGCGGAACTGGAGGAAACAGTCCAGGCTTACCGGCGTTGGCGAGAACTCAAGAGGCAGCTTGAGGAATCCCGCCTGATGCTGGAGGACGAGGTTGACGCGGACATGATCCAGCTTATCAAGGAAGAGTGCCGTCGTCTCGAGGAGGAGATGGCAGAAACTGAGGGACGGCTGCGTCTTCTGTTGCTCCCGCGTGATCCTAACGACGATAAGGACGTCATCGTCGAGATCAGGGCTGGCGCAGGTGGGGAAGAGTCCGGCCTCTTTGCGGCGGACCTTTTCCGCATGTACACGCGCTACGCCGAGAAGCAGGGATGGAAGGTGGACGTTCTCAGCGCCAATGAGACCGGGATTGGCGGCTTCAAAGAGATTATCTTTGAAGTGAGGGGCAAAGGTGCCTTCAGCCGCCTTAAGTACGAGAGCGGGGTGCACCGTGTGCAGCGGGTGCCTGTTACCGAGGCCAGCGGTCGTATCCACACCTCGACGGCTACCGTAGCGGTTTTGCCGGAGATGGACGAGGTAGAGGTAAAGGTTGACCCTAAAGACCTGCGCATTGACGTGTACCGGTCTACAGGCCACGGTGGTCAGAGCGTGAACACCACCGACTCGGCTGTCCGCATCACCCATCTCCCCACCGGCATCGTGGTGACCTGCCAGGATGAGCGATCCCAGCTCCAGAACAAGATGCGAGCGATGGCTGTCTTACGCGCCCGGCTGTACGATATGGAACAGCAGAAGCGGTTGGAACAGGTCACGACCACTCGACGTTTACAGGTGGGGTCGGGCGAGCGGAGCGAGAAGATCCGCACGTACAACTTCCCGCAGAATCGCGTGACGGATCACCGGATCGGGCTGACCTCGCATCGGCTGGAGGATGTCCTAGATGGTGAGATTGACGAGTTCATTGAAGCGCTCGCTGCTGCTGATCAGGCCGAGCGTTTGCAAGCACCCCTTACGGAGGCACCAGCGGTCGGCGAGCGGTGATGCTTGAAGTGAGCAAAAGGCTGGAGGAGACAGAAGAGATGCGAGCCAATGTCAGCCTCGCGGTGTCCCAAGGAGGGGACGGTGAAGGTGATACGATGTCTGTGGCACTGGTAAATGAAGTGAAATGGCATCTGGCGAGAGAAACAACGGTGGGACGAGCGTTGGCTGCTGCCCGGCAGCGATTAAAGGAAGCTGGCTGCGAGACGGCTCGTCTGGATGCCGAGGTGCTGTTAGCCCACACATTGGGTGTCAGCCGTTCCTGGCTGTATGCGCATCCTGATCGCAGGTTACTGCCCGAAGAGATCGTCACCTTTGAGTGCCTGGTCGTGCGACGGACCCAGCGTGAGCCGGTAGCCTACCTGGTGGGACACAAGTCGTTTTACGGGCTGGATTTCACGGTGAATCGTCGGGTGTTGATCCCGCGGCCGGAGACCGAGATTCTAGTCGAACGAGCCATCGAGGTGTTAAACTGGCATCATGCCCGGAATGATGGCACCGACGCACCGCGTACGCTGCGAGTGGCAGACGTGGGCACGGGCTGCGGCGCGATCGCGGTGACCCTGGCCGTCAAGTATCCTGACATCCACGTCTACGCGATGGACATCTCCGAAGACGCGTTGGTGGTGGCAGCGCAGAACGTCTGGCGCTACGGCGTAGGCGACCAGGTGACATTATTGCAAGGGGACTTGTTGGCGCCTCTGCCTGAGCCGGTGGACTTGATCACTGCCAATCTGCCATATGTGCGAGAGCCGGACTGGGCGACCCTGGCGCCGGACATTGTGCAATATGAACCGCGATTGGCTCTGGACGGGGGGCCGGACGGCCTGGCGTTGATCGAGCGGCTGCTGGCTCAAGCGCCCGCATGGTTGTTGCCGGAAGGTGTGATCTTGCTGGAGATCGGTCGGGACCAGGGGGTTGCCGTCAAGCGCAAGGCTTTGCAGCACTTTCCCTGGGCGCGCGTGGACGTGATCCGGGACTACGCGGACCTGGACCGCCTCGTTCGCATCGTGACGTGACAAGCTATCAGCGATCAGCCGTCAGCCACCAGTTTTCGAGCGGTGACTGCTGATGGCTGATGGCTAAAGGGGTTAATGTGGTGAATTGGAAGATACTGGCTCTGGATTTGGATGGTACGATCATGGCGGAGGGCGAGCGTATCAGCCCGGCAGTGGTGCAAAGCCTGCGCGCGGCCGAGGAGCGGGGCGTGCGCGTAGTGTTGGCCACAGGTCGGGCCGATGTGCCGGCGTTGCACTACGCGGCGCGGCTGGGGTTGACCACTCCTGTCATCTGCTACCAGGGTGGGATGATCCGTGATCCTCAGGCGGGGCATGTGCTCTATGAGCGGTCTATGCCCCCCGACCTGGCCATCGAGGCGATCCGGTGGGGGCGGGCGCACGATCGCCATTTGCTGTTGTTCGCCGACGACCAGTTATGGATAGAGGAACTGCGTTATCCACGAGAGATGTACGGTCGTTGGATGGGCCTTCCCATGCGAGAAGTACCGATGCTGGATGAGCTCGTCCGCTCTGGTGAGGCGCGTCGCATCTTCAAACTGATGGACTTTGCCACGGGGCCGGAAGCGGGGTCACCGGATCTTGTTGCGGAGTGGCGGGCGGCCTTTGGCGAACGCCTCCAGGTGCTGCGTTCCCACCCTATGCTGGTAGAGGCGACGGAGCCGGGCATGACCAAAGGCCGGGCGCTGGCCTGGCTGGCGGAGACCTGGCAGGTGCCGCGCGCTCAGGTCATTGCTGTCGGTGACACGGAAAATGATGTGTCCATGATCGAGTGGGCCGGGCTGGGGGTCGCGATGGGGCAGGCAGAAGAGCATGTGCGAGCGGCCGCCGATTGGGTGGCACCATCCGTCACCGAAGATGGTGTGGCGGCGGTCGTGGCGCGCTTTATCTTGAACGGAGCTTCTCTTGACCCAGGCACCGTGCTTTGAGCTTGTGGCCCGCATGGGCTACCGGCGCCTGGGTTGATCGGCGCGCTTCATGTTGAACGGAGTTTCGTATGGCTGAGACCGTCCTGGCATCGGCGCCTGATGCACTGGACCGTGCTGTGGGAGTCTTGCGCTCCGGAGGGCTGGTAGCTTTCCCGACGGATACGGTGTACGGCGTGGCCGCTCATGCCTTTATCCCGCGGGCGGTGGAGCGCCTTTATCAGGTCAAGGGGCGGCCCAGGGACAAGCCGATCCCGTTGTTGCTGGCCGATCCTGAGGACCTGGAAATGGTCGCACTGGAGATCTCGTCGCTGGCGCGGGAGCTGGCCCAGCTTTTCTGGCCGGGGCCGTTGAGCCTGGTTTTGGCGTGCCACCCTCGTGTGCCCAAGGAGGTGGTTGCTGGCGGGAATTCAGTGGCTGTACGCATTCCGGATCACCCTATCCCGCAGAACCTGGCCCGCCTTCTGCGTGCCCCTCTGGCGACGACCAGCGCCAACCGTTCCGGCGGGCCGGATGCCATCACCGCGCAGGAGGTCGCGCATCAGATCGGCACCGACATCGAACTCATCATTGATGGCGGGCCGTGCCCGGGTGGGGTACCCTCCACAGTACTGGACTTGACGGCGAGTCCGCCGCGGATGCTGCGCCAGGGGCCGATCACGCGGGCCATGCTGGCAGATGTAGCACCGGATATCTGTCCGGCGGAGCCTGACTGACCTGTCTGAGGCACAGACCCTGGGGGTTCCCACAATCCCCAGGGTCTGTGCTTTTGATTGGCATCTGCTCTGTTCGCATGCTATAATCAGTCTACACCGACTCAAAGAGGAGGGCCTGCGCATGCGCATCGCGGTAGCTTCGGACCACGCCGGCTTTGACCTCAAGAGCGAGGTCGTGTCCTTTCTCCAGATGGAGGGGCATGAGGTACAGGACCTGGGGACGTATTCTCTGGATTCGGTGGACTACCCTGATTATGCCCGGCTGGTTGTGCAGAAGATGCGATCAGGCGAGTGTGAATTCGGGATACTGATATGCGGTACGGGCATCGGCATGAGCATGACTGCCAACCGGTATCCGGGCATTCGAGCTGCGGTGTGCACCGATACCTATATGGCCCGCGTGAGCCGGGAGCACAACGACGCTAATGTCCTTTGCCTCGGCTCTCGCGTAGTCGGCGTGGGGCTAGCCTTAGATATTGTGAATGCCTGGATCAACGCTTCGTTCGACGGCGGGCGCCATGCCCGGCGCGTGGCGAAGATCGAGATGAGCCCGGAATGGCAGGCGGACTGAGTGCTACAGATGAGGCCTCGGATAGAGCCATGCTGATCGGGGTTGATGCCAGCCGGGCGACGCAGACCCGGCGCACCGGCACTGAGCGATATTCTCTGGAATTGATCCGTCATCTCCTGGCCCTGGACGGGCGGCACCGCTGGCTACTTTACTGCCAGTCAGCGCCCGCGCCAGGGCTTTTTGCTATCGGTGAGCACGTGACCTGCCGGGTGATCCCTCTCCCACGCCTGTGGACCCATATCGGCCTGAGCTGGGAGATGCTGACCCGGCCGCCGGATGTCCTCTTTGTGCCTGCCCATGTGTTACCGGCCTGGCGGCCGCGGTGCAGCGTCGTCACTGTGCACGACCTGGGCTATCGGCATCACCCCGAATCCCATCCGTGGCGACAACGAACTTACCTGGAGTGGTCCACCCGATGGAACGCCTGCGTGGCGACCCGCATCCTGGCTGATTCGCAGGCCACCAAGGATGATCTGGTGGCAGCCTGCAGCGTGAACCCGGCGAGGATCACGATCGTCTATCCCGGACGAGATGAGTCGCTGAGCCGGGTGGACGACCCGGAAGCGCAAGCTGCCGTGCGGGCGCGTTACGGCATCGGCCCCCATTACATCCTCTACGTGGGCACGCTTCAGCCACGCAAGAACCTGGTCCGACTCATCCAGGCGTTCGCCCGGCTGATCGGCCAGGCCGAAGGTATCCCGGCTGACCTGGAACTGGTGCTGGCAGGCCAGCCAGGCTGGCTATCCGACGCTATTCTGGCTGAGCCGGACCGCCTGGGCATTACGACTCGCGTGCGTTTTCCCGGCTACGTGGCCGATGTGGATCTGGCAGCGCTCCTTTCCGGCGCGCTGGCTTTTGCTTACCCCTCCTTGCACGAAGGTTTTGGCTTTCCGGTATTGGAAGCGCAGACTTGCGGTGTGCCCGTGTTGACCTCCTCTGTCTCCTCACTGCCGGAAGTGGCCGGCGACGCCGCCTGGCTGGTGGACCCGACGAGTGTGGATGCCATCGCCGATGGGCTGTGCCGGCTGTTGACGGATGAGAGCCTGCGTGCCGGCCTGATCGCCCGTGGGTATGCTAACGTGCGGCGCTTTTCCTGGGAACGAGCAGCCCGTGAGGTGCTAGACGTGCTGGAACAGGTGGGAGGATCGGACCACCAGCCACACACCACGCGCATCACGCACCACGCACCATGCATCACGCATCACGCGCCACGCACCACGGCGACGCGTATCCTGGGCGTGCGTATTGACCCGGTGACCACCGAGGAGGCACTGGCGCGGCTGGCTACTTTCGTGGCCGAGGGGAAGCCGCACCACATCGTCACGATCAACCCGGAGTTCGTGATGGCCTCACGGCGCTATCCGGCTTTTCGGGCGGTGCTGGAGGCAGCCGACCTGTGCCTGGCCGACGGCGTGGGGTTGCTATGGGCGGGACGCATCCTGGGGCGGCCGCTGCCAGAGCGGGTGGCCGGCTCTGATTTGCTGCCCCGGATCGCGGAGCGGGCGGCGCGGGAGGGATGGCGGCTGTTCTTCCTGGGCGCGCAGCCGGGTGTGGCGCAGCAGGCCGCCGGGGTCTTGCAGGCTCGCTATGCCGGGCTACCAGTGGCGGGCACTTACCCTGGCTCACCCAGGGATAAGGAATCGTCTGAGATCATCAGCCGCGTGCGGGCTGCCCGGCCGGACATGCTGTTTGTGGCCTACGGTGCTCCCGCCCAGGACCTGTGGATCGCCCGGCATCGGGATGCGCTGGCAGTGCCCGTGATGATGGGAGTGGGAGGTGCCTTCGATTTCATCGCGGGTGTAACGCCCCGGGCTCCCATGTGGATACGGCAGATCGGGCTGGAATGGTTGCACCGTCTGATCTACCAGCCCTGGCGGTGGCGGCGCATGTTGGCACTGCCGCATTTCGCTCTGCGCGTGGTGGCCGAACGTTTTATCGGGGAGCGAGCATGGTGAGCGAGATGGCCGGGTGGGTTAGCCGATTGGCCGGGCGACAGGTCGTCGTCATTGGCGACCTCATCCTGGACGAATACATGGTGGGGCGGGCGACGCGTCTGAGTCGGGAGGCGCCCGTCCCCGTGCTGGAGTACGTGCGCAGCTTCACCGTGCTGGGGGGCGCGGCCAACCCGGCGCACAACGTGGTGGCGCTGGGAGGGCAGGCAGCCGTGGTCGGCCTGATCGGAGACGATGCTGATGGTCGGCGGCTGGTGGATCAGATGGTGGCGGCCGGGTTGGATACCAGCGGCGTGGTCATAGATCCCACGCGCTGCACCACCGTGAAAACCCGCATCGTGGCCGAGGGCTCGCTCATCTTCGCTCAACATCTGGCGCGCATTGACCGCGTGGATCGCCGTCCGGCAGCGGGGGAGTCTCTGGCAATGCTGCAGGCCCACATCGAGCGACTGGCGGCCGGAGCGGATGCGCTGCTCATCTCCGATTACAAGCTGGGGGTGGTGGTTCCTGCACTGGTACAGGCGGCTCAAACGGCCGCGCGGGAGCATCGAGCGTGGCTGACCGTGGATTCGCAAGGCAACCTGGGGGCTTTCCCCGGCTTTGACCTGGTGAAGTGCAATCGGGCGGAAGCGGAGGCGCAGTGGGGAAACTCACTGGCAAGCGACGCGGATTTTGAGCGGGCGGCGACGAGCCTGCTCACGCAGTTGGCTGCCGGGGCGTTAGTGATCACGCGTGGGCCAGAAGGCATGACGGTGGCTGCGCGGGGACGGCCGGTGGTGCACTTGCTGCCGGCCAATCGTTCGGAGGTATTCGACGTCACAGGAGCGGGGGACACGGTGGTGGCGGTGATGACATTAGCGCTGGCGGCGGGGCTGGATGTGCGGACGGCGGCACATCTGGCCAATGTGGCAGCCGGGCTGGTGGTGCGCCGGCTGGGGAATGTGACCGTGACGCCGGCCGATCTGGTTGCCGCCCTGGCGGTCTGTTCGTAGTAAGGCACGGAGCGAACTTATGGCCCGAATGGGCTAGCGGAGTGCCGTGTGGACGCTCTGAGACAGGAGCGCTATTTGCCAGTTAGCGCAAGTTGTGGTATTGTATATATGCAGTACCCTGCGGTGCGCGTGATGCCAAACCACCGTTTTGAGCCAACACCGAGTAATCGGGAGCCGCTTGCTTGAGGGGAAATGTGATAGCCCATACGGGCCACAAGTAGCCCATTAGTGGCAAGACAGGAACCCTCGGTAGGTACCCACCTGCGAGAGCAGGTTCAAAACACGTTGGCACACGGCACGGCGGGGGACTCGCTGAAGATAAGGCTGCCGGCGCTGATCGGCAGCTTTTTGTTTTAGCGAGGAGCCATGAGAGTTTTTATCGCAGGGATCATGCAAGGTTCGTCCATGGGGCGGGATTTGCATCCGCAGGACTACCGCAGCCGTATCGCGGCCATCGTTCGGGAGGCGTATCCGCAGGCCGAGATTGTTGATCCCTGGGCGTTGCATCCGGGCTCGGTGGATTACCCGCCGGAGAAGGCGCGAGCCACGTTGTTGGAGATGACGCACATGGCGGGGGAGTCGGACGTTGTCGTGGCGTATTTGCCCCAGGCGAGCATGGGCACGGCGCTGGAGATGTACGAGGCTTACCGGCGGGGTCGGATCGTCATCTCCATCTCGCCGCTGGAGGAGAACTGGGTCGTTCAACACCTGTCCAACCAGGTGTTGCCGGACCTGGATGCCTTCGAGGCATGGGCGCGGGCGGGCAAATTGGCGCGCCTGGTGGATGGGGTTTTTGACAGCCACCCTGAACATGGCTAAAATGGGTTGTGTTGCCCCCATAGCTCAGAGGATAGAGCGACGGACTTCAAGATAGGAGCCTCAACAGGGAAACCTGTTGAGTGGACGTCACTGTATGCAGGAAAGCCCTTAGAGTCGCTGACACCGGAGTGTAACAGCTCAGCGAATTGGGTCACCCGCAGGGAAGGAGCGGCGACGGTTAAAAACATGCCGCCTGGGGTGTTTACAGACCCACTCTCGGTCGTTTCCGCCCTCAGAGACTATACGTGACGCACCTGAGGACCAGCCTTTGGTCTATGGTGAAGAGATAGTCCAGCCAGCAAGCCGGTAACGGTGGTCACGGAAACGTGATGCTGGATGCTAATCCGCAGGTCGCAGGTTCGAATCCTGCTGGGGGCGCCAGGTGTGTCAGGGCTCAGGCCAATAACCTGAGCCCTTTTTCCTTTCACTCGTTGAGAGCTGTCGCAACCGCAGATCCTCCAGCAAGGTGTACACCCGGCTGGGCGGCTGGGCGATCAGTTGTCCGTGCTCAAAGGGCTGGAACACCCCCTCGAACGGGATCTCTTCGGACGTCGCCCAGCCGAGGGCTTCCTGCACGGGAGCTTGCGTTCGCCAGACCTTGCCCAGTTGACGTTCCGGCTGACGCATGCCGGGCGGAGGGGTCAGGTTTGGATCAGAAGAGGGCTCATCTTCCCGCCAGGTGTCCTCGAACACCTGCCAGCTTCCATCGTCGTAGTTGACATAGATCAGGCGGTGATCTTGACGCCAGATCATCTGCCCTCGCTCGAAACGCTGGAAGAGGGCCGGCGATACCACGGCATTCGCCGTTGGGCAGCCCACCGACGCAGCCTGCGCCGGGACGGCCAGCCATTCGATGAAGGCCACGTGCGGCGCGATCGGGCAGACATTGGCCGGCGTCGGCGGAGTAGGCGACGGTGTCGGCGATGGCGGCGGAGCGACCATCGGGCGAGGGGTAGCCGTCGCCGTGGGCGTGGGCAAGGAAGTGGCCGTCGCCGTCGCTATGGGTGAAGGCGTGGAAGTCGGCAAGGGGGTGTTGGTCGGTGGGGGGGTGAAACGCCGCCCGATCATAGCCGGTTCTTCGGTAGGAGTGCTGGCCGGCGCGGGCGTTGTGACCGTGCCGCGCAGCCACCCTGTGGCCACGGCTCCAGCAATTACCAGCGTCATCAGCGCCAGCAGCCCGATGAGGAAACGCAGGCGAAGTCCACCGGGCCAACGTTTGCCCCTGGCGCGGACGGGGACGTCCTCATCGGCTGCGGCGGTCGGGTGGGTACGAGGAGGGGTGACCAGAGCGTGACCGCCGGATGATGCTTCTCGCAGCGCGGCCGCCATCTCTTCACCACTCTGATAGCGCCCGGCCGGATCCTTGGCCAACGCCCGGGCGACCACCGTGGTCATGCCAGGTGAGATGTCGGTCGGCAAGGGGGGAGGCGTCTCATAGACATGGGCGTGCAACACCTGAAGGGTCCCACCTGCAAAGGGGGGATGCCCGGCCAGGCAGTGATACAATACCACACCCAGACTGTAGAGATCACTGCGGCCGTCCAGTGTGCGCTCACCGGTCGCCTGTTCAGGCGACATGTAGGCGGGTGTGCCTACCGTCAGCCCTGCCTGGGTTAGATCAGGCGCATCCAGGGCGCGCGCTACACCGAAATCGCTCAGATAAGCCCGGCAGCGCCGCTTGCCGGTCAAGTCGTCCGTTTCCCACGCCAGCAAGATGTTGGCCGGCTTGACGTCACGATGGATGACCCCCTGTCGGTGAGCGTAGCTCAGCGCGTCGGCCACCTGAGCGATCAGCTCTGTCACGTCGGCCTCGTGCAGGCGGCCCGCCCGCGCCAGCACGTCCGCTAACGTCTCGCCCTGGATCAGCTTCATGGCGATGTAGATCAGGCCGTCAGCCTCGCCGACGTCATAGATGGGGACGATGCCTGGATGATCCAGCCCGGCCGCGGTGACCGCTTCCAGCCGAAACCGTTCCGCGACGGCAGGAGGCAGTGCAAAGTGAGGAAAGAGAACCTTGAGGGCGACCGGACGGTGCAAGGCCGTGTCCAGCGCTACGTAGACCACGGCTACGCCGCCGACCCCCAGGATTCGCTCGATGTGGTAGCGGCCCAGCCGCTTACCGACCAGTTCGTCAGCCTGCACGGGACTCCTTTGTTGGGTGCGCTGTGATTACGAGCGCTCGGCGCACCACCGTTTAGGCGAGGTCTCCCGATCAAGCGGTGAGATGTGATATAGTATACCATAGGTGCCAGGCACCTGGCTGGAAACACCCGACATCTCGACAGCAAGAAAGCGAAGTTTGTAGTGTTCGCTCGTGGCGGAGGACACTCCGCCATCACACCGGGGACTATCGTCCCCTCTGAGCAAACATATTATACGAGGAGGATCCAACCATGAAATTCGCCGTTTTCACCGTGATGACGCCGGAATGGGACCTGGCCACGGCTGCCCGCCGGATC
>DAOUAJ010000254.1:0-12504 GCA_034433615.1 Anaerolineae bacterium | reverse complement strand
GACAAGCAAGGAACAGCGGTGGAGGTTGCAGACTCAAGCTCCGCACTTCGCAATCCGCAATCCGCAATCCGCAATTCATCGTCCTGGGCGATCGTCATGCCCTGCCGGCGCTCATCCGGCAGCATCAGGTCACCACCCTGATCCTCGCCATCACCCACGAGGTCAACGGCGAGCTGTTGCAGATCCTGATGGACTGCCTGGAGCTGGGGGTGGAGATCGTGCCCATGCCGGTGCTGTACGAGCAGCTCACCGGCCGGGTGCCGGTGGAGCACGTGGGCGGCAACTGGTACGTGGCCATGCCCATTCATCACCCCGGCACCGGCACCCTCTGGCCGCTGGTCAAGCGCGTCATGGATATCCTCCTCTCCGCCAGGCGTTTTGGTGCGGCCTTGTCCTTTGGCGACATGGGATGAGATTTTTGCCGACAAACTTCCGATGGGGCAGCAGCCTTCTGCCTTAGATTTGTCTGAGGTGAGTGGCGATGACCTTCTCCCGGAGGGAGGAAGTCACCTGCCATAGGAGTGGATTGCGTCATGAGAAAGATCGAGAGCTGAATGTATGGACCTGGTACTGCTTTCCCTGCTGATCATCGGCATCGGCGCTGCCTTGGTCAGGTTCCTGGGCAGGCGGGCACAAACGAAGATGCCATCAGGGCGAAGGCGCAAGGGGTTCACGGATGAGCAACTGGACGCTGTGCTGCAATGGGCTGCCCGGGGGCGCCACGACAGCCTTCAGCGGATTAACCTGGCCGGCGCCGACCTTCGTGGAGTTGATCTGGGCGCGGCCGCGCAGGGCGACAAGGGCGCTGACCTGAGTCATAGCACCCTGAGGAGCGCCAATCTCTTACGAGCGAACTTGAGAGGGGCCAACCTGCAAGGCGCCGACCTGCGGCGAGCTAACCTGAGAGGTGCCAACCTGCTGGCCGCCAACCTGTCCGGCAGCGACCTGAGAAATGCTGACTTGACGGGTGCCGATTTGAGGGATGCCGACTTGTCCGGCGCCAGCCTGAAAGGTGCCAACCTGTGGCTCACCGGCTTCAGCGACCGGACGCGCTGGCCGGAGGGATTCACCCCGCCTGTGGAAGCTGTCAAGATCCAGGAGTAGCACGTGTCAAGCCCGAAGGGTCTCGAAGACTCTTCGGGTTTTCTTTCAGCCCGTTTGACATATCAGAACATCTGTGCTATACTCGAATTGAACGTATATTTTGTACAAGAGAGCTCGCCTTTCTCTACAAGCCAGCAGTGGCCTACTCATTCAAAGCTTTTCAGGAGGTTTTTACCCATGGACCCTATGGAAAATGGACGCGCACGCGCGTTGGACACCACATTGGCGAACCTGCAGAAGCGGTTCGGCGAGGGGGCGGTGATGAAGCTGGGGCAGGCGACTCATTTGCAGGTTGAGGCCATCCCCACCGGCTCCATCTCATTGGACCTGGCTCTGGGGGTGGGGGGCATCCCCCGCGGCCGCGTCACCGAGATCTTCGGCCCCGAGGCCTCCGGCAAGACGACCCTCTGTCTGCACATCATCGCCGAGGCGCAGAAGCGAGGGGGGCTGGCCGCCTTCGTGGACATCGAGCACGCCCTCGACCCCGGCTATGCCGCCCGCTGTGGGGTGGACGTGGAGAACCTCTACATCTCCCAGCCCGACACCGGGGAGGAGGCGTTGGAGATTGCCGAGGCGTTGGTGCGCTCCGGGGCGATGGACGTGGTGGTGATTGACTCGGTGGCGGCGCTGGTGCCCCGGGCGGAGATTGAGGGGGAGATGGGGGATGCCCACGTGGGGTTGCAGGCGCGGCTGATGAGTCAGGCGTTGCGCAAGCTGTCGGGGGCGATCAAGAGTTCCAACACGGCGATGATCTTCACCAATCAGTTGCGGCAGAAGATTGGGGTGATGTTTGGCAATCCGGAGACGACCCCTGGGGGGATGGCGTTGAAGTTCTACGCCTCGGTGCGGCTGGACATTCGGCGGATTCAGACGTTGAAGCAGGGTGGGGAAGTGATTGGGAATCGGACGCGGGTGACGGTGAAGAAGAACAAGGTGGCGCCGCCGTTTCGGGTGGCGGAGTTTGACATCATGTACAATCAGGGGATTTCGAAGGAGGGGGACGTGCTGGACCTGGCGACGGCGATGGAGTTGGTGACCAAGCGGGGGGCTTTCTACACCTATGGGGACATTCGCCTGGGACAGGGCCGCGAGAATGCCAAAGATTTCCTCCGCGAGAACCCTGACATCTGCCAGACCATCGAGGAGGCCGTGCGCCGCGAGGCCGGGTTAAGTCGCGTCTTCGTTCCCCTGAGCGCGCCCGCTGATGGGGATAGTATGGTCGAGCCAGAGGCAGACGACATGTTGATGGCCGACGTCACCTGAGGCGCTGGCCGTTCCTTTCTGCTTACCAGGGCAAGATAGACCTCGGAGACCTCCGCAGGGGCCTCCGAGGTCTTGATGATAGCTAGCCTGGCACACTATGGCAGCGCTGGGAGATGCCGTGGTGATAGAGGATGCCATGCCAGTATTGCCCGTTGTCAGCGACTGAAGTTTAGCCTGTGGAGGCAGGCTTTGCACTGGTTGGTGCAGTTTCAACCGCGCCTGGCTCCCGTGGCTCCCACGTGTCCACCATATGCCGCTGTACCACTACCTGATGACCGTCGTCTAACTCCAGAAGTGCAGCACCCAGGTCCCACCAGATCACCTGACCGCGCAACGTCTGCCCCGTGCGCAGATTCACCTGCAAGGGGATGCGTTGCTGCTGCGCTGTCTCCAGTGCTTTGCTCAACTCCTTGCGGCTCCAGATCCGCCGCCAACGTAGCTCTTCCGCGGGGACGCCGTAGTATTGTGCCAGCTTCTCGATGGTCGCGTCATCGCCCACGTGCCGATAACGTTGTTCCATCTCGCGCAGAACATGGGAAGAAACGCCACTCCCCTGACTCACAGTGATCAGATCGGGGCCGCCTTTCAATGCCCGCAAATAGCGCAAATAATCTCCGGTGCTCACGCTACCCCCTTCGACGTCTGATAGTAGGCGATGGCCAACTTATTCAAGGTGATTTCGGTACCATCAGGCTGGCCGACGGTGATAGCGTACGGCCCAAAACCGATCACGCGGCCACATACCTCCTTCCCATCGAACAGATGGAACAGCATCGTTTCGCCGGATTGCTGGCGGGCGGTCAGGTAGTGCATCTCGAATTCATCAACGGACTCAGGGAGGTAGGGCCGTCGCCGCTTACCCTGAGGCTTTTGCGGACCGCGGGTTTTGGCTTCGTTCTGGAGACGGGTCAAGAGCATGGTTGCCTCGCGTTGTGAAAGTTCGTCCAGCGGTTTCCCCAGTTCTGCCCGCAATTCTTCTTCGCTTTTGTCCAAATGGTGCAGGAGGCCACGCAGATGCTCAATCTGGCTGACGCGAGCCGGTCTGGATGGAGGAACCGGCCTGGGAGTGACGGGCTTTGGTGAAGGCTGTGGACGCACGGTCGCTGGGGTCTCCTGGCGTTGTGCTGGCGGATGGAGCGATGGGGGCGGTGCATCGGAAACAGTGTTAATGTCCCAGGGATCAACATAGAGCGCCTTTGCAAATCGCTCCAGATGGTCGGTGGGTATTGATTGCTGTCCTCGCTCGTAAATACGGATAAGGTCGGCCGGCACTCCCGACTTAGCGGCCAGGTCAGAGACTGTCATCTTCTTACGTCGACGAATAGCCCACAAGTTTTCCATAGCTCACAACTCTCCTCCAGGCAATGGCGGGAGATCAGCCAAAGTGTTAAGGCCAAAGTACTGTAAGAACTGAAATGTTGTGCCATAGAGGATGGGACGACCGGCCTGTTCCAGCCGCCCCACTTCCTCCAGCAACCCCCGGCTGATCAGCGTGCGCAGGACGGCGTCGCAGCTTACGCCGCGGATGGCCTCGATCTGGACTCGGGTGATAGGCTGGCGGTAGGCGACGATGGCTAACACCTCCAGCGCGGCCGGAGACAGTCGGGTGGTCAGGTCCAGCCCGAGAAATCGTTCGATATAGGGCGCGGCTTCCGGAGCCGAGACCATCTGCACGCGATCCCCCTTACGTTGTATCCGGACCCCGCGTGCCTGACATTCCTTCTCCAGGCGGTTCAACGCGGCCTCCGCTGTCTCCTGGGATACCCCTAAGGCATTGGCCAGACGGGCCACGGGTACCGGTTCATCGGCCACGAACAAGAGGCTCTCCAACAGCACGACCAGTTCACCCTCGTTCGGTCGGCCATCCTGCGACATCTCGCCCACTACTTCCCCATGTGCCCTCTACGCCTGTGTCGAGATTCTTCTTCCCCAACCTGAGGCATTTCAATCCTCAAATGGAGTTCGTCACGCCTTCTGGAAAGGCGCGTGGCGAACGCGTACATCCAATTTACCCAGATATAATCCCATCCGATCTTCCACCACCTCGCGTGTGACGGCAATCACCTCCTCGGTCTTCATGGGCACCTCAATTTCAGGGGTCGTTTCGACCTCAATCTCGACGTTAACTCGCCGTCCGCTGGCGCGGACGGTAGGCTGGACGCTGAGCACATCTGCCAATTGCCCTAAATGCCATTTCAGTCGTTGAGCCACGGAGTCGGTGGCCACCTGGGCCTGGGCCATCCCTTCTATGGGCATCTGCGCGGCGCGCGGTTGCGGCCTCCGCACCTCCAGCCAGAGCAGGAAGCCAGGTAGGAGCAGTGCCAACAAGACTGCGGCGATCTGTCCGACGACGAAGAAGAGGGGGTTGGCCTCCTGCCCCTGGCGCAATGAGGTCTGCAGCCAAGAGAGCGCTTGTTGAGTGGCCGTCAAGGCCACGAAAGGCAGGATGCCCAATAGCACCCCTGTAACCAGGATGATCAACAAAACGAGAGCGGTAACCATGCGGTTAAAAAAATTCATGCTTTCTCCTGATGAACCTCGAAGTCTTGCAAAGGCCGGCAAAAACCTTCGCAAGGCCTGCTAACCCGCGTGGATTATACACCACTCTCGAGATGGCGTCTAACGCTCCTGATTCGGTTCGAGAGCGTGTTGGCGAGCGATAGCAAAGGGGCCGAGTTGACCAAAGGGGGCTGCGCTGTGAGGGATGGAGTTGAGCATTTACTCCTTGAGATACACCTCCAGGCTGACCTTGACTTCTTTGAAGACGGACTGGGGAGGTACATCATCATCAGCGTAGGCGACAGATTGTATCCTGCCCACCAACTGCAACGACTCGCTTTCGATGGTGAACGTCTGGCCCGGCCGTGCCAGAAGCCCCTGGCCACGGGCGATCAGGCGACTGTAAATGGCCGGATCGTCATGCGCATGTTCGCTCATGAGCACGCACGCCTGGGTGCGAATGTCGCTTTTGTCGAACAGCCACACCTCCAGCGCGGTCACCCGGCTATCGTCACCCCCCAGCGTCTCGGAGATGCCCATGCCACACTCCCCCAGATAGCCGCTGCCTTCCAGTGCGTTCAGGTTGAAGTTCTCGTTATACTCCTGGATGCCGCGTTGAAATGTGGGAGTAAAAGCGGCCAGTTTGCAACCCGGGCGCGGTGCTGGCATTGGGGTGATAGCCTCCTTTGCCACTTCCTGAGGCTCTATTGCCTTCTGAGGCGTGATCTCAACCACCGGCGCACTCGATGGAGCAGGCCACAGGCGAAGCGAGGAAAGCCGGGAGAATAGCCGAACCGGCCAGGCTGGCATCGAGAGGGGGAATCGCCTGACCCTGGCCAGAAGGAAGATGCCACCCAGGCCGATGATCAGCACGACCAACAGCGAGATCAGCAGCGGCCCCAGCCAGGACATCACCCCCTTCCTGGGGGCCACCTCGCCGGGCACTGCGGGCAGCCGCAGCTCCTGTCGCAGGGAGGTCAGAGCCTGAATGTCTGCAGGAGAGGCAGTGATGGCCGCGTCCAAGGCCTGGCTTTGCTGCTCAACGGTCCCCAGTGCGGCCATGGCTTGGCGGGTGCGTTCGACATCTTTGGTCACCTCGAAGGTGTAAGCGACGCCGATGACGTAGACGTTGCGAGATTCGGGTGACAGATCCTCAGGCAGTGCGTTGATCCACTGCACTGGCCACAGCCACCAGCCGATGACCAGCCAGCCAACGAGCAGGCCGGCGACCAACGCAGCGAGAACGGCGAGGGCAAAGTAGTTAGATTTGCGCATAGCGCTCTCCTAAAAACCTCAAAAACCACTTCTCCTGAAAAAATCAATTGAGCGGTTTGAAGGATTTCGCGCCGCAGAAGCCAATAAGTATAGCCTGCCTAGCCTCACCAGTCACCGACGATGATCGGATCCTTGGGAGCCTGTGAGAGGACCTCCAACCCGTCCTCCCGGACGACAGTCAGGTCCTCGATGCGCACGCCGCCCCACCCGGACAGGTAAACCCCCGGCTCGATGGTCACGACCATGCCTGGCTCCAGCCGATCCTCCGAAAACCGGTTAAGCCGTGGCCCTTCGTGGATGGCCAGCCCCACTCCGTGCCCCAGCCCATGCCCGAAGGCTTCCCCGTAACCGGCGTTGGAGATCACCTCGCGAGCGATGGCGTCAGCTTCGATCCCGTTCATGCCCGGCCGGATGCGCTCCAAGGCTGCCTGCTGTGCGGCCCTGACCGTGTTGTAGACCGCCCAGAAGGTGCCCGGATCGGCCGGCTCGCCCAGGCAGATGGTGCGGGTGAGGTCCGAACAGTAGCCGTCCACTCGGGCGCCCATGTCAATCACGATGGGCTGTCCGGCAGGCAGCGGTTCAGTGTCAGCCTGAGCGTGGGGCCGCGCGCCATTGGGGCCACCTGCCACGATGATCTCAAAGGCTACGGCCTCGACGCCGCGCTCACGCAGGGTCCGTTCCAACAGCCAGGCCAGGTCCCGTTCAGTCATGCCGGGGCGTACCTGACTCAACGCCTCGACCAGCGCTTCGTCTGTCAACGCGGCCGCCCGCCGGATGGCCTCGATCTCCCCCTCGTCCTTGACGGCGCGCAGCGGTTCCACCAGGTCTTTCTCAGGAGACCAGGTAACGGGGCCGCCGTTAGCCATCCAACGTTGGTACTCGTCCACGGTGATGTGCGCGGCCTCGAACCCGATCCGCCGCTCGCCCAGGCGGGCGACCAGTTCGGGCATCAGATTGTCCAGGCGCTCGGTGATGCGGATCAGCTCGAAGTGCGGAGCCTGCTGCTGGGCCTGTTCCCAATACCGGAAGTCGGTGACGAGCCAGGCTTCATCCAGGGTGATCACCAGCCAGCCCGCGGTGCCGGTGAAACCGCTGAGGTACCGGCGGTTCTGGGGTTGGCTGATGAAGGCGCCGGCCAGCTCACGCTCTTGCAGCCTCTCCCGCAGTCGCGCCAGGCGATGCAGACTGGTTTTCTGGGATGTTACGACATGAGATGTATGGGTCATGGGTAAGTCCTGAAAGCAGAAAGGCTAAACCTCTTCAACCGCAAGCGCGACTTGCTCAAGTCGGCTGAGCTCGAACTGCTCCTCGCAGCGCAGGCAGCGAGCGCTCTGCTTGTTGGCGGCTACCAAGAGCCCACCGCAATGCGGGCAGGGCGTTGGCAGAGGCCGCTGCCAGGTGCTGAAGTCGCACGCCGGGTACGTGCTGCAACCGTAGAACATGCGGCCGCGTCGGGTGTGGCGTTCCACCAGATCACTGCCGCACTTGGGACAGGCAACGCCCACCTTGACCAGGAAAGGCCTGGTGTTGCGGCACTGTGGGTAGTTGCTGCAGGCGATGAACTTGCCATAGCGCCCGAACTTGACCACCATCGGATGCCCACACAGCTCGCACATCTCGCCGGTCGGCTCGTTCTCTACGATGTGATGTTCCATGGTACGCTCGGCCTGAGCCAGCCGCTGGGAGAAGGGGCCGTAGAAGCTGCGCAGTACCTGGACCCACTCCGCCTCCCCCGCGGCAATGCGGTCCAGATCGCTCTCCATGCGAGCCGTAAAGCCCACTTCAAACACGTCAGGGAAGTGCTTGACCAGCAGATCGCACACGGTAAACCCTAACGAGGTTGGGTGCAGGCGGCGGTCAATACGCTCCACATAACCGCGCTGCTGGATCGTGGAGATGATGGGCGCGTAGGTACTGGGCCGGCCGATGCCATGCTCTTCCAGAGCGCGAATCAGCGTCGCCTCGGTATAGCGCGGCGGCGGCTGGGTGAAATGCTGTTCGGGCAACAACCGCAACAAGTCCAGCACTTCTCCCTTTTCAACAGGCGGCAACAACTGGTGCTCTTCCTGGTCGGCCGCGGCGTCCTCATCGCGTGTCTCCTCGTACACAGCCAAAAACCCCGGAAAGCGCACGGCTGAGCCGGTGGCCCGAAACAGGTAAGGCCGCTCACTCCCATCCGGTCCAGCCATCACGTCCACAGTCATCGTGTCGTAGATGGCAGGGGCCATCTGGCTGGCGACAAAGCGCTTCCAGATCAACTCGTACAGCCGGAACTGATCCCGGTCCAGGTAGCGGGCGATGGACTCTGGCGTGCGGAACACCGAGGTAGGGCGAATGGCTTCGTGGGCTTCCTGCGCGCCTTTCACCTGCGTCCGATAGATCGGTGGTGTGGGCGGCAAGAACTCCGTCCCATAGCGCTCGGTGACGAAACGGCGAGCCTCGTCCTGCGCCAGCGGGGAGACGTTGGTAGAGTCAGTGCGCATATACGTGATGAGGCCCGTGTTTCCTTCCTCTCCCAGCTCAACCCCCTCGTACAAGGCCTGAGCGACGGCCATGGTGCGTTTGGCCGTGAAGTGCAGGCGACGTGAGGCCTCCTGCTGCATGGTGCTGGTGGTGAAGGGCGCGGACGGCTTACGCTTACGCTCGCCCCGTTTCACATCGGACACGATGTAAAGGGATCGCTCCAGCTCCTGAACGATCTGGAGGGTATCGGCCTCGCTCTTCAGGTCCACTTCCTGGCCCCGGATGCGGATGAGGCGGGCGATGAAGCTGGGGCGAGGCTTTTGCTGACGCGACTCCTGGCGCGCCAGCTCGGCCGCGATGGACCAGTACTCCTCCGGCACAAATGCCTGGATTTCTCGCTCGCGCTCGACGACGAGACGCAAGGCGACCGATTGGACGCGGCCGGCCGAAGTGCGGCTGCGCACCCGCTCCCACAGCAGCGGGCTGATCTGATAGCCGACCAGCCGGTCGAGGATGCGCCGGGCCTGCTGGGCGTTCACCAGGTCCATGTTGATGCCGCGCGGGTGGGCAAAGGCCTCCTCGATAGCCGGTTGGGTGATCTCATGGAAGACGACGCGCCGCACCTGTTCCGGCTCAATCCCCGCGGCCTCGATCAGATGCCAGGCGATAGCCTCTCCCTCACGATCGGGATCCGTAGCCAGGTAGACTTCGCTGGCCCGATCTACTTCCGCTTTGAGTTCCTTCACCACCTGGCGTTTCTCGTTGGGCACGCGATACTTGGGTTGAAAGTGGTTTTCGATGTCCACACTTAACTCGGAACGGAGCAGATCACGCACGTGCCCTATGGAGGCGCGCACGGTGTATTCCTTGCCCAGAAACCGGCTAACGGTGCGCGCTTTGGCCGGCGATTCGACGATCACCAGCCGACCGTCGCGCTTGGGTTGAGCTTGTACCCGCTTACGAGCGGGGGCTGAAGCCGCTGGCCGCTCCAAACCCGCATGGGCGGCCGTTTCACCCATGCGGAATAACGTGGTTCCGCACGCGGCACAACGGCCGCGCGTGGCTGGCGCTCCGTTAGCCGTGAACACAGGCTCCGGATCAACGATCTCCCGTTTGGTCCGACATTTAACGCAGTACGCTGTTAGATGTTGCTCAGTCATCTTTGTATCCAGCCTTGTTCTAGCCTATTAGCTAAAAGCTTATTGCTTATTGGGCGAAGTCCTCCTACTGTTCAGGCCCTGCGACCTGCGACCTGACCTACAACACCTCATGCCGCCCTTGTTCCTGGAGCTGTTCTACAATGCGCTTCACATCCTGGGCGCGCTCTTTCGGACAGATCAAGATGGCATCTCCGGTGTCTACAATAACGACGTTTTCCAGGCCTACGGTGGCGATCAGCCGGTCAGGGCTGTAGATGAGCGAGCCGCGTGTCTCGATCCCGACATGTTGTCCAATGACGACATTTTCCGCGCCATCCGAGGCGGGCAGCAGATCGAGCAGAGTAGCCCAACTGCCGACATCGCTCCACCCCAGGTCAGTCGGCACCACGGCCACGTTGTCGGCCTTTTCCATGATGCCATAATCAATTGTCTGCGGTTGGATGGGCAGCCACAATGCTTCGGGGATGAGGCCCACTTGCCCTGTTCGATTCCAGAATGCCTGGATATCCATCAGCCGGTCATACAGGTCCGGCATGTAGCGGGCGAATGCCTCTAGGATCGTTGAGACCTTCCAGACGAACATGCCGGCATTCCAGTAGAAGTTCCCTGTGGCCACGAAACGCTCCGCATCGTCGCGTTGGGGCTTTTCGATGAATCGTGCCGCCCGTCGCACCTCTACGCCCTGAACTTCCGCCAGCCGCTCGCCACCCTCGATGTATCCGTAGCCCACTTCTACATGAGAGGGTTCGATCCCCAGGGTAACCAGGCAGCCATCCTGGGCCACAACCTCGGCCACACGGAGAATGCGACGCAATTCGCCCGGGCGGGTGATGAAATGATCGGCGTGCAGGGACGCCATCACAGCCCCTGGATCGTGCTGGTGGATGAAGAGGGCACCAATCCCTACGGCCGGAGCCGAGCCGCGGCCTACGGGCTCGCCCAAGATGTTGCGAGCCGGGATTTGCGGCAATTGCGCAAGGACGGTGGGCGAGTATGCCTGAGATGTCACAACGACGAAGTGATCGCTGGGGCTCATCTCCGCCACCCGCTCATAAGTTTCCTGTAGCAAGGTGCGTTCGAGCGATGTGATGTTCAAGAACTGCTTAGGCATCTGTCGCCGGCTACGGGGCCACAATCGGCTGCCTACGCCGCCAGCCAGGATCACGAAGTACAACGCTCACCTCCGGGCCGTAATACGTAAAACGTAATACGTAATGCGTAACCTCACGTTTTACGCATTACGTTTTACATTAAGCTTAATCAATGCGATACTCAACGTTGGACTCCCGCGCCAACACATAGTTCATGCCACCCACCTGACGCACCAGGCCTTTCAGTTCCATCAGGGCCAGAGTGCTGGAAACGGTGGAGATGGGCAATGCAACCGCTTGAGCCAACTCGTCCACGTGGGTTGGTTCAGCGCTGAGACAAGATAACAATCGGGATTCGGTAGGGTCTGAGGGGACGATCGCTCGGATCTCTGCCTGCTCGGCCACCTGTTCCAGGTTCAGCACCTCCAAGATGTCGGAGACCGAGAGCACCGGATGAGCCCCGTCCTGGATCAGCCGGTTGGTACCGGCGCAACTGCTTTGGAAGATGCTACCTGGCACGGCGAAGACTTCACGACCCTGCTCGGCGGCAAAATCCGCCGTGATCAGCGCTCCGCTGTGAGCGCCTGCCTCGACGATGACCACCCCTTTGGACAGCCCGCTGATGATGCGATTACGCGGTGGGAAATTGCTGCCTTCGGGCTGGGTGCCTAATGGGTACTCCGAAAGGAGCGCGCCGCTCTCAGTGATAGCCTGGGCGATACGGCGGTGTTCAGGAGGGTAGATGATGTCTATCCCGGACCCCAGGACGGCAATGGTGCGCCCGCCCACTTCCAACACAGCCTGATGGGCCACTACATCAATGCCTCGCGCCAGCCCGCTGACTATAGTGACGCTGTTGCGTGCGAGCTCGGTGGCCAGCCGACGGGCGGCCTCACGGCCGTAAGCGCTGGCACGCCGTGTGCCGACAACAGCTACCGACCATTCATCTGCCGGAATCAGCCTGCCTCGAACGTATAACACTGGAGGCGGACCGTAAATGTGGCGGAGGTTGCGCGGATAGTCGGAGCTTTCCCAGGTCAGCACTTGCACGCCTGCTCGCTCGATGCGGGCCATCTCTCTATCCAGGGAAAGGGAAGCACGAACTGCCAGCAGGTTTTCTAGCGAACGGCGATCCAGACCAGCCTGCTGGAGATCGCGGGGGGAAGCATGCCAGGCGCTCTCAATGTCGCCGAAGTAATCCAGCAATGCCCGGAGGCGGTGGGGGCCAATGCCTTGAACTCGATTGAACCCCACCCAGTATCCCAGGCTCGACACTGGAACCTCCTGCATAGGTTCTCTTAGCGCGCATCGGCGCTGAGCCACGGCTCCTGACCCCTCCCGGCCAATGACCACCGGCTCACGAGGCCATCAACCTGGGAGACGAGGCAAGCATACTCGAAGGGATGCCTTTTGTCAAGAGAGATGACCGAGTTCAATTGTGGTATAATCCTGACCATCCTGCCGTTGTCGGGTCACACGGTGAATCCGACAGCCTGGCATATGTCTGAACTTTAACCTCACATCTCATGAAAGGAGAAGTCATGGAATACCGATCTCTGGGACGCACAGGTGTCATGGTCTCCCCTCTCTGCCTGGGGACGATGAACTTCGGCGGGCCAACCCCGGAAGATGAATCTATCGGGATCATC
>DAOUAJ010000253.1:0-3283 GCA_034433615.1 Anaerolineae bacterium | reverse complement strand
GGGCCAAAGCGTACCCTAGCGCTCCAGGCAGTAACCGGGTCACCGCGTCCACGATCACCATCGCAGCGATCTCCCCGCCGGAGAGCACGTAATCGCCGATAGAGATCTCATCCGTGACCAGATGCTCGCACACCCGCTCGTCCACCCCTTCATAACGGCCACAGATCAGGATCAGATGGGCGTGCTGGGCCAATTCCATCGCCACCTGGTGGGTGAACAGCCGTCCTTGCGGTGTCAACAGGATGATGGGCGGGGGCTTCTCCCCCGGCGACGATTCGGTCAGCACATGTTCCACGCAGGAAAAGATGGGCTCTGGCTTCATCACCATTCCACCCCCACCGCCATAGGGGTAATCGTCCGTGACGTGGTGCTTATCGGTGGCAAAGTCACGAATGTTGTGCAGGTGAATTGAAATCAGCCCTGACTCCTGGGCGCGTTTAATGATGCTGTCATCGAACGGCCCACGGAACATGTCGGGAAACAAGGTCAGGATGTCAAAGCGCATACTTGAGCCTCATGGGTGACACCTGTTGTGCATTCCGTACTGTGTGAACGGAACACACTTCACGTTTTACGTTTGATGTGCTATGATGCCTCCCGCCCGTGTGTGGGCAATCTATTGAACTTCAGGAGGCGGCGAGACAGTGCCTCGCCTGACCAGTTACACGTGGCGCAAACGCCACAGCCGGTCGTTGCCGGTTGTGATCGCCGTAAGTTTATTGTTATTAGCCGGGTTGGTCCTGGGTGCTCTACGTCTGGGATGGTTACCCGGTGTCATCGCCTGGGCCAGCGCGCGCGCGGCCACAGCTCAAGCATTGTACACACCCCAGCCCACTCCGACAACTGACACCCCAGAGCCCCCTGTCGTAACCCACACGCTTGCCGTCACGCCAGCGCTGAGGGCCACGGCCACGGAAACTCCGACCGCGACGGCGATCACGTCTGCCGACCTGAACACGCCGGAACTGTCTGAGACGCCAGCCCCTGAAACCATATCGGTTGCACTTCCTCTACCTGCAACTGTCACGGCCGAAGCGGAGGAGACGCCTTCCCTCGCGCCAGATCCAGCCGCTGCCCAGGACCATTACTGGCTGGAACGGCCCATTGGCCCCGGCGGACAGATTTACGCCAACGCGTTTTATCCCTACGGCTCCAACGGCCGCGGCCAGTACATCCCTCACCACGGTGTTGACATCGTCAACCCGTTGGGCACACCCGTGCTGGCCGTGGCCGATGCAGAAGTGGTGGCCGCCGGCACCGATACAGAGCAGGTTGTTGGCCCCTCGCCCAACTTCTACGGCAATTTCATCGTCCTGCGGCTGTTCCGCATGTACCGGGACCAGCCGGTATTCGTCCTCTATGGCCATTTGTCTCGCATAGACGTGCAGCCTGGCCAGTCAGTGCAGCCGGGTCAGCCTGTTGGCCGGGTAGGGATGAGCGGAGTCGCCATTGGGCCGCATCTGCACATCGAGGTGCGCATCGGCCAGAACGACTACGCTCATACGCGTAACCCCGAGCTGTGGCTGAAACCCACGCCGGGCTATGGCACCATCGTTGGCCGCCTGTTAAATGCTCAAGGGCGTCCTCTGGCCAATGTCTCGATCCTCATTTATCAGTCACCGCGCTTTGACCGTATCTGGCAGCAAATCTACACCTACCTGGATGAGCCTGGGATCAATCCTGACGACGAGTGGGGTGAAAACTTTATGTTGGCAGATGTGCCTGTGGGAACTTACCGCCTGGAGACCAGGGTCAACGACCAGATCTACCAACAGGAAGTGGAGATCAAGGATGGGCAATCCACGTTCGTTCTGATCCAGACGGCCGATTAGGGTGATAGGGAGACGCGGTGAGACTCTCCGCGTCTCCATGTCCTCCCGTCTCCCCTTCATATGGCGTTTGACACTCACCGACAGTACGCTATACTGGACACACCACCAGCAGGCGGCTGAGAACACATAGGAGGCGCAAATATGCGTTTGGTAACCTTTATCCAAGACGGGCGGTGGCGAGTGGGTGGCGTGCTGGGTGATCAGGTCATTGATCTGGCGGCTGCGCACGATGCGCGTGTGGGCGGCTACCATATCCCCACCGACATGCGAACTTTTCTGGAGGCGGGGCCGGATGCGTGGGCGGAGGCTGAGCGCACTCTGGCTGCCTCTGATTTGGGGCCTTTCGCCCGGCCCCTGGCGGGAGTCAGGCTAGCTGCCCCTGTACCTGACCCATCTAAAGTCGTGGCCATCGGCCAGAACTACCTGGACCATGTGCGCGAACAGAATGCCCCGATTCCTGACCGGCCCATCATCTTCACCAAGTTCCCCACCGCCATCATTGGCCCCGGCGATGAGATCTGCTGGGACCCCGCTCTGACCGATAAAGTGGATTGGGAGGTGGAGTTGGCGGTCGTCATCGGACGCAGGGCCCGCCGCGTGCCGGCTGAGCAAGCGTACGATTACGTCTTCGGCTACACCATTGGCAACGACGTCAGCGCACGAGACATTCAGATGGGCGATGGGCAGTGGGTGCGCGGCAAGTCGCTGGACACGTTCTGTCCCCTGGGCCCCTGGCTCGTCACCCGCGACGAGATCCCCGATCCACACGACCTGCCCATCCGCTGCCGGGTAAATGGTGAGATCGTGCAGGATTCCCGAACGGATCAATTGATCTTCCGCATCCCGTACCTGATCGAGTTCATATCTCGCGCGTTCACCCTGTTGCCCGGCGACATCATCCTGACGGGCACTCCCCCCGGCGTTGGCCATTTCCGTAAACCTCCGCGCTATCTGCGCAACGGTGATGTGGTGACGGTGGAGATCGAAGGCATCGGCGTCATGAGCAACCCCTGCCGCACTGAGTAGGGGCGGTGCCCATAGGCATCAAGCTAACGGCCATTTCCTGCCCGAACGGGGTGGCATGGAGGGGTGGAACGCCCCTCCAGACCTCCCCTGATCCTGTGGAGGCACTGACACGACTATCTGGGGCTACAAATGGCGCTCATCATTCGAGGCGGGACGCTTGTCCTTGAGGACAGGACAGTGGCAGGCGATCTGGTGATCCAGGGAGAGCGGATCGCTGCCGTCGGCGGCCAGGCACCGGTGCAGCCGGAGGATTCGGTGATAGATGCCACCGGTATGTACGTGATGTCTGGCGTCATTGATCCTCACACCCACTTCGCCCTGCGCTCCGGCCCCTACACCACCGCCGACGACTTCGCGACAGGCACACGCGCCGCCGCCTGTGGCGGTGTGACCACCATAATTGATTACACGACGCAGCCGCGTGA
>DAOUAJ010000252.1:0-5047 GCA_034433615.1 Anaerolineae bacterium | reverse complement strand
GACGCCAAGAACATGGATCAGTATCCGTTCTAATCCACTCCCATCCATTGCGTAAACCAGTGTTCCGTTGATAGAACCCCCATATATGGTGGTTATTGTTTATCTTACCACCATATATGGGGGTAAATTAAAGCCTCGCGATAGTCCAAGAAAGACCCATATGGCGGAAGAGATCCTGCGTGTAGAACATATCAGCAAGCGATTCGGCGGAGTTATCGCCCTTGATGACGTGAGCCTGTCGATCCACAAGGGTGAAACGTGTTGCCTGGTGGGGGAAAATGGCTCCGGCAAATCGACGATGATCAAGATCATCTCTGGTGTGTATACCCCTGATGAGGGCGATCTCTATATTAATGGCCATTATTACAAACGGCTGACGCCCATTGAGGCCATCCATGAAGGGATTCAAGTCATTTATCAGGACTTTTCCCTCTTCCCCAACCTCACCATAGCCGAAAATATCGCCATCAACGAACAGCTTGCCAGCAGTAAGCAGTTGGTCCACTGGAAAGAAATCCACCAAATCGCCAAAGCGGGATTGGCGAAGATCAACGTCTCCCTTCCCCTGGACGCGGTCGTGGAAACCCTTCCCATGGCGGATCGCCAATTGACCGCTATCGTCAAAGCCTTACTGGCGAATGCCCGCATCATCATCATGGATGAGCCCACCACCGCCCTGACCCAGAGGGAGATCCAGGCCCTTTTTAAGGTAATTCATGAGCTGAAAGAGCGAGGGCTGTCTATCCTCTTTGTCAGCCACAAATTGAACGAGGTGGTGGAAATCGCAGACCGTACTATCATATTTCGCAATGGCAAGAAGGTTTTGGACCAGGATGCCAGGGGGCTGGATATACAAACCATGGCATTTTACATGACGGGGCGGAAACTCGAAACCGGTGTGATTTCCCTCAGCAAGGTAGAAGAGGCCGCCCCGCTCCTCTTACGCGTGGAGAACCTCACCCTCGCTCACGGCTTTTTCGATATCTCCTTTGAGCTCAAACCCAATGAGGTGCTGGGCATTACAGGCCTACTGGGCTCGGGTCGGACAGAATTGGCCCTGTCGCTGTTTGGGGTCCTGCCCGCAGACTCAGGGAGGATTTTCATCGAGGGGAAAGAGGTGAAAATCCGCAGCATCGCCGATGCGGTGCGCCATGGGATCGGCTATGTGCCGGAGGACCGCGTTCGTGAGGGATTATTCCTCGATCAATCAATTGGTGACAACATTGTGGTCACTCTGGTTGATAAGTTAATGACCAAGCTGCGTTTGCTCAACTCCAAGGCAAAGGCCGAGGAGGCCGATCGTTGGATCAAACAACTAGAGGTGAAAACACCCTCAAGGGAGTTGCCGGCGAAGAGCCTCTCCGGTGGCAATCAGCAGCGTGCGGTGCTGGCTAAATGGATAGCGCGAGGCCCTAAAATACTGATCTTGAACGGCCCGACGGTGGGTGTAGATGTTGGTTCGAAAGCGGAAATTCACGATCTTATCCGCAACTTGGCCCAACAGGGCGTGGGCATTTTGTTGATCTCTGATGATATCCCCGAGCTGATACAGACCTGTCATCGCATCCTGCTAATGCGTGCCGGCAGGATTGTCAAAGAATTCAAACATGAGGAGATCACCGAACAGACATTAAACGCCGAGTTAGTCGCTTCTGCCACAGCAAACTCGAGATAACAAGAAGGACGCCGAATGCCAAGCAAGATCGTAAAAACCCGAGAGTTTGTCGTTTTCATCATCCTGGTGGGCCTGTCTCTGATCGTAGGCTTGATTAACCCGGCTTTTTTCTCCATCTCGACAGTTTTCGACACGCTGCGCGCCGCCATCGTCTATTTCATCATGGCCTTTGGCGTGTTGCCCATCATCATCTCTGGCGGGATTGACATCTCCTTTGTGGCCATCGCCGCCGTGACCTCCTTTTCCACCCACATGCTCCTGCTCAAACTGGGTTACGAGGGTGGCCCCCTGTTGTACTACCTCATTGCCTGCCCGATGGGGATGCTCGCCGGCTTGTTGAACGGGTTCCTGGTTACCCGATTCAATCTCCCTGTCTTTAACGTATCATTGGCAGCCTTCACCATGTGGTATGGGTTTAACCTCTTTTTTGTTGGAGCTACCGCCAACTTCGATCTGCCCCAAGGGGTCGTCGGATATTATGCGCGATTTATCATCACCGCTCGCGATCGCTTTGTTGGCGAGACTGGCTTGCACATGTCTATCATCTACGTGGTGCTGATTGGGCTGTTTATCTGGTGGATGTTGAAGTACACTACCATCGGCCGGGGTATATATGCCATGGGTGGCAACCGCGAAGTGGCCATCCGCTCCGGTTTCAACACCAGACTAATCACTCTGGTCACCTTCGCCATCATGGGCGTACTTTCTGCGGTGGCTGGAGTCACCCAGGCGTTCTTGAGCCGCTACTTTAATCCTGTTGTCTTTATTGGACAGCCGCTGGACGTACTGGCAGCCATTATCCTGGGCGGTGCTTCTATCACAGGGGGGCGCGGCTCGGTGATCGGCACAGCATTGGGCGTCCTCTTGATCCAGGTGATCAACCGGGCCCTGATCCTCACTGGCATTCCCGTACAATGGCAGCGCTTAATGGTGGGCATTATCTTAATTGTGTTCACCTCTATCCCAGCGATCCGAGAACGGCGTGCCCGACGGATTGGGCATACGACCGAAGTGGCCTGATGGGTGTGAGGGCGTTGGACAGGAGCGCAAACATGATGACCAGGGATGTGAGCGGTAAGCGGACAAATTCCGCTTCGAGAAAGGTGCTGGCCAGCGTGTTCAGCAGGATGCGTGCCAACAGCGATACCCTTCAACTATTTGGGGTGCTGGTGGTGCTGTTCGTTTTCTTCGCCGTGACCGAAGAGAGGTTCCTGACAGTACGGAGCATCACTTCCATGGGCTTTCAACTCCCCGAGTTGGGTGTCCTTTCCCTGGCGATGATGATTACCATTTTGACAGGGGGCATTGACCTTTCTGTGAATGCTACTTCGAACCTGGCGGCTGTATTGGCCGGCCTTTTCATGGGAAAGCTCATCCCCACCGATGCTGCGGAAGCTCAAATCATGCTCTACCTCGCGGTCGCCCTGTTCATTGCCATGCTGGTCGGATGGATCTGTGGCACCTTCAACGGCTTTTTGATCGGCTATGTGGGCGTTCCACCTATTCTCGCCACGCTGGCCACCATGACCCTTTATACCGGCATTTCCGTGGGCCTGACGGGCGGCACTACTGTGACAGGCTTCCCCAAACAGCTTTCCACAATTGGGGCCCAAACCTTAGGGGGAATTCCGATCCCCTTTATCATCTTCGTCGCCCTGACCATTCTTACCAACATCCTTCTTTATCGCACGCCGTTTGGATTCAAGGCGCGAATGCTGGGCTCTAACCCCACAGCCTCAGATTTCTCGGGGATCAACAATCGCTCCGTCCTCCTGAAGGTTTACATGTATAGCGGCATTTTATCCGCTGTCACAGGTATCTTGGTCATGGGCCGTACCATGTCTGCCGCTTATGAATATGGCACAACCACTTATGTGTTGCTGGCCATCCTGATTTCAGTATTGGCGAACATCATCCCCGGGTTTGGTAAGGTATTGGATGTCTTCATTGCCGTTATCATCCTGCAGATCCTTTCCACCGGCTTCCACATGATCCTCGCCGGCGTGCGTGGGAGCTCCTTTTTCAAAGATTTTGCGTGGGGTGTCTTATTGATCCTCATTTTCATTGCCAACTATTTCGTTCGCGGGCAGAGAGCTCGAGAATGAGCATGCATCGCACGGCGGAGTATGTTCATGGACAAACGATGGGGCCAGCTTGGTGATCTGCTGGTTCAATACTCCGCGGCGGTCCAACCGGGCGAGCGTGTCATGATCGCCTTTGTCGAGCTGGAGACGTATCCCCTAATGCGTGCCGTGTATCGGGCGTGCATCCAGGCTGGCGCCTTCCCGCAGGTGCAGTTCCTGTCCGAGGAGCTCAATCGCCTGGTGTTGCAGTACGGCACTCCGGAGCAGATCGGCTGGGTGCCTGAGATCGAAGCCTACGGCATGGAGTGGGCTGATGTCTATTTCGGGCTGCGCGGCGCCCACAACCTGGACGTCTTCTGGGATGTCCCGGCCAAGAAGCTCTCCCTGCTGCGCAGGGCCATGGGCCAGATCTCCGCGCTGCGTTGGGAGAAGACCCGCTGGTGCCTGGTGCGCGTGCCCAATGCGGCGCTGGCCTGTCAGGCCGGCGTGGATGAGGAGACAATCACAGATATGTTCTTCGAGGCGTGCTTCCTGGACTGGCCGGCAGTCAGCCAGGAGTGGCGCCGTTGGGTAGAGGCCCTCAACCGGGGCCGGCAGGTGCGCGTGGTGGGAAGGGGCACGGACCTGAGCTTCTCCGTCGAGGGGCGTACGTGGGAGGTCGCCGACGGCCACATGAACATGCCCGATGGGGAGATCGCCACAGCTCCTGTGGAGAGCACGGTGCACGGGTACATTCATTTCGACTTCCCCGGCGTGCTGGGCGGCCGGCTGATGTACGACATCACCCTGTGCTGGGAGCAGGGCAGGCTGGTCGAAGCCCGGGCAGCCACGAACCAGGATTTCCTTTACGCTGTGCTCCACACCGACGCCGGTGCCAGCCGCGTCGGCGAGTTCGCCATCGGCACCAACCCGGCCATCACCCACTTTTGTAAGGACATCTTGCTCGACGAAAAGATGGGGGGCACGATCCACATTGCTCTGGGACGGGCCTATCCCCAGGTCGGCGGCACGAACCGGTCAGCCGTCCATTGGGACATCGTGAAGGACATGCGGAAAGAGGGGGAGATCTACCTGGACGGCCAGCTCATCTTCAAGGACGGTAAGGTCCTGTTGTGATCCTTGGTGGCGCGAGCTTCAGCTCGCCGCTGCGGGCTGAAGCCCAATGTCACTAACATTTGATGGGCTCCCGTAACTGATCAAGCAGGCTTTGGCGGGCATCAGCCCGAGAACCTTTCAAAGCGGGATAGACCGCTGGGCGGCGGCGTACGGCGCGCGGTTCAATGCGGAA
>DAOUAJ010000251.1:0-10963 GCA_034433615.1 Anaerolineae bacterium | reverse complement strand
ATGAGGCGAATGATGCCTTAGAGATCTTGCAGCACATAGGACTGGTAGCGGCTGAAGAAGACGGGTTTGCCTTTCGCTACTCTGGTGAGATGTTCCGCCGATGGTATCGAGTGTACGGCACATTGGCTGAATCGCCCATGCATGACTCCGAGCTACACGCCCGGTTGGCGAAGATTGGGAATAATCTGGCCGACAAGTACCTCAGCGCGTGGAAGATTTACCAGGCTGATTTGCCTAACTACTCGGGTGCCATAGGGGAGATGAGAGACGTCCTAACCCTTTTGCTGGATGTGATCGCTCCAGATGAGCAGGTCAGCGCCGATCCCAATTTCAGACCCGAGCCTGGCGAGCAGAAGCCCACTCGTCGTCAGCGCGTGCGCTATGCAGCGCGCCAACGCTATAACAAAGAGCGCGCTAACGAGATTGCCAGCGATTACGACTTACTGGAGACGGCCTGCGATCAAGTAGCTCAAGTAGCAACCAGCGCCTTTAGAACCGCTTCTGGCCTGACGCATACGACGGCCACGCGGGAAAGAGCATACCGCGCCCTAAAGCAATGGGATAGCATTCTGGCCCAGCTTTTACCGGACGCCTGACGTGCGGTGCACGGCTATCTGAAATTGAATGCTCCTACAAGAAGGGGATCGGACGGGCAGGCGGTGGCGGTGTGTACTCCTGCCCATAGTACGCGGCCAGCCGCGCCAGTACTGCATCGCGCACGGCCCACAGCTCCTCAACCGCCGGCCTTAACGTCTTCATCCGGCTGGCCGCCACATGGTTGTCCAGGATGCGCCGGGCCGTCTCGACGGGCATGTCCAACCGACAGAAGATCCACGCGATCACGCCGCTGTACCAGCGCAGGCGCGCTTCGGCTCCCGCGCCGAAAGTCGAGGAGGGCTGTCCATCGAAGGTCATGCGTTGTACCTCGCCCAGGGTGACGCCGTTCAGCACGCCGTGCACGATCGAAATCGTCTCCGCCCCGCAGCGCCAGAACTCGTCAGGGCCCAGACAGCGCATCTCCGCGCCCGGATCGGCGAAAATGTGTTCGGCGGCCGTTCGCGTGTACAGCTTGTAGCCGGAGTTGAAGTCAGGCACGGCGTCAGGGCCGGCGCAGAAGCGCAGGTCCAACACATCGCCCTGGCGCGCCAGGTAAAAACGCAGCGCGTCGAGCAATACCCAGTCCTGCAGCAGTTCCAGCTCACCGCGCAGCCAGCCCATCGGGCGATGCAGGCTGCCGCGCCGGCCGATGATCAGCACGCGCGGGTTGCCCGTCTCTCGAGCGATGTGCACAGCCGCTCGCGCCAGGTTGGGCAAATCGTTAATGAAGTGATCGGCATCGGCATCGCGCACGCACAGCAACTCTGCGCCGGGGCAATGCTGGAGCAGCCACTGCATCCCTCGCGTCACCGCGTGCTCTTTGCCCCGGTTCTCGTCCTCGATGATGAGCTCGGGCGCGATCCCCTCCTGGCGGGCCAGGCGATCGCGCTCGGCCTGAGCCACTCGGGCGATGCGCGGGCTGCCGTCCACCACCAGCACGGTGTGATCCAGCGACAGGAAGAGCGCGCAATCAGCCAGGGTCAGCCGTAACAGACCGGCGATCACCTCGTCGGGCTCGGTCGGGTTGTACCAGACTGGGATCACCATCCCCAGCCGGGGACGCAGCTCGGCGATGGTGGTGTAGTGGTCGTGGGTCGAGCTTAACATGGTTGAGCTAATTCCTGCCGGGCCAGCACGCCCGCGCCGATGACACCCGCGTGGGGGCCCAGCGCGGCCGGGATCACCGGCGTCGAACGGGCCGAGGGCAGCGCATGCCGGGCCAGGCTGGCGCGAACGGCCGAGAAGAACGGCTCGCCGGCCGCGGCCATGCCGCCACCGATGATGATGGCGTCCGGCTCCATCGCGTTTACCAGCGAGGCCAGCGCTAACCCCAGCCAGCGCCCCGCTTCCTGCACCGCGAAGCGGGCCAGGGTATCGCCAGTGCACATCGCCGCCACCACTTCCTGCCCATCCGGCGCGGCGGCCAACCCGCGCAGCCGACGGTAATGCCCGGCGATAGCCGGGCCACTGGCGTACTGCTCCACACAGCCGCGCCCGCCGCAGGTGCACGGCCGCCCATCGGGCTCCACCTTGACGTGGCCCACCGAGCCGGCCAGCCCGCTACGGCCGTAGTACAGGCGGCCGTCCAGCACCCAGCCGCCCCCGATGCCGGTGCCCACGGCCACGTACAGCCCGTAGCGGACGCCTCGTCCCGCGCCGTAGGTGGCCTCACCCAGGGCCATGGCGTGGACATCGTTGGCCACGTGGACGGGCAACCCCAGCACTTCGCGCAGTCGCCGCGCCAGCGGCAACCCCGTCCAGCCCGGCAACAGCTCGGTGGCGAAGACGATCTCCCCCGTCGCCGGGTCTACCTGGCCTCCGGTGCCGATCCCCACAGCCGCGGGCATCGGTGATGCCTCGGCGATCACAGCCCTGGCCAGCGCGACGATGCGCCCCAGGATCGCCTCAGCGCCCTCGTGCGCCAGGGTAGGGACGGTGCGCAGGCCGTGAGGATGTCCCTCGGCATCAATCAGCGCCGCGGCGATCTTGGTGCCGCCCACGTCAATGCCTAATGTCCGGCTATCGGTCATGAGGTTCAGCCTGAACAACGTAATGCGTAAAACGTAAGAGGCAGCAATTCTGTTGGGTGATGTTACGTTTCACGCCTTCACGTTTTACGTTTCAGAACGCCGGCTCGGCCTGTAACTCCCTCACCAACTGTAACGCCGCCTCGATCTTCTCCGGCGCGCCCTGGAGCAGAAGGCGGACGGCCCCTTCGGCGCCGAAGATGCCGCCCGATCCTACGTGACGGGCCTGTACGTCGCAGAGCAGCGCGAGCGCCTCGATCTCGGTGATGATCTCGCCGGTGATGGGGAAGAGCGGGTGCACGGGATTGGCCGCCTCTTCGCCCTGGCCCAGCAGGCGCGCCGTCTCCAGGATGTCGTGGGCCACCAGCTTCTCCAGCCCCACGGGGATGATCAGCGTGGCGCGCCGGCCGATGATCGGCCCCAGGGTGCCGCCGACCGTGCCGCCGTTGGGGTCGCCGATGCACACGCCGGCGATCTTTTTATCGTAGTTGAGCGCGTTGGCCCCCTTGATGAGCACATCACCGGGGCCGAGCTGGCGGGCGGCCTCAAAACGGTTGATCCCCGTTACCAATTGCCCGTCGTGCAGGATGACGTCGGGCAGGTTTTTAGGCGCCAGACGGGTCTTGCTGTCGAAGCCGGCCGGGACCACGTGGCCGGTGACATAGGCGTACTTGTCGAACGGCCGGCCCAGCACCTCTTCGACGACGTAGCCATCGGTGGTACCGGTGGCGATGATCAACCACCCGCGCTGGCGGGCGCGTCGGACAGCCGGATGGACGGCCACGCCCTTGGCGATCAGCCGCTTGGATTGCGATACGGTGAGAACGATGTCAGCTAACATGGGGGAGCTCCTCAGCGTTTGACTTTTGACTTTACTGCAAAAAGGTGGTTGGCTCATGTCAGAGCTAGTGCAAGTGCTTGCCTCGCCATCTGGCGATCCATCGCCGGACTCCTCCACAACGCTCCGTAACGGGGCTGAGCTTTCAGATGCTGCCGTAACCGTCAAGGCCCCCTCACCCCCTGACCCCCGCTCCCCCGTACAGCGGGGGAGCGGGGGCGATGGTCAGGTAGCGTTGCACTTGTTCTTAACATGAGCCGTGCTTAGTTTTTTCAGTGGACTCGCTTTTCTTACGCTGCTAGCCAGCGATCGAGGAAGGCATAGGCTTCCGCTTTCACCTCGTCAGGGAAGCTGTGGCCGGCGGGGAAGAGGATGGCCCGGAAGCGATCGGGCACGCCGGCCTGAGCGTAAGCTGCCTGAGCCTTTTCGGCGATCTCGCGCACCCCATCAATCGGGAAGATGCGATCCTCCTCGCCAGCGGTGAACAGGAACGCGCGCGGGGCGATGTCCGCCACCAGCGCGTCCATGTCGCAGACCTCTAACAGCCCTGGCACGTACATGGCCAGGTTGTGATTGATGCCATCCCGCAGGATGGCGCGAACCAGGCTGAAACCGCACGAGGAGACGGCGGCCTTCACCCGGTCATCGTACCAGGCCAGCCAGAGCGCCTCCTGCCCGCCCAGGGAATGGCCGATCGCGCCCAGACGCTGCGGGTTGACATCGGGCAGCCCAGCCAGCAAGTCCAGCGCGCAGACGAGGTCATGCAGGTACTTGGTTTGGAGGCACGAGCCGTGCAAGATGCGCCGGGTGAACTCAAACCACTCATACCCGTGATCCTGGAGATAGCCGCTTTCCACGCGCACGTACTCGGGGGGGCGGCGGTCCTCGAAGCAAAGGTGGTCGGGGCAGAGCACCACATAGCCGGGCCGGCAGAGCTCCAGCCCGTAGTGGTACATGCGGTTGGCGCTCAGCCCGGCCGGCTCCGATTTGCCCAGGTAGTACTGGCCGGCGTGCTGGTGGATCGCCAGGATGCCTGGCCATCCGCCGACGGGCTTTGGCCCTTTCGGACGCAACAGCCAGGCCGCGACGCACTCGCCCGGCTCGACTGCATAGCTCACCCGCGCGCGGGTGTGATCTCCCAAGTCCGTTGTCGGCCCGAACTCCACCGCCAGCGAGGCGCGTTCGGGGAAGCGCCCCAGCCGATCGAGGATGGCTCGGCGAAGGTCCGGATTGCTCATCGTTCTTCCTCCTGCACTGCACTTGTCATAGCGGAAGTTGGGGCGTAACTGCTCAGCCCATCTCCCCGGCCCCCTTTTCCTCCCAGTAGGGGCGACCATGTACGGGCGTAGCGTCGCGGGGTAAGGGAGGCTGAACAGTTACATTGGGGGTTACCTTGGCAGGGAGATTTTACTCCTGCCGATGGAGCCAGGCAAGCCGGGTGATCGTTCTTCATCAGCCGCAACACGAGGGTATGTCCCAATACCGGATGGCGGGGAAAGGCGCCGCGCACGTCGGTGACGATCAATCCCGCCGAGCGAGCCTTCTCCATCAGCGCACGGGCCGTCGCGGGGAAGGCCGGACAGGTCAGGCGGGAGGTGAGGGCATACAGCCACGCCAGCGGGCTGGAGGCGTTGGGCGCTGTGACCACCAGCAGCCCGGCAGGGGTTAACAGCTCGCGCCACTCCTGCCACAGAGGAGCCGCATCCGGGTAGTAATCGAGCACTCCCAACGAGACGATCAGCGGCCATGGCGCCTGAATCTGCTGGCGATCGGCCGTAAAGGTCACGTCCGGGCGATGCCCCAGCGCCGCGCGCGCCTGGATCAGCATCCCCGGCGACAGATCGTAGCCGGTCACAGAGTAGCCCAGCTCCAGCAACAGCCGCGTGACCCGCCCGGTTCCGCATCCGAAATCCAGCGCCGGGGTGATGCCCGGCTGTGGGGCAGGGGGGATCATCGCTCGTAGGACGGCGAGCTCACTGCGCCCCACCCAGCGCGTGAAGGGGTTCCGGTCGTAATGGATGGATTGCCGGTCAAAATGCCGACGGATCGCCTCGATCGGGTCGCCGACAGCCATAAGCCAGCTCCTCAGGAACCAACGGCGTGCGATGGACATGCTCCAGCCAGAGCCAGGATAAACCGCCTACCGCTCGCGGCAGCCAATATCCCGTCAGCCGATACGCCAGCGCGATGATCACCGCGCGCTCCAGCTCAACGCCGAACTGCGTGTACAAGGCGGCCAGCGAGACCTCCGCCAGGCCCACGCCGCCGGGTATGGCGCCTAGTGTATTAATAGTGATCGTCAACGTGTACAGCAACAGCATCGTGTAGAGCGGCAGGCGCTGCCCGAAGGCGTAGAAGCACGTGTCAGAATCTTTCTCATGGGACTTGGCCACCCTCCGTCAGGTAGAGCAAGTGCCACGTGCCGCGTGTCGCCGTGATGCCACCCATCAGCCGCGTCTCCAGAGAGGCCATAAGGACCTGGCCCTGAACGCCCCGATCGAGATCTTCCAATGGCAGTTTGGTCACCACGAAGAATTTATGATCAGGGGTCCTGACGAGATCACGGGCCGGCATACGCATCTCAAAGGGTTTGTGGTCATGCACAGTGCGCACCACGAAAATGTAACTGACCCCTTTGCGCGGTGGGTGGGGTAACTGCGCCGCCAGCCACAGATCGGTTTGGTCAGCAGCAGTCCACAAAGAGATAGGGGCAGCCGGCTGGAGCATGCCGGGCCATTTCCACTCTTCCTCATACGGGAAGGGCTGCCATCTCTCGTCTGGCAGTGAAAGCGGAGTGGCGGCAAAACGCGGGACCTGATACTCCAACAGCCACCTGGCGAAAACTTCGTTATCACCACCGGCATTACGTAGCAGCCCTCGCAACGTGCGGGCCTGGCTACGATAGGACTGCAGAGCGGTCACTTTTTGCCTGCGAATGGTATCGGTCAAAGGGATCCGAACCCACTGTTCAGTATCGGTGTTGAAGCGCGCGGGCAGGCGCAGCGGGTCCTTGTCCAGACGAATGTTCGTGGGGCGAGGCGTGAAGCTCAGCCACATGACGTAGGCGAAGAGGTCTGGCGCGGGCGAGTCACCTTCTGCTTGATTCAAAGAGACAGCGAGCGAGATGAAATATGCCAGCGCGCGGTGATCAGGGTGAGCATCCTGTGGGTGAGGCATGACCACGGCATCCGGCTGAAACTCAGCCAACGCCTCACGCAGGAGATCGAGCAAGGCGGCACCAGTGTAAGGGACTATGGGGCTGTTTACGGCGTGCTCCGAGGAAGTCAGACCTGTCCATCGGGAGCGATAGGGCACATCGCCAGTCCAATGATGTAACCAGATTGACTCCAGCCCACCATCCGGGAATCCCCAGAACTGGATTTGCTCAGGGTCCACTCCCAGAGAGGTCAGCGCTTGTAAGCTTTCCCGTTGGCGATTTTCTGCCAGCCGCCGGGTGCTACGTTGGGAAGCCGGGTTGTAACCATTGGCCAGCGCCGTGGAGAGCGACGCCTCACCGCTGGTGACCACCACGACTCGAATTTGAGGAGGCGGTTCCGCAGCAAGGGCGGTGGCGATCACGCCGCCTGATGCCAGTGCCTCGTCATCAGGGTGAGGAGCGAAGATCAGAATGCGATGATATTGCTCGACCTGCAACGTGCTCAGATCACGCAGGTGTAGCTCGACCTGAGCCAGCGAGCGTTCATGGCCGCCAAACCACAGGACCAGGACTGCCAGCAGCAGTACAGCCGCGACGATGCGCCAGTACGATGATCGGTGGCTTGAAAGGAGCCCCTGGGTGACACGCGGCCAGTTTAAGAAGGCTAGCCACCCTCCCGCCACACCGATTCCGATCATGACCAGCATGGTCACTATCTGGGCATACATCTGCCAGCGCTCACGCAGCCCGGCAAACAAGCCACGTTTCTGTTCCTTCACCATGTGGGTCAGGTGCGGCCAAACTACATACTGACGGCGCCAGCCATGTCGTCCGCTGTAAGCGGTCAGGCCGACCTCGACACCGTACCGGCCACCCACCAAAGTCCTCAGTGCCCGTTCCGCCGTTGAACGCCGCAGACAACGTTGTCCGCTCAACCAGGGTGTAAGCCGGTGAGAGAGATCGGTGCGGATTCGTCCGTGGCGGAAGACCGCCACGGCCATATCACACTTTCCGGCGATGACAGGCTCGCTCAGGTGGCGCAGGTGATGAGGTTGCAGGCCGATCAGGTCGGCATCCAGGAAGATGACAGTGTCAGTCTGCAACGCCTGGACGCCGGCCAGCATGGCGTCCGCCTTCCCCTGATTTTGCGGCAGATGGACTACGGATGCTCGCGGGTCCCGAAGCGCATACCGTTGCGCCACGGCCAGCGTGTCATCGGTCGAGCCGTCGTCTACCACCACGATCTGCGTGAGCCAATCCACCGCGCTCACCACGTCCAACACGCCCGGTAGATGGTCTGCCTCATTAAACGCAGGGATGACAACGCCGATGCGAATGGTTTCCATGGGCCAACTCTCGAGCGGTTCATAAATCAACTCCGCGGCTACGCCACTTCTACGCCCGCGGCCTGCAATGCCTCCACCGCGTATTTGCGCAACGCCATCGCCACAGCCCATTGCTGGCCCGGCCTGGTTTTGGCCATCAATCGAACCTGCACAGCCCGATCCTTGAAGCCGATCCAGCCAACAGCCTGGGGCGGCTCCAGCAGATCGGCCTTGATCGTCGCGTCGGCCTGGGCCCTTTGCGCCGCGGTCTCTAATGCGTGCAGCACCTTATCCATATCCGCCCGGTAATCCACGTTCAGGTCCACGATGGCTCGCGCCCAATCCACGGTGAGGTTGGAAACCAGCCGAATGTCGCCGTTGGGGACCACATACAGCCGCCCCTCTGCGTCGCGCAGGTACGTCGCCCGCAGGGTGATACGCTCCACGCTTCCGGTCACCGCGCCGACTTGAATCGTGTCCCCAATGGTAAACTGGTTTTCGGCGAGGATCAGGATGCCGCCGATGAAATCTCGGATCAGCGTCTGCGCGCCCAGCGAGAGCGCTAGCCCGGCCACGCCGGCTCCTGCCAGCAGCGGCGCAATGTTGACGCCCAGGGTCTGCAAGGCCATCAGCCCGGCAATGACCAGGATTAAGGCATAGCCTACGCCGCGCCCAACATGGACGAGCGTTTTCAGGCGATCCAGTTGTTCGGCCGGAGCATCGGGCTTCTCCAGGCGGCGTTCTGCCTGCCTCGCGGCCAGTTGTAACCCTCGCCAGGCCAGGAACGCCAGCAGCCCGATCAGCCCAAGCCGCAGGACTGCCACGGCCAGTTGAGAACTCACTTCGGAAAGGGTCAAGGCCGGCATGGTCCTGGCTCCTTGGAACCCGTAAGAGTTCCGGGCAGCCTGATTCAACGAGTCAGTAGCGGGTACGCCAGTGCGTACAGAACGCTGGCTACAATGCACGTCGCCAACATCACCGGCAACCCGCGCTTGTTCCACAGGGCCGAGGTGATGGGGGTGCGCGTCCGTTCCGAGAGGGAGGCGACGACGACGTTGGCGGTGGCGCCGATGATCGTGCCGTTGCCGCCGAAGCCCGCGCCGAAGGCCAGGGCCCACCACAACGGCTCGATCGCGACCCCTGCCGCGCCCAAGTCTTTGATCACCGGGATGAGCGCGATGGTGATCGGCACGTTGTCCACTACCGCCGACAGCACCGCCACAATCCAGATCAGCGCCACGCCGAATAGCACCGGAGGCGCGCTCTGAGCCCGCACGACGAGGCTGGCCAGGCTGTGTAGCACACCTGCTTCCTCCAACCCGCCCACCATCATGAATAGCGCGGCGAAGAAGATCAACACACTCCACTCGATGCGCTGAAGTGTTTGGTGGATGTCGGGGCGCACCCAGATCAGCGCGGCCGCTGCTGCGCTCAGGGCGATAAACGCCGGGCTGAGATGCAGAAGATCCTCAAGAAAAAACACAAAAATGGCTACCCCCAGCATGATCAAAGTTCGTCGCGCCGTCGCCGGATCCCTGAGCGTCTCGGCCGGGTTCAGTCGCAGCACAGCCTCAGCATTGGGCAGGCTCACGGCCAGTTCAGAGCGAAAGAGGTAGCGCAAGAGCAGGAGCGCGGCCAGCCAGACCCCTACCACGATCGGCAGCGCATGGGTGAGAAAGTCGTTGAACGATAGACCGGCGGCCGAGGCGATCAAGATGTTCGGCGGGTCGCCGACCAGCGTCGCCACGCCGCCGGTGTTCGACAACAATGCTTCGGTCATCAGAAGCGGTACAGGGCCAATGCCCAGTACTTCGCTGATCAAGATTGTTACCGGCGCGATGAGCACGACCGTCGTCACGTTGTCCAGAAACATCGAGAGGACGGTGGTTATCGTGCCAAGCAGAACGAGCAGCCGCACCGGGCGGCCGCGCGAGAGTCGCCCCGCCCACACCGCCAGGAATTCGAAGAAACCGGTCGGCTCCAGCAGCGCGACCAGGATCATCATGCCCAGCAGCAGGCCGAGGGTGTTGAAGTCCGTGGCGGCAATGGCCGCCTCTTCCGAATAGAAGCCAATCAGCTTGCCCAGGCCGACCATCACGGCCGCCCCGGCGATGCCGACGATGGTGCGGTTGAGCTTCTCGGAGAAGATCAGCCATAAGCTGACGAGGAACACCAGGGTGGAGATGAGAGCAGCGATCATGAAGGGGGCTCCTATGGGGCCAGCCAACTGGCGAGGATGGCCGTCGCTACATCCACACGAGAAGCAATGCCTACAAGCTTGCCGTCCACATCTACAATCGGCAGGTCGTGAAGATCGTGCTGGCGCATGAAGGCCGCGGCTCGAAGCAGGCCGCAGGTTTCGTCCACCGAGACCGGCGGCTGCATCACCTCCTGCACCGGGCGGGCCATCGCCTCCGGCGAAGGGTGCCGCGCTTCGACGGCGCCAAAATCGTGGACAAAGTCGAAGTCCTCCAGCAGCTTCACGAAATCGGGCATCACCAGGCCCAGCAAGTCACGCAACTGGAGCAAACCTACCAGATGGCCGGCATCATCCACCACCGGCAGCATCCCGATGTGTCGGGCGACAAAAGTCGCCGCCGCTTCACCGATGGTCGCCGTTATCGGGATAGAGACGACATTACGTTTCATACAGTCACGAATCATCCTGTTGCCTCCATAACAAAACACAGGCTAGCGTACCATTGAACATTGTAGCATGAAGTCGGACGAAGCTCAAGGGGATGAGAGACTCCAGTTCCCAAGTAACTCCAGATTTGGTACGATAAGGGGTGCAAAGATCGCTCTTGGAGGAGGTGAAACATGCATCGCGCAGCCCTGCGGAAGAGAAGTTTTGTCACTCGCACTCTTTCCGGTTTGTTCCGTGGAGCCGTGCACACCATGCGGCCGATGGAGGCCCGCACGTAGCCCATTCGGGCCACAAGGTGCGGCGGATGAACTGGCTGATCCTGGCCATCATCGTGGCGGGCAGCCTGCCCTGGACGTCGTGCAGGCCAGGGTG
>DAOUAJ010000250.1:0-25148 GCA_034433615.1 Anaerolineae bacterium | reverse complement strand
GCCCATACGTGGACGAGATCACCTGGCGCTGCCCACGCTGCGCCGAAAACCCTTCGGCAGCTCAAGTCGGCATCATGCGCCGCGTTCCGGAGGTGGCCGACTGTTGGTTCGACTCCGGCTCCATGCCCGTGGCGCAGTGGCACTACCCCTTTGAGAACCGGGAGACTTTCGCTGAGCAATTCCCCGCCGATTTTGTCTGCGAGGCGATAGATCAGACGTACGGCTGGTTCTACACGCTGCACGCTATCTCCACCCTGCTCTTTGATCAGCCGTGTTACCGCAACGTCATCAGCCTGGGGCTAATTCTGGATGAGCAGGGACAGAAAATGAGCCGATCGCGCGGCAATGTCGTGGATCTATGGGAAGTGCTCAACGCCCACGGTGCCGATGCTCTACGCTGGTATTTCTACATCAGCGCGTCGCCCGGCATCTCCTGCCGCCTCAGTGTGGCTTTGGTGGATGAAGTGGCCGGTAAGTTTCTGCTCACCCTGTGGGATATTTACGGCTACTTCGTGAGCCATGCAAACGCTGACGGCTGGGGACCGGAAGGAGAGCCCGCACCTGAGACGCTGCAGCCGTTGGATCGTTGGATCTTGTCCGCGCTTAACCAGCTCATCATAGAGGTGACGGAACGGCTGGATCAGTACGATGCTACCGACGCAGCTCGCGCCATCGCCGCATTCGTAGACGACCTCTCGAACTGGTACGTACGCTGCTCCCACCGCTTCTGGAGCCATGCCGGTGAGAACGCCCAGAGCAGCGTCGCCAGACGAGCCATCTGCCGTACCCTCTACACCTGCCTGGTGACCCTCAGCCATCTGCTGGCCCCCTTCACTCCGTTCGTGGCAGAGGCCGTCTACCAGAATCTAGTGCAAGGCATCTGGGCCGACGCCCCCGAGAGCGTCCATCTGGCCCGCTGGCCGGAAGCCAACAAGACGCTGATTGACGAATCGTTGATGGCGGACATGCGGCTGGCGCAGCGCATCGTCAGCCTGGGACAGGCAGCCCGCCAGGCGGCTCAGATCAAAGTACACCAGCCCCTGGCCGAGGCGATCATCCAATTGCGCACGCCAGAGGAGCGCTCAGCTTTGGAACGCGTGGCCAGCCAGATCGTTGAGGAACTGAACGTCAAGGCGCTGCGGGTGATGGAGCAGGGCGGGGGTCTGGTAGATGAGGTGGCAGAGTACACCCGCCCGCCGTACAGCGTGATCAGCGAAGGGGGGTATCTGGTCGCTGTTAACACGGCGCTGACACCGGAACTGGAGACGGAAGAGGAAACCCGCGAAGGGGTGTAGCAAATCCAGAACCTGCGAGGTTTGTCCAAAGCCCAACTAGCTTGGCGATTCCCGCCAATTGGGATACAATATGCCTGCGTTGAATCATAGGGGCGGTGCCTGTGTGCCCGCTCAGGACGTTGGGAGATGACGATCATGCCACGTGATGAAGGGCGTCTCAAAAGAGCGCTGTTGGCTGAACGAGAATGCTTGCAAGAGGAACTCTCTCACTACGAAACTTCTGTACCCCCCAATCTGGGGTTGGGCAATCACATGGCCGACGACGGCACGGAAGCTTTCGAGCAAGCCGCCGGTCTGGCTTTGCGGCGTAACCAACAACGTCTGCTGGCCGAGGTAGAACGTGCCTTGCAAAAAATGGACGAAGGCACATACGGCTTGTGCGAGCGCTGCGGAGCGGAGATTGATTTTGCCCGGCTCAAGGCTATCCCTTACGCCATGTACTGCCTCGACTGCCAGAGCCTCATCGAACAATAAGGACGACCAGATGTCAACTCGAAGCAAGCTGGGCGGGTGGGCAATCCCCACAATTGCCGCAGTAGTCCTTGCCCTGGATCAGATCAGTAAGGCCTGGGTTTTGCACACCTTGCCTGAAAACGCTGCATGGGTGCCGATCCCGGCCCTTTCTCGCTTCCTCACCATTACGCACGTCACCAACACGGGGGCCGCCTTTGGGTTATTTAAAGATAGGGGACTATTGTTTATCCTTATCGCCGTGGCCGTCTCCGTGGCGATCATCGCCTACAGCCGCTTTCTGCCCCAGGGCCAGTTTTGGGTCCGCTTCAGCCTGGGCTTGCAGTTGGGCGGGGCCATCGGTAACCTGATTGACCGGGTGCGCTTTGGGCATGTGACCGATTTCATCACCGTCGGCATTGACGATCTCAAGTGGCCCACCTTCAACGTAGCCGATAGCGCCATCGTGGTGGGTGTTATCATCCTGGCGCTCATCGTGTTCACAGAGAAAGAGGAGCCGCGCGGCGATGCCACTGATGTCCAGAACGCGTAACGCGCCTCCTTCCAACCTCTAATCTCCAGCCTTCAACCTCAGGCGCTACACGAGAATCGGACGGCCCTGCCCGACATTCAGCAGGTAGAGGCCCCACGAGCCAGCGAGAAGTAAGGCCAATGCAGCCTGGCGAGTTTAAGAGTTTTGATGAACTCAACCGCAAACTGAAAAAGACCGTAATGCTCTCCGGGGCAGCGCGCCGCGCCTTACAGGCCGGCATTGATCTGACAGCCAGTGCAGCACGGGTCACGCTGGGTCCACGAGGGCGCGCTGTTGGCCTGGAACGCAAGGGGGAAGTTCCTCTGATCACTTGCGATGGAGTAACGGTGGCCGAGGGGATCACTTTGCCTGACCCTCACCAGAACATGGGCGTTCAGTTCTTGAAGCAGGCAGCAGCCGCTACCAGGGAAAAAGCGGGCGACGGCTCGACGACCACGATTATTCTTGCCCAGGAAATCATCCGCGAGGGGCTCAAGAACATCGCAGCGGGTGCTAATCCGATGATCTTCCGGCGCGGTCTGGCCAAAGGGGCAGCAGCGGCCCAGATAGCCCTGGAAAAGATGAGTCGGCGGCCGCGAACGATGGCTGAAGTCGTCCAGGTGGCAACGGCGGCTTCGGGTGATCCGGAGATCGGTGAACTCGTCGGCCAGGTGATCACCAGGCTGGGTCCGCAAGGCTTCATCAACATACAAGAAGGTTCGGGCCTTGGGTTGCAAGTCGAGTACGATGAGGGCATGTGCTGGCACGACGGGTATGTCTCCACAGCTTTCGTCACCGATCAAAGCATCGGCCAGGCCGTGATGGATAATCCCTACGTGCTGGTCACTGACCGCAAGATCTCTCGGTCCGATGAGTTGGTTCCGATCATGGACTTACTGGCTCAGACCGATGAGCCCAATCTGCTGGTCATTGCTGAGGCAGTGACAGGTTCTGCTCTGGCCACCCTGGTCGTTAATCAGCAGCAAGGGCAATTCAATTGCCTGGCGGTAAAACCACCTGCCTATGGTGCGCTACGGAAGGCCATGTATCGCGACATCGCGATCTTTGCGGGTGCAACCCTCTTCAGCGACGAAACCGGGCGGCCGTTAGAGACTGCTACTCTGGCCGACCTGGGACGGGTAAGCCAGGTCGTGGCTACTCATAGAACGACGACCCTGATAGGGGGTGGAGGTTCGCCTGCGCAGATTGAACAACGTATCCGGGAGATCAAGACTCTGATTGAGGCCACCCAGGATAAGACGGAGCGAGACAAACTCTGGCAGCGGTTAGCCAAGCTGGCCAGCGGCGTGGCCATCATCCAGGTTGGCGGGCTCACTGAAACGCACCGCAAGGAACGACGGCGACGCCTCGAGAACGCCCTCTCGGCCGTTCGTGGGGCTGTCCAGGAAGGCGTGGTGGTGGGCGGGGGCGTGGCTCTGCTCAACGCAATCCCGGCTTTAGATGGGATGAAAGTCATTGAAACCGACGAGGCCACAGCCCTGCGTTGTCTGAAACGAGCCTTTGAGGCCCCGCTGCGTCAGTTGGCCGCCAACGCGGGTGAAGATGGGGGAACCGTGGTGGGACAAGTGCGTTGGCTTCAACAAGAGTTGAAGAACCCCTGCATCGGGTACGACGTGCTCCGCCGGGAATATGGCGATTTGATGGAATGGGGGATCGTAGATCCCATGCCTGTGGTGCGGGCCGTCGTGCGCAATGCCGTCTCTGCGGCGTGGATTATCCTCAGTATTGAGGCTTCCGTAGGGATCATACCTGGACAGCAGGTCCGGTTTACAGAACCCAGTGAGAGACGCCGTCAACGGGCCGCGAAGCGAGCAGAGCTGCGAGAGCGGGCTCGCCGTGAAGGGGGGCGTCTGCGACCGCCGCGCCGGGTCTGGTCGAAGATGTTGTAGATGTGGTGGATGTTGTAGTCCAGGAGGACGATCTTTTCGACGTCCGCCCCCGCCTCGGCAGCGCCTCTCAGGGCCATGTCCAGCAGATCGTTGGTGTTCCCGTCTCTACGGGAACTTCCCATGATCCCCAGAACCTTCATCTTTTCTCTCCTCCAGGTGTGTTCGTAGCCCAGGCGTGTTCCAGCACACCCATCGCCTGGTCGTAGGATCTCCTTCACGTGCGCATCGGCCACTGGAAAGTCACCCCCCCGATACCCCAAATGCCGATAGGCCGGCTGGTAGGGCACCTCCAGCGGATACATGACCTGGCTGCCGATGCCCCGCTTGGCCAAAAAGCTCATCAGCTTATCGCGATGCAGGGTGCGGATGGTGTACTTAAAGACCCTTAGGGTTTATGCCTCTCCCAACGTGGTCGCTATCTCGGCCATCACGCGCGCGGCCACCTCGTCCTTAGAGAGCAAGGGCCACGGTTCTGGCTCACGGCCAGGGCGCAGTAACGTCACCCGATTTGTATCCACCTCAAAGCCTGCGTCGAGAGCGGAAACGTCGTTGGCGATCACCATGTCCAGGTTCTTGGTCCGCAGCTTTTCCTGAGCATATGTCAGCAGGTCCCGTGTCTCTGCCGCGAAGCCGACGACCACGTACGGACGTCCCAGCTCACCTCGCCGCCGCCCCACCGCGGCCAGGATGTCAGGTGTGCGCTCCAGCCGGATGATCAGCTCGTCTTTCTCCTCTTTTTTCATTTTCTCAGCCGTTGGCTCAGCCGGGCGGAAATCCGCCACCGCCGCCGCTCCTATCAGCACGTCAGTCTCAGGTAAGACGGTCATGGTGGCCTCATACATCGCCTGAGCCGTCTCCGTGTACCGGGCCTCTACGCCCCACGGCACAGGTACTTGCAACGGTCCATGAATCAGCACGACGGACGCCCCCAGGTCCCGCGCTGACCGCGCCAGCGCCACCCCCATCTTGCCCGATGAGCGATTGCCGATGTAACGCACCGGATCAATCGGCTCACGTGTGCCGCCCGCGGTAATCACCACCCGCCGACCGGCCAGCGGGCCGTTGCGCCCCAGCAGCGCCCGTGCGGTCTCCATAATCTCCTCTGGCTCGGCCATCCGCCCCACACCTTCAGCACCAGACGCCAGATGCCCCGCAACGGGGCCGACGAAGGTGACGCCTCGGCTGCGGAGTGTCTCCACGTTGGCCTGGGTGGCCGGGCTGGCCCACATGTGTGATTCCATCGCTGGCGCGATCAGCCACGGGGCGTCGCAACTAAGGGCCGTGGACGTGAGCAGGTTGTCGGCCAGCCCGTAGGCCAGCTTGGCCAGCGTATTAGCCGTGGCCGGAGCCACGATGAAGAGATCAGCAGATCGCGCCAGGTGGACGTGAGCAATGCGAGCATGCTCGCCGTCGGCTATGGATTGCCACTGATCTACGTGCACCAGCCGTTGGGTCACCGCCTGGAACGTCATCGGTGTCACGAAGCGGGTGGCGGCCTTGGTCATCACGACGTCCACGTGCGCACCAGCCTGGGTCAGTCGGCTGGCCAAGTGAGCGGCCTTGTACACCGCGATACCACCGGTGACGCCCAGCAGGATACGTTTATCTTTCAGGATCATCGTTTCCCTCGCTTATGCCATGAGAATCACGGTGGATACATTGTACTGCCAGCGCAAAATCACGTCAACGCTTGAGATAGCGGGTCAACGAAGCACTAAGTTAACGAGTTCTCGCTCCTCATGGCCTCATCCCTCGTTGCCTTCTTCTTCCGTTGACAGGCATGGTGACAATGCGTATACTGAAACTCGATACCGATGCCTTTGGCCTGGAATCGGAGACGGTCATGATCACGATGGATTTCCTCAAGAACCACCCTGAGTACGTTGAGACCATCTCCCGCTGGATTTACGAGGAGTGGGACCACCAAACCGAGAGAGATTTCGAGGCTGTGGTTGCCAAGACGAGGCAGCGGCTGAATGAAGATCGCATCCCCCTGACGCTGGTAGCGTTCGAGGATGGCCAATGCGTGGGCACCATCAGCATCTACGAAGACGATCTCAGCTCGCGCCCTGACCTGACGCCCTGGCTGGCGGCGCTCTTCGTCCATCCTGATCACCGGAACCGGGGCATAGGCAGCGCACTGATGGAAGCCTTGATCACGGTCGCTAAGAGACTGGGGATTAGAAAGCTTTACTTGCATACGGAGACAGCCTCCAGGTATTATCAACGCAAAGGGTGGACGTTTCTCTTCCGGACGATCAATGATCGCCAAGAGGAGACAGAGGTCTTTGCGCTGGACCTGGAGCAAAATGGATCATGAACGGTGAAACTTTCCTGCGGGCCACCTGGCGTTTGATCATAGACGGCGCGGCTGACGGCCCCACCAATATGGCGATTGACGAGGCCATCGGCCGGGTGGCAGCGCAAGGAATGGCCCCGCCTACACTGCGCTTTTACATGTGGTCGCCGCCGTGTGTGTCGCTGGGCCGGCATCAGAAGCTTTCGGACATTGACCTGGAGGCGTGCGCGGCACAGGGGTATGACGTCGTGCGCCGCCCCACCGGCGGCCGCGCTATTCTACACACGGACGAACTGACGTACTCAGTGGCCGCACCGGACGATGATCCGCGTGTGGCCGGCGGTGTCATGGATGCGTACCATCGGCTGAGCCTGGGATTGGTGGCCGGGCTACGCATCCTGGGCATCCCGGCGGACGAGGCTCCTGGCACCCGGCGGGCGGGGCCAAACGTCTCGGCCGCCTGCTTCGAGGTGCCCTCCGCCTACGAGATCTGCGTGAACGGCCACAAACTGATGGGAAGCGCCCAGTATCGGGCCGGTCGTATGGTTCTGCAACACGGCACGCTGCCACTGTGGGGTGACCTGACGCGGGTCGTGGATTGCCTGGCTCTTCCGGACGAGACCAGGCGTGAGGTGTTGCGCCGCGCTTTGCAGGAACGCGCTCTCACCGTGGAATCGGCACTTGGGCGGGTATTGCCCTTTGACGAAGTGGCCCAGGCCATGGCTCAGGGCTTTGCCCAGGCACTGAACCTGTGTCTGGAGCCGGGGGAATTGCTGCCCATGGAGCGGCAGATGGCCGCTGATCTGCGAGCGAGTAAGTATGCCCACCCTGACTGGACCGGCCGGGTGGGCGGGCCGGCACAGCCTGCTGGTCGTGCTTGTCTCTGAAACTGTAGCTGTCACGGCTAATGATCTGTGACGACGGGAGGCCAATATGGACAACTTGGGATGCGAATTGCTTTGCACGACATCAGCATTCCAATGGCTACCCACGGCTGGTTTGCAAGAGTAACAATGGTCGTTGGTGTTCTTACCCTTGAGTTGCGTCTGCCGGGCAACGGCTCTCTCAAGGGCAAGCGCAGCGTCCTCAAGCCGCTGATCGCCCGGCTGCGCCACAACTTCAACGTCTCCGTGGCCGAGGTGGACGCGCAGGACGTGTGGCAGCGGGCCGTGCTGGGTGTCGCCTGCGTCTCGTCCAACGCGGATTACGCTCACGGCCTGCTCACCCAGGTGGCCCAGGCGGTGGAATCGTGGCGCGTGGACCTGGAAGTGGTGGACTACGACATCGAGCTGATCCAGTAGCCCTCGCCGCTTTCACATGCAACGCACTTCCGAGATGGATCGCACGTGCCTCCGGGTCTTCGCCCCAAATGGCCTAACGACGCCGGATACGGTATAATGAAAGTCAGGCAGTTCTGCGTCTAGAGATGAATGGGACACCTTCGAGCGATGGCTACAGCGGCGGAAACAAAAGCAGCAAGTCGCCGCCTAAACTCGCTGGTGCGACTCGTTCGCTTGAAACAACACCGAGAGGTGTTGGGGAAAAGTGGCGAGATCGTGAAGATATGCGAGATAGCACGGCATGGGTGCGAAGTCTGCGCCAGCGTGAGTGGGAGCATGGCTTGTGAGCGCAAGGAACCAGAGCGATCATTGGTTATCATCATAAAGCAGTAGGGTGACATTATGACTACAGTAGCTATCAAGGATAAGTACGTTGAAGCATTGGCCGCCTTAGGCAATTTGCAAGAGGCCGTTGACATCGCATTGCAACGGTATGCAATTGAACAAATCACTGCTAAAGTAAACGAACTTCGCCACAGAGATATCAAGTATCAGATTAAATACGGTTGTGATTATTCCACTTTTTCCAAACGTATTGCTGAAGATGAAGCCTTTGTCCAACAGATAGAGGCTAACGTTAATAAAATGTGGGAAGTTGACCTGGCCGATTGGGAGTTTTGCCACAAAGGAATCGCAGATTGGGCACAGAAACTTCAGGCTATTTTACTGACGTGATCAATCTTGCCCAGGCTGTCTTTGAACAAGTTGAGTTTGTGACGGATGCAACACCGAAACGTGTTATTTTGCGTCTTCAAGCTCAATCATGTTCCGCATTTGCATCGCAACAATAAAAGTGAGCTGTCCCTGACGACAGAAATGACTTTCATGAGCTTCGTGGATTGGCTCAAGGTTAATCTTCGCTGAGAGGAGCTATTCAGTTTGGCTGACCAAGAAAATGGTGTTGGGGTGATCCGCCCCATTAACATCGAAGAAGAGATGCGCGGCGCGTACCTGGACTACGCCATGAGCGTCATCGTGGCGCGGGCGCTGCCCGACGTGCGCGATGGCCTCAAGCCGGTGCAGCGCCGCATCCTCTACGCCATGCACGATATGGGACTGCGCGCCAGCAACCCCTACAAGAAATCGGCGCGCATCGTGGGCGAGGTGCTGGGCAAGTACCACCCGCACGGTGACTCGGCCGTCTACGACGCGATGGCGCGCATGGCCCAGGATTTCTCCATGCGCTACCCGCTGGTGGACGGCCAGGGCAACTTCGGCTCGGTGGACGGCGACGCCCCGGCTGCCATGCGCTACACCGAGGCCCGCCTGTCCCGCATTGCCGAGGCGATGCTGGAAGACATTGACCGTGACACGGTCAACTGGCTCGACAACTTCGATGGATCGCTGCAGGAGCCAGCCGTGCTGCCGGGCAAGTTCCCCAACCTCCTGCTCAACGGCGCCTCCGGCATCGCCGTGGGTATGGCCACCAACATCCCGCCTCACAATCTGAACGAGGTGGCCGATGCCATCACTTACTTGATCGAGAACTGGGCGCGGCTGGACGATGTCACGCTGGATGAGCTAATGCAGTTCGTGCATGGCCCAGATTTCCCTACCGGTGGCATCATTCTGGGGACCGAAGGGGTGCGTAAGGCATACGCCACAGGCAATGGTCGCATCGTGATCCGCGCCGTGACTACCATCGAAGAGATGCGCGGCAACCGGCACTGCATCATCGTCCACGAGATCCCGTTCCAGCTCAACAAGACCACCCTCATCGAACGCATCGCCGAGCTGGCGCGGGCGGGCCGGCTGGACGCCATCAGCGACCTGCGAGATGAATCTGACCGGCAGGGGATGCGCATCGTCATCGAACTGAAGCGAGGCTCTCCGCCCAAGAAGGTGCTCAACCAGCTCTTTAAGTACACGCCGTTGCAGAGCTCCTTCGGCGTCAATCTGCTGGCGTTGGTCAACGGTGAGCCGCGCGTCCTCAGCCTCAAGCGCATGTTGCTGGCTTATGTCGAGCACCGACAGGAGGTGATCACCCGCCGCACCCGGTTTGACCTGGCCCGGGCGAAGGAGCGCGCCCACATCCTGGAAGGGTTGCGCATCGCCCTACAATTTTTGGACGAGGTGATCGCGACCATCCGCCGGGCCGAGAGTGCCGAGGCTGCCCGCACGGCTCTGATGACCCGCTTCGGCCTGACTGAGGTGCAGGCCCAGGCTATCCTCGACCTCCAGCTCCGCCGCCTGGCAGCCCTGGAGCGCCAGAAAATCGAAGAGGAATATCGGGATGTGATGGGCCGCATCGCTTATTTGGAGGACCTGCTGGCCCACCCGGAGAAGATCCTGGCGCTGATCAAGGACGATCTGCAAGCATTGAAAGAGAAGTTCGGCGACGAGCGGCATACCGCCATCAGCCAGGAAGTCTCGGAATCCTTCTCGGAGGAGGATTTGGTCCTGCAAGAGGATGTCCTCGTCACGATCACGGCCGATAATTATGTCAAGAGAACACCGGTACGGGCCTACCGGGCGCAAAACCGGGGCGGGCGCGGCGTCACCGGGATGCCGACGCGGGACGAGGACCAGGTGCTGCACCTGTTTGCCGCGCGCACGTTGGATTACATCCTCTTCTTCACCAACCAGGGCCGCGTCTACTCGGAACGGACGTACAACTTACCTGAGGCTGGGCGTACTGCCAAGGGATTGCCCATTGTGAACGTCCTCAACCTGAACGCCAACGAGCGGGTGACGGCAGCGGTGGCGGTATCCAGCTTTGAGCAGGCCCGCTGCATCACCTTGCTCACCCAGAAGGGGCGCATCAAGCGTCTGCCGCTCTCCGAGCTGGCGTCGGTGCGACCGAGCGGCATCATCGCCATGAGCCTAGACGAGGGGGACGAACTGGGGTGGGCGCGGTTGACCAGCGGCTCTGACGAGTTGATCATCGTCACGGCCAAAGGACGGGCGCTCCGTTTCTCGGAAGAGCAGGTCCGTCCGATGGGACGCACAGCCGGCGGGGTCAACGCCATTCGTTTGCAGGAGGGTGATTTCGTCACCGGGATGGATGTGGTGGAGCCAGAGGGGGACTTGCTAGTTGTTACGGCCAGTGGTTATGGCAAGCGGACCCCGTTGGCAGAGTACCCGCTTCAGAGCCGGTACGGCAGTGGCGTGCAAACCACTAACACGAACCGCCTGGGCGACGGCGATCTCGTCGTGGTTGGCCGCGTGGTGTCCGAACAGGACGAGGTGATGCTGATGACGGCGAACGGCATCGCGCTGCGCACCAATGTGCGTTCGATCAACCAGATGGGGCGACCGGCGCGCGGCGTGCGCCTGGTCCACTTGCAGGATGGGGATTGCGTCACAGCGGTGGCACGCCTGCCTCTGGATGACGAGTCACAGGGCGAACGCACCGGGCTTATGCCAGAAAAGCAAACAGGCGCTGTCGAGCTTGCGGATGCTCAAGATTCGGTTTAACACTTAGCTCAGTGAGTGAAGCACTATGAGCGCTCACAATCTCTCCTGGCGAGGACCTGGCCTTCAACTCGCATACCTGCCGACCCCTGATCCTGATCTGTTAGCCGAGACGCTGGTCGCCTTTGCTAACAGCGATGGCGGCATGGCTTTGATCGGTGTGACGCCTGACGGCCGGGTGGCAGAGGATCTGCTGTCTGAGGAGGTCGAGGGGGCGCTGCGTCAGGCGTTAGCTGCGTGCCGGCCACCTGTCCACACCGAATGGGAGCAGATGGAGACGCCGGGCGGGTTCGCCGTTGCGATTCGGGTGCCGCGCTCTTCCGAGCTGCACGCCCTGGCGGATGGCCGCGTGCTGGTCCGCTCAGGGACGGAGAACCGTCCGTTGAGCGGCGATGCCATCCGACAACTGGCCGCGACCAAATCGAGCGGAGAGTTCGAGGCCGAGCCGGTGTCGGGGGCCACACGCGCCGATCTTGACGATGAGATCATCAGCGAATATATCGTGCAGCGTGAGGAGAGACAGCGCCGTCCCATCACAGTGGATCGGGAGATGCTGCTGCGTCAGATCGCTGCGGTGACGGCAGATGGCCAACCTACCGTGTCTGGCGTGCTCTTGTTCGGGCGTGAGCCCCAGGTCTTCCTGCCACAGTCAGGCATCGTGTTCGTCAAATTCCTGGGCAAAGAGCCGCGCGGGCCAGGCGGGCTGCCCGGTTATGGGCGTCGTGAGGAAATCCTGGGGCCGCTGCCACGCGCCATCGAGCGCGCCTGGCACGTCATCATGGAGGAGATGCGGGTCGAGGCGGTGGTACGCGGGCTCAAGCGCGAGGAGCGGACGGAATACCCACCCTTCGCGGTGCGTGAGGCACTGATCAACGCGGTCTGCCACCGCGATTACCGGCTGGCCGGGCGCCGCATCGAGATCCGCATGTTCGAAGATCGCCTGGAGGTGCAGTCGCCGGGTGGGCTCCCCGGTTACATCACGCTGGACAACATCGTCGAAGAGCATTTCTCCCGCAATCCTCGCATCGTCAACGGACTCTTCCAGTGGGGATTCATCGAGGAGCTGGGCCTGGGCATTGATCGGATGATTGAGGCGATGGTGCAGGCCGGCCACCCCCAGCCGACTTTTCGGGACACCCCCCATTCGTTCACGGTGATCCTGCGGAATGTCGTGGAACGGGCGAGCGTGCAGCCGCAGTGGGAAGCCAGCATGAACGAGCGGCAGTTGCGCGCCTTGCAATACATCCAGGCACAGGGGCGGATCACCAATCGCGAGTATCGAGAGCTGTGCCCGCACGTCTCGGCGGAGACGTTACGGCTGGACCTGGCCGACCTGGTAGACCGGGGCGTGCTGCTCAAGGTGGGCGATAAGCGGGGGACGTATTACATCCTCAAGTGATGATCGTCTGCTGAGAGGGGATGCCGAGCTGGCAACTGCCTGACTTTTCTTGCGTCTGTGAGCGCACGGAGGGTTGCATGGCGTTCATCTTGACTTTTGCCATAGCGATGGTAGTTGGGGTGTTGGGGAGCATGTTGGGTATTGGTGGCGGTGTGCTACTGATCCCCATGCTGACCTTGTTTCTGGACGTTCCGATCAAGACCGCTATTGGTGCTACGATCGTCAGTGTCATCGCGACCTCTTCAGCCGCTGGTGCCGTGTACGTAGGTCGGGGGTTGACCCATACGCGGCTGGGCATGGTGCTGGAGATCGCGACGACCCTCGGTGCGCTGGCCGGAGGGGTGACGGCCGTGTTGCTCAGTGGGCGGGTGCTGCAAGGGATATTTGGCCTGGTGTTGCTATACGTGGTCTACAGCATGGGCCGCTTGCCTAAAGAGGAGACAACGGTTGCTCCTACCGGCATTATGGACACCTCTTTTACTGATCCGCTCACCGGCGAGGAGGTCACTTATGGCATCCATCAATTGCCGCTGGGCCTGGGGGCCAGCTTTCTGGCCGGGAACGTATCCGGTTTACTGGGCATCGGCGGAGGGATCATCAAGGTGCCGGTGATGGTGCTGGTGATGGGCATCCCGCTTAAGGCGGCGATCGCCACCAGCAACTTCATGATCGGCGTGACGGCGGCCACCAGTGCTCTGATTTATTACGGTCGAGGTTACATCAACCCTCAGATCGCGATCCCCACGGCTCTTGGGATCCTGATCGGCGCTCAATTGGGACCGCGGCTGAGCGGGCGGATGCGTACGATGACATTGAAGCGATTATTTCAAGGGCTGTTGGTGATCTTCGCTGTACAGATGCTATGGAGAGCGCTGGTGGGGGGATGATGGGGATGAAGGCTACTCGATCGCTGTTGGGAACGGCCGAGGCACTCCGGCAGGGCTTTTGTGCGTGGTTTGCCAGAAGGATGTTGGGAACGGCCGAGGCGCTCCGGCAGGGCTTTTGTGCGTGGTTTGCCAGGAGGATGTTGGGAACAGCCGAGGCACTCCGACGGGACGCCTCGGCGTGGTTCGCCAGGAGAAAGGAGAAGGCATCAGCCCTGGCCGTTACACGCGACCTGAACGAGATCGTACATCGAATCCTGGTCATTGGCCTGGTCATCAGCGCGGTCTTGATGTTGGTCGGCCTGGCGATTGATCTGGTGCTGCATCGGGTTCTTCCGACCACGGTTGTCCCTCCGGTGGAGGCGCTGCAGCGAGCGGTGTCTCTGCGCCCGTCCGGTTTTCTCTCATTAGGGCTGTTGACCCTGATTTTGACCCCGCTGTTGCGCGTGGTCGGCTCTTTGGTGGTATTCGTCTGGGAAAGGGATTGGCGGTACGCCGGCGTGACAACGTTAGTGCTGGTGGTTATGCTGGTGAGCCTATGGGTAGGTCAGGCCTGAAGCCAGGAGGTGGATGGATGAGCCAGTCTCATGTTGTAGAGTCCCCCGTTCGCGTGATCTATGCGATCGCAGAGGTGATGAACGCCAGATTAGGGAGGCAGGAGCTACTCGAACACATGTTACAGACAATCGTCACAGAGATGGGGTATAAGGCTGCTTCGATCCGGCTTCTGGATCCTGAACGGCGGACGATGGAAATGCAGGCTGCCTATGGTCTGAGCGAACGTTATCTCTCCAAAGGGGCGGTCGAGGTAGACCACAGCCCCATTGATCGCGATGTTCTCCAGGGGAACGCGGTGGCCATCCGGGATGTGTTGCATGACGTGGGGCTTCAATATCCCGATGAGGCCCGGCAGGAGGGGATTCGCTCGGTCCTGGCTGTGCCCCTGCGGATTCAGGATCGCCACCTGGGCGTGTTGCGGGTGTACACCAGCGAGCTGCATGAGTTCTCACTCTCTGAGCAGTTGGTGGTGAGCGCGGTCGCCAATCTGGCCGCCCGCGCCATCCGCAATGCGCATCTTTATCGGGCCATGCATACCGTTGCCGCCGAGATCAATTCCAGCCTGAAACTGAACGATGTGCTCAAGGCGCTGCTGCGTAATGTGATCGAGGAGGTGAACTGCAAGGCTGCCTCCATTCGCCTGCTGGGGCCGCGCAAGCGTCGCTTGCACCTGATGGCGGCGGAGGGACTAAGCGACCGTTACCTGAAGAAAGGCGAGGTCTGGGTGGAAGAGAGCCCGATTGACCGCGAAGTGTTGCAGGGGCGGCCGGCCATGATCTATGATGTGCAGCGAGAGGTGGGCTTCCAGTATCCGGAGGAAGCGGCGCGGGAGGGGATTCGCTCGGTGTTGGCCGTACCGCTTCAGGTGCGCGATGAGATCATCGGTGTGCTGAGAGCTTACTCTGCTCAGCCTCATCGCTTCAGCGAGGAAGAGGTGCAGTTCCTGGAGGCCATCGCCGACCTGGGGGCCGTTGCCATCGAGAACGCCCGCCTGCACGAGGCGTTGAGCGAGAAGTACGAGGCCGCCCGCGAGGATTGGGCCGGCTGGTATCGCTTCCTGACACTGGGGTGATGGGCCGCCTCTCCGGTGGATAAGGTTAACGCCTCTGCGACCAGCGAGCGCCCGAATTGACCCAGCCACTGTTCGGAAAGGAGCGTCCTATGCAGATCGCGCTAAACTCAGGGATTTTTCCCGGAAACTGGTCACCGATCGAGAAACTAGAGGCCACGGCCAGAGTCGGCGCCGCCGGCCTGGAGCTCAATATTGACGCCGGCCAACTCTGGACGCGCCGCCTGGACAGCGCCGCCCGCCGCCAGTTGGCCCAACAGGCCCGCGATGCGGGGGTGGCGTGGACGTCCCTCTGCCTGAACGCCCACTGGGTCTTTAACCTGACCAGCCCTGATCTCCGCATTCGCGACGTCGGCATCAGCCTGCTCATGGAAGCGGTTGACCTGGCCGGCGATCTGGGAGCAAAGGTCATTCTGGTGCCCGGGTGCGATCAAGAGGAATCGCCAGAAAACAAATGGGAACTGTTTCGGGATGGCGTCATGCACGGCATCGCCAAAGCAGAGCAGGCCGGCGTGACTCTGGCGCTGGAAGCCGTGGGCAAGCCTTTCCTCTTCAACACGGCAAAGCTGCTGCAGATGATCGGGGCATGCGGCGGCTCCAAAGCGCTGGGTGTCTATCTTGACATCGGCAACTCCACGCATGGGGGCATGGACCCTGCCGCTGAGATCAGAGCTGCCCGCGGCCGCGCGGCCATGGTTCACGTCAAGGATTGGGACCCGGCGGGGGTGAAGCCACGCCTGTTGGGAGCCGGAGCCGTCAACTTCCCTGCCTCCATCGCTGCCCTGCGCGAGATCGGCTACGACGGGTATCTGGTCGTCGAGCTATCCCCTGATCCGGCTGACCCGGACGCCATTGCCCGCCATTCCGTGCAATTCCTCCAGGAGGTACTTCATGGCTGATCGCATTGGTATTGGCATCATCGGCTGCGGTGGAATTGCCCACCCGCATCTGGACGCCTGGCGGGCGTCGTCTGACCTGTGCGAAGTGCGCGCTCTGGCTGATCCGTACCTCCCTGCCTTGAATTCACTCCATGCCAGGGTCACCGAGGCTGCGGCTTATACGGACTACCAGGATTTGCTGCGGCGCGACGACATCGCCGTGGTGGACATCCTGACCCCACCCGGCCTGCACTGGCCCATCGCCCGCGATAGCATCGCGGCAGGCAAGGATGCGCTGATCATCAAGCCGTTCACGGTGGAGCTGCGCCACGCCGACCGCTTGATCGCCATGGCACGGGAGAAGGGCGTCCGTCTGATGGCCGGGCAGCCGATGCGCTTCGACCCAGCCTTGCGGAAGGCCCGTGAGGTGATCCAGGCAGGCCGCATCGGCCGGCCGACCCGGTTCTATGCGCGGGGCTTTATGCGCCAGGAATGGCTGCGCAAAGCGACCAATTGGTTCTCTGACCTGGCGATGAGCGGCGGCATCACGATTGAGAACATCGTGCACCAGACTGACATGATGGCCTGGCTGGGTGGACCGGTGGCGTCCGTCTACGCTGTCGCAGGCACCTTCCACACTGCCGACTGGCATGGCGGTGGCCTGCCCGACGATCAGATTTCGTTCATCATGCGCTTCCAAAGCGGGGCGATTGGGGTCATTGAAGGAGGCACGGCGCAGCCGACAGGGATGCCAGCCAACATGTTCGAGGTGGTGGGCACCGAGGGCGGAATCACCCTGGACCGGGGGGCACTCGTGGTTGGGCGTGGCGTCAAAGAGAGCGACGGGTACGCCGAGCGGTTCGAACTGGGTGGCCCGCGCGGCGAGGTGGCTATGGTGCGTGCCTTGCTGGAGGCGATTCGGGACGGCAAGCCAGCGCCAGTGCCCGCTGAAGATGGCCGCTACGCCGTGGAGCTATGCTGGGCAGCGTTGCTATCAGCCCGGGAGAGACGCGTTGTGGACTTGCCTCTCGATCCAGCCCACTACCCGACGTTCTCGGTTAGTGATTGAGGTGGGGACGGAACGCAGTCTCAACCAACACCTCAAGTTATCCCAAGGTGGATGGTCACAATATCGCAAATATCGCAAATATCCCAAACCCAGGTTTGGGATATTTGGATGATGCACTTCCGTAACTCGGTGCCTCACCCTCTCGTTGACTTACCTGCCCTCGCTGTGCTATAGTGACGCTGATGTCACCGCTCGAATCACTACCGCACCAAACGTTTTTCGCATATCGGTGGTTGCGGCAGCCCGCCCGGCTGGTAGGCTTGCTGCTCCTGATCGCGGTGCTCGCCCTTTACCTGTGGACACTGGACGATGGATTTCAGCCCGAGGAGCTGCGCGGCGGCGACCTGATCACCCATCAGTACGCCCAGGTACAGGCGCGCCCCTCCAACGCCCCCGGCTATCCCCTCTACACCATGGGCGGCTGGGCTTGGTTCCGCCTGGGCCGTTTCTTGCTGGGCCCAAGCAGCAATCCCATCCGCATCCTGTCCAGCTATTCCACGCTGTGGGCCTTGCCGGCGTTGTGGCTGCTGTACCGGCTACTGCTTGACGTGACAGACGGGGACTGGGTCATCGCCGGGCTAAGCACCGCCTTCTACGCGGTGACCTACTTCTTCTGGTACTACGCGACGACCACCGAGCAGTACACCTCGGCCGTGGCTCAGACTTTGTTAATGATCTGGCTGGCATTCCGCTGGGAGACCTTGCGGGAACAAGGTCGAGATGATGATCGCTCGTTGCTGGCATTAGCCTTCCTCACCGGTATCGGATTGGCTCATCTGGTGACCGTGCTGTTCATCGTGCCGCCGCTGCTGTGGTTCATCCTTAGCCGCCAGCCTGACTTGCTCCGCCGCCCCCGCTTGATGGCCCAGGTAGTCGGCCTGACCCTGCTGCCGTTGATCAGCTACGTCTACGTCTACGTGCGCGGCGCGCAACACCCGGAGTGGCGCGGCACGGGCCAGTGGGAGAGCACCTGGCAGTGGTTCTGGGCGTTCCTGAGCACGCGACAGGGGCGCGATGAGCTGACCTGGAACCTGTTGCCGTTGTGGACGGAGGAGTTCCCCGCACTGATCTGGCGGGAACTGACGTGGCCGGTGCTGCTGGCAGGGCTGTGGGGGATCTCCCGGTTGGGCCGCCGCCGGGCCCTGCTCATCTACGGCAGCGTGGTGATCTACCTGGCTGTCTGCTTCATTGATCGGCTGGGCAACTGGTACCAGGTGATCATGCCGGCATATCCGCTCATCGTGTTGGGGATGGCCATCGGGGCGTCGCATGGTGGGCGTAGAGGCAACGCCCCCGTGCCCGCCCGTGGGGTGACCATAGCGGGTCGCCCCTACGAGCGGGCGTTGATTGTCCTCGCGTTGTGCGGGCTGGTCGTCTACCGGTTTGCGCTGAGCCTGCCGGGGGCGGACTCGGCCGGCCGGCCGGAGGACGTGGGATTGAACCCGGGCTGGGCCATCATCGCCGATGATCCGCCCGCCGGAGCGGCGATCATCGGCACGCGCGATGAACTACTGGCGTTAGATTACCTGACGCAGGTTTGGGAAGTGCGACCTGACCTGCAACCGGCAGGTGCACCGCAGGCACGGGAAGCGCTGGCTACAGGACGACTTCTCCTCAGCACGGTCGGGGCAGTGCCCATCGTGCAACAAGAGGTCGCAGCGGACGCCCGTTTTGCATCGGCCGGCGTGATGCTGGTCGAAGTGCGAATCGGGCCGCAAAGGGAGATCCCCAAGCTGGAAATGTCTCTTAACGTGCCGGTGGGAGATGGGTTAGCGCTGCTAGGGGTCAGCCGATGGCAGCCGGCGGCACATCCGGCTCTGCCCCGCCGGTTCTATCCCTCGGCCCTGCTTTCGCTCTACTGGCAAGCGACCGGGCCGATCTCTCATGACTGGGCCATCTCGTTACGCCCCACGCGAGGAGGGGCGTTCATCTACACAGGTGATCAACTTGTGCAAACCGACCGGGCGCATCCGGTGCAGGGGACGTATCCCACCACGCGCTGGGAGCCAGGGGAAGTGGTACGGGATGATTACAACGTGCCCATGCCGCCCGATCAGCCGGTTGATGGTCTGGCTGTGATCGTCTATCGGCCGCTGCTGGAAGGGGGCTTTCAAAACCTGGCGGAGCTGCACATCCCCATAGCACTACAAAGCGGTCCAAACGAGCCGTAATCGGTTGGCAGTTGAACCCTCGCGCCTGTCAGGTCGCTCCGCCTCAAAGCGCGTTTGGAAATTCTCTCTGCCGACGACGAGCAAAACAAAAAGCGCCCTCCTGAAAGGGGCGCTTTCTTTGATCATCTGACTGAGATCGAGTGCTCCGGGCCTGGTCCTCTTCTCACTCCCGCTCGATGACCACCGTTACCCTGGGGATAATATTGGGCATGAGGCGAATAGCCACCTGGTGAGTGCCTAACTCGCGAATCGGGTGTTCCAATTCAACGTGTCGCCGATCAACGGCCTGTCCGATCTCTCGCTCGATAGCCTCCACAATGTCGGCCGCAGTGATGGAGCCATACAGGCGGTCATTTTCACCAGCTTTGGCCGTGAACCTTAACGTGAGCTCGCTCAGTTTGTTGGCCAGCGCCTGCGCTGCAGATGTCTGGCGCGCCTGTTGGCGCTCAGTGGCCTCGCGAAGGTGAGCTGCCTGTTTACGCGCCCCTTTGTCAGCAACGACCGCCAGCCCACGGGGGATCAGGAAGTTGCGCGCGTAGCCTCCGGCAACCTTCTTGATCTCGCCAGCATGACCCAGGCCCTCGACGTCTTTCAGTAACAAAACTTCCATAAACGAAGGTGTCCTTTCTATCGGTTATAATGCCGATATTCATGCATTCAAAGTATATCCCATTTCAGGGTCAGAGTCAACCTCTGTGGCCCTACAAAGCCAGAGGCCCTTCTTCAGCCGAGAAGGGCCTCTGTATGTGCGCCGTAGCAGCTATCGGATCATCCGAGGTGATGCTACGGCGCTGGTGTTACTACTGTGGTCCATTGGCATCACCTCCTCCGTTTAGGATGGCGGCAGGAGGAGCAGCAAGGGTCACGTCCAGGACACCTGCTGCTTTGGGGGATTAGTGTGAGCTAATTATCTCACACATCCCAGATGCTGTCAAGTAGGCGTTCGCTCGTCGCGCAGCCGCTGGAGTACCTCCTCCAGGTCGGCAGGAAGCGGCGCGGTGAGCTCTATCCACTGGCCCGTGTCCGGCAGACGAAACCCCAGCCGGTGTGCATGCAGGAACTGACGTGGACAGTGCAGCCGCCTGCGCCGATGTCCATACACGGGATCACCCACCAGAGGATGCCCGATGTAGGCCATGTGCACCCGGATTTGATGAGTGCGCCCCGTGCGTGGCCGCGCTTCAATCAGCGTGTAGCCAGGAAATCGCTCGCGCACGGTGAACTCGGTCACGGCACTGCGGCCTTTGTGCTCGGGCACCACCGCCATGCGTTGGCGATGGTACGGATCGCGCCCGATCGGCGCTTCCACCCGGCCGTGGGCAATGGGCAGCTCCCCCTCAACCAGGGCCAGGTACACTTTCTCCACCTCACGAGTCTTGAACTGCGCCTGTAAGTTCCGGTGGGCCATGTCATTCTTAGCGACCAGGATCAATCCTGATGTATCCTTGTCCAGCCGATGGACGATGCCGGGCCGCTCTTCACCACCTACAGCCAGGTTGGGCACGTGAGCCAACACAGCATTGACCAGCGTGCCACTGCGGTAGACATGCCTAGACGCCGGGTGGACGACCATACCGGCCGCTTTGTTAATGACCAGCAAGTTCTCGTCCTCGTAGAGAATGTCCAGCGGGATAGGCTCAGGCTGGATGTCCGCGGGGAGGGGAGGTGGGATGTTCACCACGATGTGGTCCTCCGGCTCGACCTTGTAGCTGGCCTTGAGGTGAGAGCCGTTGACCGTGATACGCTTCTCCCTGATCCAACGTTGAATCTCCGTACGCGAGCGCTCCAGCAACACCTCAGCCAGCCAGCGGTCCAACCGTTGCCCGCCCCGGGTGACGGTGAAGGTCAGGGATTGCTCGGGTGGGTTCATGCTCATATTCTACCACAAACGGCATGACAAAGCCCCGCCGAGCTAGCTGGCGGGGCTTGTGATCGCCATAAGGTTGTGGCTGTCAACCGTTGTCAAAACCAGCGGCGGTCAACTCAGCGTTGCGCCAGGCGAAATAGGCTTCCTCCCAGACGTCAGTCCCTCTCTGAACAACAAGGCAGGGGGTATGGTTCGCCTTCACCCCCTGCCCAGGTTTGCCCTGCCGAGGCAACTTTACTTCTGAAGCTCGGCCTTGATCTGCTGCAACGTCTTGACTAGGTCTTGCTGAGCCTGAGGTAACGTCTCTGCCGCGGTCTTCTCGCCCAGGAAGACGGGATCCAGGGCGGCGCTGACCACGTTGTTGATCTGGTCGAAGCGGACTAGCAGGTGGTTGGGCGATTCGGCGCCGTGCCGCACGCCGCCCAGGAAGCACGTTTCAGCCTCTTCCGGCGTCATGCTGGGATAGAGCTTGAAAAACTCCGGCAGCAAAGACTTGCGGACAGGCGGCGCGCCGACGGCCTCCATGTAGGCTCGCTGAGCATCCGCGCTCACCAGATACTTCAGGAACTCCCACGCCTCGTTGGGATGCTTGCTGGTCGCCGACAGCACCCAGGGGTCGGTGAAGATCACGGCCTTGGCATTGGGAGCCCCCTTAGGCAGCGCCGCGCAACCGAAGGGGAATTGCTCCTCGGCCCCCTTAAACACCCACCAACCCCAGACGCCAATCGGCTTCATGGCGACCCGCCCGGTGAGGAAGGGATCACCACCAGCGGCCAGCGCCTGCTCCGCGGCCGGTGATGGGGCCACCTTGTACTTCCAGGTTAGATCGGCACGAGCCTGGAAAGCCTGGACCGCTTCGGGTGAATCCAGATAGGCCGTATCAGAGAAACCGGTCTGGTAAGCCTCAGGTGGATACAAATCCTTGCCGAACATCCAGGCCCAGGCGTCGTTAGGCCAGATGCCAAAGTGCAGACCCCAGACCGCCTTGGTCGGGTCGTCCACGTCCTTGGTTAGCTTTTGGGCCGTCTCGACGAACTTATCCCATGTCCAGGTCTCATCGTCCCAGTCGGCCGGTGGATAGGGCACCCCCGCCTCGTCGAACAGCTTCTTGTTGTAGAAGATGTACGACGCGCCAGTGAGCAGGGGCAGGCCATAAATCTTCCCCTCGACCTTGTACAGGTTCAGGACCTCTGGGATGAAGTCGGACAGGTCGAAGTTATCCCGCTCGATGAAGGGGGTAAGATCCTGGATCAGCCCGCGAATGCGATAGTCGGCGAAGCCGCTGGGTCCCCAGTGCGACCAGATGTCCGGCCCCTCGCCGGCGGCAAACATGGCGTTCATCTTGGTGTCGAACTCATCCCAGTTCACGATCACCAGGTTGATCTTGATATTGGGATGCGCCTTCTCGAACTCAGGGATGACGATGTTCTGCTCCCAGGGTTGCTCATTCGGCTGTGAGCGAACGTACCAGGTGACTGTAACTTTCTCTTCCGCCTTCGGCGGTGCGGCTGCAGGCTTTTCCTCAGCTTTCGGTGCTGGCGCAGGAGCTGGCGTTGCAACTGGTGCGCACGCGGTCGCCAACAGGCCCGCCACTACCAACACGCTGATAAAGGTGAGAACCTTGAGCTTCATCGCTTTCTTCTCCTTTCCTGATTGAGATCAGGGACAAAGATTGAACTGAGCACCGACGATTGGCCCATTCCTGGCCAAGATGATGCAACGACCACCCCCCTTCGATCGGTGATTGATGTCGCCCCTACCCTTTGACCCCTGTGATCACGATGCCCTGGATGAAGTAGCGTTGGGCGACAAAAAAGAGGAGAATCAACGGTGCGACGGCTGTCAAGGAGGCAGCCATCAGCCAGTGCCATGGTGTCCCACCATAAGCGGCTGTGAAACGCGAGAGCCCCACCGACACCGGCAGCTTCTCTGTACTGTTGAGATAGATCAGCGGCCCCAGGAAATCATTCCAGTGATAGACGAAGGAAAGGATGCCCACCGCGGCGAGGGCCGGCCCCGACAAGGGGATAAAGATGCGCCACCACACCCCCGCATGGGAACAGCCATCAATGCGGGCGGCATCCACCAGGTCCTGGTGGATGCTCAAATAGAACTGGCGCAACAGGAAGATCAGGTAGGCGCTGCCGAAGAAGGGCGGCACCATCAGCGGCTTCCAGCTATCTCTCCAGCCCAGCCACTTGGTGAACATCACGTACTGGGGGATCATCGTCACCTGATAGGGCAACATCATAGTGCCCAGGACCAACAGGAACAGGGCATTCCGTCCCGGCGCGCGCAACCGTGCGAAGCCAAAAGCCACTAATGAACAGGAAAGCATTTCAGCGAATGCCACCACGATGGCATAGATGAAAGTGTTGCGGAAGAACAGGTTAAACGGCATAAAAGTCAGAGCATCACGGTAATTGTGCCACTGCGGATTGGCGGGAATCCATTGTGGAGGCAGTTGCAATACGGTGAACCGCGTCTTCAGAGAGGAGGACACCATCCATGCCACAGGGATCAGGATAATGATGGCCCCAACAGTGGCTATGATCGTAGCGGCTGCCCTGGAAGCCCGCCGACGGAATGACTTGGTCTTGTACCAGGGGACGCTGGGAACGCGTACGGCCCTCTGAGGACCGGTGATCACCTGTTCAGCCATTGGGTGAAATCCTCCTGATTCCTGTGCCTGAGTTACAGCGCTTCAGTGGGCGCTTCGTAATAGACCCGGCTTCGGGATGCGCGCAGCGCCAACAGAGTCAACCCAAAGATGATCAGGAACAGAATCCAGGCCTGGGCCGAGGCAAACCCCATGCGGAAGTTGCGGAAAGCCTGCTGATACAGGTAGAGCACGTAGACCAGAGTGGCGTAATTGGGGCCTCCTCGACCTGTGGTCACCACATAGATCTGGGTGAAGGCCTGAAACGAGCCGATGATCCCTGTGATGAACGTGAACAGGATTACGGGTGAGATCATGGGCAACGTGACATTGCGAAACCGATGGACAGCGTTAGCGCCATCCAGCTCGGCCGCCTCGTAAAGCTCCGTCGGCACGTTTTGCAGGGCTGCCAGATAGATCACCATGGGCCCTCCCAACCCCCAGAGTCCCATCACGACGAAGGCGGGGATAGCCCAATACCGGTCGTAGAACCAGCCAGGGCCCTTGAGATGAAAGAGCTTGAAGAGCAAATAGTTAACCAATCCGAAATCTGGATTGAGGATCCACTGAAAGAGCAGCGCGACCGCCACGCCCGTGATCACCGAGGGCAAGTAATAAACGGTGCGGAACACCGACAGACCAGGTACTTTCTGATTAAGCAACATGGCGAGGCCCAGAGAAGCTGCGATACCCAATGGGACGCTGAGAGCTGTGAAATAGACCGTGACCTTGATGGATTGCCAGAAAAGCCTGTCGGAGAGCAATTCCTGGTAGTTCCCTGCACCAACCCACTTAGCCGGATTCACAATGTCATATTGGGTCAGGCTGTAATAGAAAGACGCCAGGATGGGATACAGAGTGAAAGCGATAAACCCAAAGACCCAGGGGGAGATAAAAGCATAGAAGGTCAAAGCCTCGCGTCGTGCCAACTTAGACTGAGATAGGAAACTTTTCAGGACAGTCATATACTTACCTTTCTCGACCTTGCACCAGTCGTTTCTCAGGCTGATTCGAGTGGAGCATCCAAGAGTGGAATCAGCATTCATAAAATACCATAGAGTTAGCGGGTTGTCAATCACTTTCAGTTCCAGTTTCCAAGTAGCTCCAGATTTGGTACGATAAGGGCTGCAAAGATCACTCTTGGAGGAGGTGAACATGCGTCGCGCAGCCCTGCGGAGGAGAAGTTTTGTCACCCGCACTCTTTCCGGTTTGCTCCCTGGAGCCGTGCACACCATGCGGCCGATGGAGGCCCGCACGTAGCCCATTCGGGCCACAAGGTGCGGCGGATGAACTGGCTGATCCTGGCCATCATCGTGGCGGGCAGCCTGCCCTGGACGTCGTGCAGGCCAGGGTG
>DAOUAJ010000249.1:0-4863 GCA_034433615.1 Anaerolineae bacterium | reverse complement strand
ATCGTACGCACGAGATCTTGGAGGTCTCGATATAGCGATGTCTATTGTGGGACTATTATAGCCCCTCACTAACTACTTGTCAATAGCGGTGCAACATCGCGACAGGGTTTTCCCAAAGTCCATTGGGAACTGCTCAGGAGCACCTGGGAAACCCGCTCAGAGCAAGAGAATGTTGCTTTGGGAAAGCCCTCACATCGCGAATCTCCAGTTTCCAAATAGCTTCAGATTTGGTACGATAAGGGCTGCAAAGATTGCTCTTGGATAGGGCTTTCTCAAAGTAGGATATTAACAGCCGATGGTAGCGAGGGCCTCCAGCGGATGGGCTGCGAAGTAGTCAAAGGCATCTGGAATCCAACGGAAATGGCGCAGGCGGAGCAACCCGATAACCCCTTTCCGGAGAGCTGCCATGACCTGGGGAAGATAGCCGTTCCGGACCTGGGAGTGATCCTCGCCGAAGGTGACATCAACCTCTGGCGCAAGGATGGGACGTGGGAGCGGATCAACGCCGCACTGCGGAGGGAGGTGCGGGTCGCCGAGGGGCGAGAACTGGAGCCGAGTGCGGCCATCCTGGACAGCCAATCGGTGAAGACGACCGAGCCCCCAGGCATTCGGGGGTATGATGCGGGCAAAAAAGTCAATGGGCGGAAGCGTCACATCCTGGTGGACACGCTGGGGCTGTTGTTGATGGTCGTGTGCATGCGGCCAACATCCAAAACCGTGACGGTGCCAGGCTGGTCCTGGAGAAAGCCAAGGGGCGCTTCCCGCGTTTGCGTCTGATCTGGGCTGACGGGGGCTATGCGGGCCAGTTGTCTGTCCATGAATCTGGCAGCCTTGTAACCGCAGGAGGGTTATCCGCCCGTTGTCAAATGAGGAGGACAGAATGAGGGTGTTGATCACTGGAGGAACCGGCCTCATCGGTCGGGCGTTGGCTACTGAACTGATCGCCGCAGGTCACGAGGTGGTCGTGTTCAGCCGAAGGCCAGAGCGTACCCAGGGGCTCCCGGCCAACGTGGAGGTGGTCGGCTGGGCCGTCCGGGCGTTCCAGGGATGGGGACGCCTGGTGGACGGGGCCGGCGGAATCGTGAACCTGGCCGGGGAGAACCTCGCCAGCGGTCGGTGGACCCCGGAGTGGAAGCGACGCATCCTGGAGAGCCGCCTGAATGCCGGTAGGGCAGTGGTGGAGGCAGTGGATGGGGCTCAACAGAAGCCGCTGGTGGTGGTGCAAGCGTCTGGCGTCGGCTACTACGGCCCCCGAGGGGACGAGGAGGTCACGGAGGAGGCCTCGCCGGGGTCTGACTTCCTGGCTCGGCTGGCAGTAGAGTGGGAAGCTTCCACCGCCCCGGTGGAGGAGCTGGGCGTACGACGGGTGATCATCCGCTCTGCCACAGTGCTCAGCGCTGAGGGGGGTGCGCTTCCCAGGTTACTGTTGCCGTTCCGATTCTTCTTCGGGGGTCCCCTGGGCAACGGCCGGCAGTGGTTCCCTTGGATCCACATCGCCGACGAGGTGCGGGCCATCCGCTTCCTGCTAGAAGACGAGGCAGCCAGCGGGCCCTACAACTTGGTCGCCCCCCATCCCCTCACCAATGCCGAATTCGCCCGGGCGCTGGGGAGGGTGCTCGGCCGCCCGGCCTGGCTGCCGGTCCCGGCCTTTGCCCTGCGCCTCCTGCTGGGGGAGATGTCCTCGATGCTGCTGACAGGCCAGCGCGCTGTGCCCCGGCGATTGTTAGAAGCTGGCTTCACCTTCCACTTCCCGGATGCGGAAAGCGCGTTGAGAGACCTGCTGAGAGGATAGCTTCAGTAGCTAGCAAATCACCTCTCCGCCCCGGCTGGGTACACTTTTTCGGGAGGCACCCGACGTTTGGGCCGTTGGATCAATTCGATGATGATCCCCAGCTCCGCCTCGGTGTCCAGGTACGCGTAATGGCCGTCGCCATCCAGGCCGAACCCTGCGCCATCCTGGATCATCGCCAGGCCCGCGGCTTTCGCCTGAGCGAGGGCTGTTTCCATATCCTCCACCAGCACGCCGAGATGATGGACACCGTAGCCATGTTCCCGGACGAACTCGGCATGAATGGTGTCGCCTTCGATTACCTCGATGAGCTCGATGCGCATGGGACCTGCCCAGGCGAGGGCCACGCGTATTTTGTAATCGGCCGGCCGGCCGCGATAGCTCATCCGCTTCACCAGCGGCTTGCCATAGGTGTAGAAGTGCCAGGGGCCGATGCCGAACCGCTTCCAAAAAGCCTCAACAGCCACTTCCAGGTTCGGGACCACCAGCCCCACCTGGGCGATCCCATTTTGTAGGAATGGAAGCTGATCTCTGAGTTCTTGTCTTTCCATGCCGGTCCCCTTCGGTCACGCTCGATCCTCGGTCACCAGCACGGCCTTGTGCACCTTGCCGGGGTTCTCGGCCAGGTCGGCGAAGACCTGCGGTGCCTCCCACAGGCGGAACTCCGTGGCGAACTGCGGGTACCGGATCGCCCCGCTGGCCAGCAACTGTAGCGACTCCGGGAAGCAGTTCACCGAGGCCCGCGAGCCCAGGATCGTCATCTCCTTGCGGGTGAAGTCGAGGCCCGGAAAGCGCACCATCGTCCCCTGCTTGACCAGGCCCACGATGACGATGCGCCCCCCCGCCGCCACCAGGTCCACCGTCTGCTCCATCGCCTGGACGCTGCCCGTGGCCTCGATGACCACCGGCGCGCCCTCGCCGTGGGTGTGCTCCAGGACCCTTTGCAGCAGATGCTCATCGGCTGGCAGCACCTCAGCGCCGAGCTGCGCCGCGGTCTCCAGGCGCGACGGCAAAAGGTCGGTGGCCACCACGCGCGCGCCGCGCGCCCTGGCCACCTCGATCAAGGCTAGGCCGATGGGGCCGCAGCCGAGGATGAGCACGTATTCGCCGGCCGCCACCGCTCCCCGCCGACAGGCCTGCACGCCGATGGCCACCGGCTCGGCGAAAGATGCCACGGTGAGCGAGAGACCATCCGGCACGCGATGGACGTGGGTGGCCGGCGCGGTCAGGTACTCCGCATACCCGCCGGGGCGGTGCACGCCGATGATCTGCAACCGCGCGCAACAGTTGGACTTGCCGATGCGGCATGGATAGCAGGTGCCACACCCCAGGAACGGCTCCACGACCACGGGCATGCCGGGATCCAGCCCGGCAACACCCTCGCCGACCTCGGCGACGAGGCCGGCGATCTCATGCCCGCAGATCTGGGGGTAGACGGCGTACGGGTTCTTGCCCAGGTAGAAGTACAGGTCGCCGGCGCAGATGCCGGCCGCTCGAACGGAGATCAGCACCTCGCCAGGGCCGGGCCGGGGCGTCTCCCAGGTGCCGATCTCCATGTGGAATGGGGCATGCATGATCGCTGCGCGCATAGGATCCTCCCGCGGTTGGAAACCGCAGCAACAACCAGCCAAGCCGACCTGCGTCGGCTGATCAGGTTCGCGAAAAGCCCGAAATCAGTTTTAAGACACACTCTCAAATCGGTCCGCGAAGGCGGACCTTGCAGCTTGTAGCTGCGACCTTCAGTCGCCAAGCTCGTCACAATTGCTGGAGCACCTCATCCGGTTCCCACCATCCTCCCGCGGAGAAGCCGCCATCCACGAAGAGGGTGATCCCGGTGATGTAGTCCGAGGCGGGGGAGGCTAAGAACAGGGCCGCGCCCACCAGCTCTTCCGGCTCCGCCGGCCGGCGCATCGGGATGCGGCAGCGCAGCCACTCGGCCTTGTACGGATCATCCCAGATGGGCTTGGAGAGAGGGGTCCGGACGAACCCGGGGATGATGCAGTTGACCTGGATGTGGTCCTTCGCCCATTCGACCGCCATCACCTTGGTGAGCTGGGCGATGGCCCCTTTCGATGCGCCGTAGACCGAGACGCTCCCCAGCGCGAAATGGGAGTTGATGGAGCCGATGTGGATGATCTTGCCGCCTCCCTGCTGACGCATAATGCGGTAGGCTGCCTGGCTGATGAAGTACAGGCTGCGCAGGTTGACCGCCATGATGTACTCCCAGTCATCTTCGGTCACCTGGGCGATGGGCTTGCGCCGATTGGTCGCCGCGCAATTGATCAGGATGTCTAGCCTCCCCAAGGCTGCATGGGCCTCATCTACCAGCCGGCGGGCCGCGCGGAGATCGCTCAGCTCGGCCGTCAGCGGGATCGCCTTTCCACCTACCTCTTCGATCCGGCACTGCAACTTGGCCAGCTTGTCCGGCGTCCTGGCATGGATGGCGACTGTTGCCCCGGCCTCGGCCAGGGCCAACGAGAGCGCGCCGCCGATGCCTCCCCCCGCTCCCGTGACGAGCGCCCCCTTGCCTTCCAGCGAGAAAAGACGGTGAAGAATGGAAATTGGAACGCCCATGCAAATCTCCTGTTCTGTATAAGTCAAGGTATCAGAGTCGAAGAATCGACATAAAAAGGAAAGTAAGAGATGAAACTGGCGATTTATTATAGCATATGGGCGACTTCTCTATCTAATCGCCCCCATCGTCAATCCACGCACCAGATATCGCTGTACTAACACACTTAACAAGAACAGCGGAGCTACTGAGATTACCGAAAGGCTGCTTACCTCACCCCACATCACCATCTGCTTGCCGAAGAAATTGGGTAAAGCCACAGAAAGAGGCACAGCTCTTGTCTGGGTGAGGGAGACCGCGAAAAAGAACTCGCTCCAGCTAAAAATGAAGCAGAATACACCTGTAGCGATCAGGCCAGGTGCTACTAATGGCAAGGCTACTCGCCAGAAAGCACCGAAAGCTGACGCACCGTCAACTAACGCTGATTCTTCGATCTCTCGTGGGATTTCAACAAAGAAACTGCGTAACATCCAGACCGCGTATGGAAGGTTAAAGGTTAGGT
>DAOUAJ010000248.1:0-34429 GCA_034433615.1 Anaerolineae bacterium | reverse complement strand
CCTCTCGTGGCGACCACTTCCATTGAGATGCGCGTTCTGTCGGTAGGTTTGGCATTGATCCGCGGGGCTGGCGGGGAGGCAACGATCCTGGTTCAAGGCCAGACCATGGCCGGCTCAACGCTGATGGCTGTACCGATGATCATCGTCTTCCTTGCCTTCCAGCGTTACTTCCTGCAGGGCATCACCATCGGCGCCATCAAAGGCTGAATGGAAGCCGGGATGCACCCTCGCGGTGGCATTTCGATTGCGACAGGAGGCAAGCGTCAAACTCTATGGCTCCTCAGTCAAGCCAGTTCCCTTTGAATGATCCAATCCATAGTGACCCTGCGATGCTCCCTCGCACCATTCAACGGACCACCCCGCTGGTTCAGCAGGGCCGGCCTGACGGGGTCATCGTGTACCCCGCTCAGGATCCAGCCTACGAAGAATTGGCGCGGATGTTGGCGGCTGCTGTGGCAAAGCGCACTCACGCCCGGCCTTTGTGTATGAAAGATCACGATGTGATTCCGCGGCGAGGTGTTCCTCTGCCCGGCTCCTATCGGCAGCGGCCCTTGATCCTCCTCGGCAATCTAAACACGAATCGTGTTCTCCTCCCCCTGTACGCGCGCTACTACTGCGCAACGGATGTCACATATCCTGGGGGTGATGGATATGACCTGCGGACCCTACTGAATCCTTATGGCACCGGGGTCAACTGTATCCTCGCTGGCGGCAGCACATTAGCCGGCGTAGAACACGCCGTTGATCGCCTGATCGAGCATATAGACCAGGCTGGAGCCCAGGGCGAGCTCACCCTCCCCTTTTTGTTAGAGGTAGATCTGGAGTCAGCTCTGGCGCGCAGGCTGGCCGAATGGCCGGATACCCCCTTGGATATTTCACTGCCCCAGACACCTGCCGAGCTGCTTAAGGCAATAGGCGCTTACGCGATCATGTACGCATGGACGGGGGACCTCCGTTACGGGCAGTTCGCGCGCGATAGCCTGCGCGCCCTCAACGCCCGCGTGGAACACAGCTATGGAGATTGGCACTATCTGATCGAGCGAATCGTGCGGGCCCTCCCCTGGTTATCGGCCGGTGGACTCCTGGATGAGGCAGACCTCTTGCGCACCGACGAGTTACTCCTGAGAACGGCGATCGAAACCCAGGACATGTGGTGGCGGAAGCGGGACGGGCGTCCCCCCCTGGGACATCGCCATCACGGCAAGGGCACGTATACCTTTTACCTGCAGGCTCGTTTCTTGCGCGAGCAGGCCCGTCCCAACGCAGCAGCCGGTGAACTCTGCGACCGCTGGATGGACGAGTGTCGCAGGTTTTTGGACGCTCTGGTGGAGGCGCGCATAGACGACCAAAACGACGAGTCCACCCTGAACAATCTGGCTACGCTCGTATGGTATGCCCTGGGGGAGGAACGCTTTGAGTTCTTCGAGAGCGGTAACGCTTGGCAATGCGCCCAACGCGCGATCGCCGTTCACGACAACATGGGGGCTGGAGCGGGTCTGGAAGGATATGGCGAAGGCCTCGCAGGCGCGATGTACCTGCCGCAGGAGGCCGGTATCATGGTCGCAGCCTGCGCCTTCTACTATCAGGACGGAGAGCTGAAGTGGGTTTTGGAACACATGCCCAACCTGAAGACCCCAGTGCGGCTGGACGGGTGGTCCCTCTCTCCCACTTTTATGCATAAATTCGATTCCGGCCCGGAGTTAACGCCCGTGTGGCCACAGCGGTTGATCGGACTGCAGAAACTGCCGCTCAGCCCGTACCAGATCGAGCTGGCCACTCATCCACCGGAGCATATCGAGCCCAGGGGCCATAGTGTCAACGCTCCGGAGACCTGGCTGCATCAAGGGGGAGTAGGGCTGAACGCCCTGCCACCCGAACGCACGTTCGATAAACTGGTTTTCCGCAAGAGTTTTGCTCCCCAAGACCCCTATTTGCTCGTAGAAGGATATCAAGGCGGATATCGCTGGCAAGGCAGCATGCACGCCGCGAACGCGATCGTCCGCTTCAGCCAGGCGGGGCATATCTTCCTGATCCAAAACACCGACCGGCAATCCTACTACCATAAAAACGCTTTGCTGATCAGCGATGGCTACAATCGCACTCCCCTGCCTCCCCTGGCGGAGTGGATCACCGCCAGTGATTTTCCAGCCATCGCCCTGAGCGCCACCCGGATGAACCCCATCCATCACACCTGTTGGACCCGATATATCTTCTGGTCTAAACCTGGTGATGGCCTTTTCGTGGTCGTGGATACCGTCGAAATCCAGGAGGCAGGCCCCTATACCATCACGTGCACCTGGCGCACCCCCGGCTATGCGGAGCTTAAAGGCCGCTTTTGGCACGCCCGGCAAGGCAATCACGTCTTCACCTTATGCTCCAGCCAGGAGCTCCTGGTTACGAGCGAGGAACAGGGTCCTCAGGGAGCCGCCAATCCTTACGTCTTACGCCAACGCCAGCAAGGGTTCTACGACTCTGGGTCTCTGGTCGCCTTCCAAAATCTCTTCTATGTGCGGCCGGTGGAATCTTCAGAGTCCTTGGATATCCTCTTCCTCGCTCCCACGCAAGCCTTAATCGTGGACACGCAGGGACAGCCGTGGGCTTGGTGCGCTGTGGATCCCCGGCGAGAGGGCTTTCAGATACCGGGGATGGAGATACAGGCCGTCAGCCTGATGGCCACCCCTCAGGCCATCGCCCTCTCAGGTGCCCTCTCCGTTGAAGCTACCCCCACTTACAGCTTCCGCAGCGATCGGCCCGTAGGGGTGTACCTGGATCTGGCCTCTCACCAGATGATCCTGAAGGCCGATAGCCCTGACAGCCTGGAGGCTCACATCCAGGTCCGCCAGGGAACGCAGTCTTTCGAGGTAGTTCTGAGCAGCGATCAACCGCTGAGCTTCGTGTTGTCTTCCGAAGCCTGTCTCGATCTCGCGGCTCGATTACGGGAACGGTTCCGTTCATCGCGGCCTGTTACCTCTTGCGGGCTGAAGCCCGCGTCACAGCCCATGGGCGCCTGGCACGCCAGGTGGCAGTTCAGAGCGTGGCAGCCGGTGCAAGAGCGCCTCCGAAATGTGGTGGTCACAGCCCAGCCCGCACCCGCCGACGGGTTCCCAGAGCAACTGGTGGATACCATGTTGCCCGAGTGGCGCTCCCTCGTCCGGCAATGGCCGGAAGCCACCCGATACGAGATCCACCTGGATCTGGGCGAGGAGGTCTTCATAGATCACCTGCGGGTGATCGGCGACAGCTTCAGGCAGCCGACGCTGCGGGCTTTTCATCCCCTGCCTGACGGGATCATCATAAACCTGAGCTTAGACGGATTCCAGAATGACTGGCGCCTCTGCACACATGAGCCGGAGCGGGAGACGACCATCTGCCCGCGTTTTCATGGCTGGGAAGATCGCTTCGAGACGCTGCGGTTTCCCGTCTCTGATAAGGCGCGCCAGATCCGAGTCCATATCCCATCTCCTCCAACGGGTGAGCCACTGGTTTACCATGAAATTGAGGTTTATAGCAACCGCTGGACCACGCCTCCTGTGCGACGGCTGATCCCCATTGACCTGGATCACGATGGGTGTCTGGAGCTGATCGCCGTCAGCGCGGCCCACGAGCTGGTCGCCCTGAACGAAGAGGGCGCGGAGCGTTGGCGATGGCAAGCGCCCAATCAAATCACCCACGTCTCCTGTCATGACCTGGACGGCAACGGATGCCATCAGGTCTGCGTCGGTGTGCTGGGAGGCCGGCTGGTGATTCTGGAGCCCGACGGAACCATTCGTCATGATCTTTCCTTTGCCCCCTTTAACCGCGAAGCTAAAGACCTTCATTTTGGCCTCCTGCATTCGGTCCATGGGCTGTCCGTGTGGTATCGCGAGCCTGACGGACGAGGCGCTCTGGTCCTCGGCGGGTACGCCTTGCTGGTCTTTCTCGATCCCGATGGGCGGGTGTTGGGCCATAGCTGGGCTGACGGCTCCTGGCAGGTGGATCTTCTCCCCTGCCCACCTCAAGGTCGGGCACCCCAGAACCTTTGGGTGCGCAACCGTTGGTGTCACGGCATCTGCATCTACGAAGGCCGGCCCGGCCTGGAGCCCAGCGGCGAAGCGATCGTGTTCGGCGGATTGCGACAACCCATGTTCCGCCCGCTCCGGCGGGTGATCCCCTTTGTGACAGGTGAATCGGTAGCCTTTGAATGGGTGGGGCCCTCAGAAAAAGAGAAAGGCCATATTGTGGCAGCCGCTGAACATGGCGTCGGCGTCTTATCTCCCACGCAAGAGGATTGGCTTTGGAAGATGGAGGGGGGCACCCTGATCCAGGCCTGTATCGCGGCAGACGTGGATCACGACGGCGAGATGGAGGTCCTGGTGGGGGGTGCCGATGGGTTCGTAGGCATTTTCAGGCTGACAGATGGCTCTCCCAAGCAGCGCCTGCTCGTCGGATCGCCTGTGACTGGCCTGGCGGCATGGCCAGGATATGATCTGTGGATGGTGGGGACGCGCGAACGGCTTTTGGCCGTGGATCCCAGTGGACAGATCATCGGTGACGAGCCGATGGCTGTCCATCACCTGTGTGCTCTCACCCCAGGAAACGTCGTCGTAGCGACTACGCACGGCCATCTAGTGGCTCTCGCGTTAATTTAGGTGTAACGATACGCACGCGGAAGGTGATGGATCTACTGGTGAGCGCTGGGGTCTTCTGTGAGCAAATGTTGCTCTTCAGCAGCAATGGTCAGGTCATTGTCGGCAGAGACAAAAATGAGTGGTGGAAGGCCGGCGGCGACCAGACGGTCGTTGACGACCAGGGCAGAGGCAAGCTGCACAGCGTCGTAGCCGCGAAGGTAATGACGTTGGGCCAGGTCAACTGCTCGATCTATGGACGGTCGTTCTAGATGATCTGCTGGCTGAGGGGCGGATCGAAGCGTCGGCCGGCAAGTTCCTGGCGCACAACCTCTCGCTCTTGTGGGCTCAAACGGACGTAGCGGCTCACCAATTCGGGGCTTACCGGCCGCAACAGGCCGGCCTGCTGTAGCACCTGCACGGCCCGGTCGCGCTCGGCAGTGGGAGTTGCGGCCGCGGCCTGATCCAACGCCTCGAGACGGGCCAAATCTTCCATACTGACCAGGACGGCCTTGGGTCTACCCCGACGGACGATCACGAAACGACAGTTCAGCAGCTCTACCTGAGCCAGCAAATTAGAGAAATCGCTGCGCGCCTGGGCTACGGTAACCACCTGGCTGGTCATGAGATCACCCCCTTATCGGATATAATGTCTTTAAGACATCATGTCTATCATACTACTGACACGCCCTGGCGTCAAGCAAAGCGCCGTTCAGCGGCCAGAATTTGCCAGCGCCTGGCGTGCCAGCCAACCGCAACCCAGGATCGGCCCGTCGTCCCAGAGCTGCGAGGTGACGATGCGCACGCGCGAGGCCACGGACCGGTAGGCGCACTGAGGGACCACCCGTCGCGCCGGTTCCAGCAGCAAGTCCCCACACCTCGCCACGCTGCTGCCGATCACATACAGGTCAATGTCCAGGATCATCGCCAGGGACGCGATAGCCGTGCCCAGCGCCTCGCCAGCCTCGGTTATCACCTGGAGGGCTAACGGATCGCCCTCTCTGGCCAGGCTGGTGACCGTCTCTCCGGTCATCGGCTCCTCTGGGTTCCGCAGGTGACCCCTCCCCGCCTGCTCCAAAGCACGCCGATAGTGGCGGGCCAACGCAGGGCCGGACACGTAAGTCTCCACGCAGCCTCGATTGCCACAGGAGCAGGGCTCGCCGTGCCGGTCCAGCGTGATGTGTCCCACCTCCCCGGCCGAGTTGTGCGGCCCGCGGTACAACTGGCCGTCAACGATGCAGGCCGCGCCCACCCCTGTGCCGACGACAATGTACACCATGCTCCGCTCGCCCCGGCCCGCGCCGAAGTGGAACTCCCCCAGCGCTGCCGCCTTGGCATCGTGCTCCAGGACCACGGGTAGACCCAGCCGCTCCGCCAGCATCTGCCGGAAGGGGACATTTCGCCAGCCAGGCAGGTTGGGTGGCTCCACGATGACACCCGTCTGGTGATCCAACGGGCCGGGGCTGCAGATGCCCACCGCGGCGATCCCCCTCCCGCCCGGCACCTCTCGTTGCAGATCGGCCACACTCTCGGCGATCCGCTCAACTACTGACTCCGGGCCGTGGTCTGCTTCTGTTGCTATCCGGCGATAAGCCACGACGCGGTCACATGGGTCAATCAGACCCAATGCGATCTTTGTAGCACCTAAATCAATCCCTACCACCCAATCGGTCATAGTGTAGTCCGGATAGGGTGCCCGAGAGCGTTTCACATTGGGGACAACCCAGATTGATCATGGGCTGAAGCTGTGTTATCATTGCGAATGCGGCCAGGGTTAGGAGCAAGTCCTGTTAGATGAGAGGCATACGTGATCGGCCCGCAATTGGTGATGACCCCTTTCGTCCTGGCTCTTGTCCTCAGCTCTACCATCCTTCATGCTGGCTGGAACCTGCTCGCTCGGCGGCAACGGGCGGAGGCCCAATTCTTCGACCGTATGCTCGTCGCCATCGCCGCGATCGGCCTGGTGCCGGCTGCCATCAGCGAGTGGCAGGTTCGCTCTCTGAGCCCGCAGGCCTGGGCCTATGCCGCGGGATCAGGCGCTTTCTGTGCCCTCTACTACCTCTTCCTGGCAAAGGGCTACGCTTCCTCAGATTTCACTGTCATCTACCCCGTGGCCCGCGCCTTGCCCGTGCTCCTGGTAGGCCTCGGCGACGCTCTACGCGGCCGGTACCCGACGGCATTGGGGTGGGCGGGGATGGTATTGGTCGTCATCGGTTGCTTCCTGGTCCCGCTCCGTTCGTTTCGCGATTTCCACCTCGATCGCTACCTTAACCGGACGAGCCTCTGGATGCTGCTCACAGCGCTGGGGACCGTCGGCTACACGTTGCTGGACAAAGCGGCAGCGGAAGTGGTGTTACCGGGGCCGGCCACAGCCGCTCGTTACGGGTACGTTTTCTACCTGGTCTCCTACATCGCCTACGCCACGCTTTTGCGAACCCCTCTTGTCAGCCATCAGCCGTCAGCCGTCGGCCGTCAGCCGTCCATTGTCCGTCGTTTCGAAGCGGATGGGCCGTGCTCAGACCCCATCGGCTGGTGGCTCCCTTTCTGGGCTGCGTGTTTGAACTTCGGGGCCTACTGGCTGGTGCTCTGGGCATATCAGTTGAGTGAACGAGCCAGCTACATCGTCGCTTTCCGTCAGTTCAGCATCGTCATCGGTGTTATCCTGGCTTTCATCATCTACAAAGAACGGGGAGTGGCGGTCCGTCTCACAGCAACGCTGTTGATCACGGCCGGCCTGGTCGTCATTGGCCTGTGGGGGCATTGAAGCACACCCTGCAGTCGATTGACTACATCCTGTGACCATCAACCAAAACCTCGGAGGTCTCACTCCGGAAGGACCTCCGAGGCTTGCCTTTTCTGCTGGTGTGTTTCACTGAACTTTCACGACCACAGGCGCCTGGCGCCAGAACCGATCCAGGCCGTAATATGCTCGCTTCTCTGGTGAAAAGACATGCAGAATGACGTCGCCGTAGTCCATCAGAATCCAACCCGCATCGGCCGATCCCTCGACACCGATAGGAGCCTTGCCTAGACGCCCTACACCTTCATCTACCGCTTCCACCAACGCCCGCGACTGTCGCTCAGATGTTGCTGAGCAGATGATGAAATAGTCGGCCAGGATAGACACCGAGCGCAGGTCCAGCATAACGATGTCTTCAGCCAGATGCTCCTCTACCAGATTAACGATCGTGTGAGCCAGCTCTGCAGACTCCAGTTTTGCACCTCCCTCCTTGCCATCTCATGCTCGCTCGTGACCGCAAACTCCTGCTCTGGGCGAAACATGTCACCTGTCAGTCCGGTTAAAATTCTAGCATAACCACGAACAAGAGGCAATCACTCAACCGGGAATTGCCACCCCCAGCGCTGCGGCCGCAGCCGTCAACTGCGCCCAGGTGGCCTCATCTACCACTACGCCCTCAACCCGCCGACGTTCCGTCATACGTTGCTCCGGCTCACCTGGCAACATGACTTCATCAAAGCCTGGGGCAGGCGGTGCCGCCTTCACCCGTTCGCACAGCGCTGCCCCCTCCGCCAGGAAAGTCTCCACCGGCCGGAATGGTTCAATGGAAAGAACCAGGAAGAGAACACCATTGCCGGGGGTAAATCCGGGCAGTGCTGGACAGCCGCGCCCGGTCAGGATCCCTCCCAAAAATTCCATAAGCAAAGCCAGGCCATACCCTTTGTGCCCGGCCGCCGGTAACAGCATACCGCCAGCGTAGAAGTCCTTCGACTGGGTGCTGGGCCGGCCATCAGGCCCCAGGATCCACCCCTCTGGCAGCGGCTTGCCGCGGTTGTGGGCGATCCGTAGCTTCCCCTCGGCCACGACGCTGGTGGCGAAATCCACCACTACGGGCGGCCTCCCAGCTACCGGCACCGCCGCCGCGATCGGATTGGTGCCCAACCGACGGGCCGCGCCGCCGTAGGGCGCTACGGCTCCACCTGGCCCGCCGCCGTTACAAAACGCCAGGCCGATCATCCCCTGGTCGGCCGCCATCTGCACCCACTCCCCCACCCGGCCGATATGGGTGCAGTTGAACACCCCGGTCGCCGCCAACTCTTGCGCCCGCGCCTTCTCGATGGTCACGGCCATGGCAAAGCGGGCCGCCACTTGCCCAAAGCTGCGCCGGGCGTCTACCAGGGTGACGATCGCCGTCTCATGGGCGATGATCGGCTCGGCTGTCGGGTTGAGATTTCCTGCAGCTATGCTGTCCAGGTACTGGCGCACGCGGACAACGCCGTGGGACTCATGGCCGGCTAGGTCACTGGCCACCAGTGAATCGGCGACCTGGCGCGCCACTTCCTCTTTTGCTCCTACTGCCTGAAAGATGCGGGAAACGAAATCGGCCAGGACCGTGTGGTTCATCAGTGGCATGGTTTCTTACCTCGATGATGAGAGGATGTCTGAAAATTGCTCCCGCACCCGTCCTCGAGTGCGGAAATCGGCCCGAAGCTTCGCCCTGAGGGGCTCCCTGGCCTGACCGCCAGCCTGCCCACCCCTCTGAACACTCCTTCGGAGTACAGGCAGCGAGGACTACAAGCTGGACGTCGTGCAGCCTGCCCTCGTCATCCCTGGCCTGCCTGTGGCCCGCATGGGCTACTTGTGGCCCGTACGGGCTATCGGCCAGGACAGGCTTCTCAGACGAGGGGCCAGGGGACAGGCAGCCCGAAGGGACGGGCCTCAGAGCGAATTTTCAGACACGCTCTGACAGGCGACCCACGAGGATGACCACGGAGGAATCGCCTGTATGCCGCCCGTTAGCCACGCAGCGCGCTGACCCCGGCACGGGCGCCGCTCATGATGAACTCCACTTCTGTCGAGTAGGTGAGCATGGTCATGCCGCGCGCCTGCCAGGCTTTGAGCTGTTCCACATCGCGCAGGTGAATGCCGGTGGCCACGCCGTGCCGCTTGCCTGCCTCCACCACTTTCTGAATAGCTGCCTGCACGGCCGGGTCCTGCGGGCCAGGCGCGCCCAACGATAGCGTCAGGTCGGCCGGGCCGATGAGCGCCACGTCTACCCCGGGCACCGAGAGTAGCTCGTCTATGTGATCAATAGCCGCCTTGCGCTCGATCTGCATCACCGCCAGGATGTTGTCGTTGGCATGGCGGGTGAACTCCCACAACGGAGCGCTCTGGTAATCGTTGTTCCCTTTGCCGACAGAGCAGCCACGCTCGCCCATAGGCGGGTAGCGCAGCGCTGCCACAGCCTGCTCCACCGTCTCCCGCGTCTCCACGCGCGGCACCATCACCCCCATCGCTCCGGCGTCCAGCACGCGCGCGATCAGGTGATATAGGGCATCTGGCACCCGCACCAGCGGCACAATGCCCGCCAGGCGGGCGATTTTGATCATATCCGCCACCGTCTCCAAGTCATAAGTGCCGTGTTCCATGTCAATGAACATAAAATCGAAGCCGGCATTGGCCAACAGCCAGGCAATGGCCGGGGAACGCATCTCCGTGACCATCGTACCGATGACGGGCTCACCGCGCTTGAGGGCCGCCCGCACTTTGTTATCACGCATGTCGGTATTTCCTCCTTAACGGGCTAACTTTCAGAAGCGGAGCAACCCGGCCGGGCCAGGCCTCGGGATTCAACAGGAAGGTCGGGCGCTCACCGCGTAAGACTTGTAACACCTGCTCGGCCGCGCCCTCGCTCATGGCCAATGTGCCAAGATCGGTGTATGAGCCAATGTGAGGGGTGACCACCACGTTGACCATGCGGAACAGCGGGTTGTCTGGCAGCGGCGGCTCGGGGTCGAAGACGTCCAGCGCGGCCCCGGCCAAGTGCCCTTCTTCCAGAACCCGCACCAGCGCAGCCTCGTCCACCACGGGGCCGCGGCTGACGTTGATCAGGTACGCGCCGGGCTTCATGCGTCGCAACTCTCGCTCGCCGATTAGATGCCGCGTCTCCGGGGTGAGTGCGCAATGCAGGGTGACGAAGTCGGCCTGGGCCAGCAAGGTGTCCAGGTCATCCACCATCTCCACGCCCAGCGCGGCCGCCTGTGTCCGGTCCACATACGGATCGTAGGCGATGACGCGCATCTTTAACCCCAGCGCGCAGATCTCGGCCACGCGCCGGCCGATGCGTCCGAAGCCGACTACTCCCAGCACGCGCCCGCGTGCCTCCGTACCCAGCAAGCGGGCGCGTGGGAGATCGGTCCCGCGCAGCGTCATGTCCCCCATCACCACCCGCTTGGACAGCGCCAGCAACAGCGCCACGGCGTGCTCGGCCGTGGACTCTGTGGGCGCATCTGGGGTGTTGACCACCAGGATACCGCGCTGCGTGGCAGCCGGGATGTCAATGTTGTCCACGCCGATCCCCGGCCGGGCGATCACTTTCAACGACGGCCCCGCCTGGTCCATAAAGGCCGCGTTAACCGCAGGGATCGAGCTGACAATGGCCGCAGCGGCCCCCGGCAGATCAGCCAGATCGGTGCTGGCGATGACTTCGGCCACTTCCTCCAGGCGGGCCAGTGCCTCCGGGTGCAACCTCCGTTCCATCCAAATGAGCGGCCTCATCGTGCCTTTGCTCCCTCTAAAGCCCAGGTCAGCCCCAACTCGGCCAGCTTGGCTGGCGTTGGCACACCCTGCTCATCCCAGCCGGCCATCTGGTAATAGAGACGGAGAGCATGATCAAACTGGTGGCGGTCAATAGCATGACCGGCCAGCGCGCCATTGCGCAACGATTCGAACAGCCGCGACGGCAACATGTCGTCGGCTGCAGTGAACCCTTCACGCAGATTGAACAACCGCGCCATCGTGTTCGCCCGCTCGCCCACCTTCATCAACTCAAACAGGCTCATGTCCCAGCCGGTAACAGCATTCACGTAATCCCGCAGCCGATCCAACGCCAGTTCGCCGATGGGCACACCCACAAAGTCGCACATGCCGATGCAGTTGTACAGGCTCCAGACCGTCTGGGTGTAGAAGAAGGCGCGCACTTTCTGTGGCCCAAAGTCCAGGCGGTTCATCGGCTCCAGCAAGCCGAGCTGGCTGAAGTCGTGATAGAAGTTGCCAAAGCTCTCGTAGAAGGGATCATGGGGGGCCTCCATGTGATCGGCGCCTGTGGGTGATACCGCGTAGGCGATGGAGAGGCCCACCTTGCCGCGCGGTTCGTGCATGGGCACCTCCTGCCCTTTGACGTGCATCGCGAACCGCTCGGCCCCGCGGCCCAGCCGGGCGGCCGCCCGTTTTACCCCGTCCGCCAGCAGGCCGCCGATCCCCTCACGGCGGGCGATCTTGTGGATCATCTGGATCACCGCGTCGGCGTTGCCCCAGGTCAGGTCAATGCCATCGGTATCGTCACGGGTGAGGATGCCGTGCTCGAAGCACTCCATCGCGAAGGCGATGGTTGCCCCGGTGGAGATACTGTCCAGCACGTAGCGATTGAGCCATTGGGATGCCTCGGCGATAGCCCGCAGGTCTCCGACACCGCAGAGGGAGCCGTTGGCGGCGATAGTTTCATATTCCATGCCGCCGTACTTGGGTGTGACGCCGCGCTCGGGCACTTCTACTTCTCGCTTGCAGGCGACGGCGCAGGCGAAGCAGGTGCCGCGATTAACCAGGATCGTTCTGGCCATGGTCTCCCCAGAGATGGCCTCGGCCAGCTCGAAGGAGCCGTCCCGGAAGTTGCGGGTGGGCAGGATGCCGTCCTTCTCCAGAGGCATTACGACGCGTGCCGTGCCATACAGGTGCATCTTGTCCGCATCCCGATCGTACGTCTCTCGGAACCATTGGAGCACGCGGTTGGCTGCCTCGCGATCGGCCGGGGTGAGCCGTTCCCGCCCACCCTTACGGGTACCAGCGTGCACGACGATGGCTTTCAGATTCTTGCTGGCCATCACAGCCCCCAGCCCCGTCCGGCCGTGGAAGTGGCGCAGTTGGTTCACCATAGCCGCGAAGCGCACGCCGTTCTCACCAGCCACGCCCGTCTGCAAGACGCGAATGCGCTTGTCACCGAGCTCCTCCTCCAGCCCATCCTGCACTTCGCCGGCCAGTTGCCCCCAATAGCGGCGAGCGTCCCGCATCTCGCACTGGCCATCGTGGACGAAGAGGTAGACGGGGCGCGCGGCCCGGCCGTGGACGATGATCCCATCGAAGCCGGTCGCTTTCAGCTCTGGCCCCCAGTAGCCCCCCGCCTCCGATTCACCGAAGCCCCCTGTTAGGGGGGATTTGCCAGCCGCGCTGTAGCGATTAGCCCCGGACAAGGGCAGCCCGTTGATGACGCTGGTCATGAAGATGAGCAGATTGTCAGGGCCGAGGGGGTCCACGCCCGGCTTCAGGTCTCGCAGCAGGAAGTAGGATGACAATGCGCTGCCACCCAGGTAGGTGCGATAGATCAGGTCATCCAACTCCTCCGCCCACCAACGCCCCTCTGTGAGGTCCACGTGCAAGATTTTTCCGTTATGCCCGTTACGCATCTCTTTGCCTCCTAACAAGGAGTGATCACTTAGAACTCAGCGCAGCCCCGCCTGGCGCAACAAAGTGTCAGCCCAGGCGGCATCTTCGCCTTCCAGGGGCGGCTCTGGCTCAGTTCGATAGTCAATGCGCAGATCGTACCCCGCCCGATCGTACAGTTCGTGCAGCAGCCGATTGATCTCGACAACGGGTTCCTCCTCGCCGGGTTGCAACGGCAGAGGGAAGTCAGGGATAGGCTGCCGCACGCTGAAGGCCAACAGGTCGGCCTGTGGGCGCTCCAACGACCGGCTGACCAGGATGCGGTAGTGAGCCTCCCGGCCGTCGCCCCGCATCGTCATGGGTGGGCCAGTCCGCAGCAGGTCAATCTCCACCAGATTGGTCAGGGTGCCCAGCAGCTTCAGGCGCTTACGCTCGTACTGCTCTCGCCCTTCGCCGGGCAGCTTGTTGCTGGGGGAGAGGATCTCCAGGACTGTCACGGCCCGGTCCGTGTCGCGCGCTCGCACCTCCAGGTAGGTCTCGCGCACGATGTCGGGCACAGGCAGTTCCACAGTGGTGACAACAGTTCCTGCGGCCGTACGGCCAGTCTGATAGCGTGGGGCCGGCTCACCGGTTCTCACGGCGGCGACATCGGGCCGGCCCACGAACGTCAGCCCGAAAGGCGCTCCCACGTAAGTGCGCTCTTCGACGGCCACGAAATAGCGCGGCCGCAACCGTGGGGCCAGGTCATCGGCCAGGGCTACGATCAAACGGTTGTGGACACCCGGCCAAAGGTCGGGGTGTTCGAGATAAGGATCCATGCCAGGGAAGGGTGTAGGCATCTTTCCCCCTTTACAACCGCGCCACCAGGTCCGCCAGGCCGGCCGCGCTGAAGCCGGGCGACTGGCAGTAGCGGATAATGGTCTTCTCGCGCACTTCGATCTGGCGAGCCGCCTCCGGGATGTCTCGAGCGATCTCCGGCGGGATGTGGATGACGCCGTGGCGATCGGCCAGCAGCAACTCGCCCGGCCGCACCACCAGGCCGCCCACCCGCACCGGCGTGCCGAAGTCCACCAGGTGCACGTAGGCGTGAGACACGATGACGCTGCCCGCCCAGATGGGGAAACCCAGCGCTTCCACTTCAGCAATGTCCCGGATGCCGCTGTTAGTGATCGCGCCCACGCACCCCAACGCTTTGTGGATGTTCGAGTTCACCTCGCCGAAGAAGGCGCCGATGGCCGGTGGGTCGTCCAGGTCCTGCACTACGGCGATGCGTGGCCCTGGGCCGCTGGCCTCGATATAACGCCAGTAATCGGCACGAGGTGCTGGCCCGCGCGGGCCAGGCTCATGAGTGGCCACGGTACGCGCCGTCACCGCGTAGCCGATGATGGGGGGCAGTGTGGGGAACATCTGGCGCACCTCCGGCCCCATGAACCCTGCGGTGCGCGGCCGCAGGTTGAACGTCTCAATCGCATTAGAGACGGCCGGCGTGGGAATAGCCCGCAACGCCTCCAATTCTTCAGGTGTAAGCGATGTTGTGTTCATGATTGTGGCCTCACCTCTGTTCCCGCCAACTCTTCGATCAATGTCACCAGGGCCGAGTGGTCCATCTCCGCTTTGCCCGTCGCCACCAACGACGTGTATAGCTCATGCACCAGGCCGGTGGCGAGCAGCGGCACGCCATACGCCCGCCCCGTGTCGAGGGCGATCTTCAAGTCCTTATGATGCAGACGAGCCTTGAACCCCGGCTTGAAGTTACGATCCAGAAGGCGTTGCCCGTGCACGTCCAGAATTCGGCTCTGAGCGAAGCCGCCCAGCAATGCCTCGCGCACGCGGGCCGGGTCTACCCCTGCCTTGGCCGCCAGCACCATTGCCTCGCTGATGGCTTCGATGGTCAACGCGACGATGATCTGATTGCACGCCTTGGCTACCTGGCCGGCGCCAGCATCCCCGATGCGGACGATGTTCTTCCCCATCGCCTGGAAAATCGGCAAAACCCGCTCGAACACCTCCGGCTTGCCGCCGACCATGATGGAGAGGGTGCCCTGGCGGGCGCCAATCTCCCCGCCAGAGACGGGCGCGTCCAGCATCTCCGCCCCCAGCCGCTCCGCCTTGGTGGCCAGATCTCGCGCCACCACCGGTGAGATGGTGCTCATGTCCACGACGACCTTGCCCGGGCTGATCCCCTCGAAGACGCCGTCTGGGCCTTCCACCACCCGTTGCACGTCTGGGGAGTCGGGCAGGCACATCAGGATGATCTCCGCCCGCTCGGCCACGCCTTTGGGCGAGCCGCCGTCCTCGGCTCCGGCCGCCACCACTTCGTCCACCGGCCCGCGGCTGCGGCTATGCACCACCAGCGGGAAGCCCGCCTTGAGCACGTTGAGGGCCATGGGCTTCCCCATGATGCCCAGGCCGATAAACCCTACCGTCGGTCCGTTCGTCATAAGTATTCCCCTCTATGTGATTACCGCGTACAGGATTTGGATCACGAAGCCACGAAGTTTAGCAAAAAACACGAAGTGCGAAGACGCGAAGATCGCCAGCACGAACCGTTCCCCTTGTGTTCCCTACCTGGCAGCTAGGACGGGCTTTGTGGTCCAAACCATCTTCATACAGCAACACGGTAAACAAGGTTGCACTGCCCTATGATAACACACCTGTGGATACACGCAACCTGACTCAGGCCGACCGGCTCAACCTCTCACTGAGCAGGGCCACGCCCAGACGTGCTGCCAGTCTGTCCAGCTCCCGACATCCCACTGCGGGCACTCCTCTCCGCCTGCTCGTATTCGATCTCCTCTGGGCGGCATCCGGCTGGCTCGCTTGCCATAACCCCACTCCTCGCTGCTCACACCCGGATGCCATGCCGGTCAAGCGCCCGGCGGAATCCGAGCACATCCAGGGTCAGTTCCCCTGCCTCCAGCCGGTGCATGACCTCCGTCTCTCGTTCCTCGCGCGCCACTGCGGCCGCCAACACCTCCTCGGCCCGCTCGCGCGCTACGATGACGACTCCATCACCATCGCCCAGGACCAGGTCACCAGGGCGAACGAGTACGCCACCGCAGGTGATGGGATGGTTGACCTGCCCAGGGGTTTCCTTGACGGCTGCTTTCATCGAGACGCTGCGTGCGAAGACCGGAAAGCCCCGTCGCCGGATTGGCTCCACGTCGCGCACGCCGCCGTTGATGACCAGCCCGGCCACCCCGCGCGCCAGCGCGGCCACGGTGGTGATCTCCCCCCAGTGCCCAGCCTCCACGCACTCGCCCACGTCCGCCACGATGACATCGCCCGGTTGTGCCAGCGCGATGGCCACGTGCAGCGTCAGATTGTCGGCCGGCTGGCAACGGACGGTCAATGCGCTGCCACATAGCTTCATGTCGGGCGCGATAGGGCGAATCTCGTGCGTCATCGCGCCCACGCGGCCAGCAGCCTCATATACCGTCGCCGCCGATTGCCCGGCAAAGCGGGCGATCAGATCGGCGGACAAACGCGGGATTTCGACGACAAATTGGCTCATGATCGTCCTCCAAAGAACAAAACCCGAAGGGTCTCAAAGGGTGTCCAAAGACCCTTCGGGTTTGCCGGCAGTCGCGGTCAGGGCACGATGACGGCCTTCAAAGTCTCCTGCCGCTCCGTGGCGATCAGCGCGTCGTTGATTTCGTCCAGTGAAAAGCGGTGAGTGACCAGCTTCTCCACCGGCAGCTTGCGCAGGAGGTTAAGTGCCCGCAGGAAGTGTTTGTTGGCGGCCGACCAGGCTCCCGTGATGGTGATCTGTTTCCTGTTGATCAGGTGGGGGTTGAGCAGGATAGGCCCGGCGTCGCCGTAGTGCCCGGCGATGAGGTAGCGCCCATTGATCCGCACCATCTCCAGTCCCTCAGCCACCGCCGCGGGGACGCCCGCGCACTCGAAGACGACATCGGCGCCGCGTCCGTTGGTCAGCTCCAGCACGCGAGCAACGCGTTGGGGAGCAGGCATCTGGGTGATATTAATCGTCTCGTCCGCGCCGAACTCACGGGCCAGGGCCAGCCGGGCAGCCGGTGCTCCGATCACGATCACCCGCCCGGCGCCGGCGTCGCGCGCCAGCAGCAGCCCCATCATCCCCACCGCGCCGCACCCTTGCACCACGACCGTGTCCCCGTACTCCAGCCCGCCGATGCGCTCCAGGCCGTGGACCATGATGCGCAGCGCGTCGCCCAACACGACCGCCTCAGATGGTACGTCTGGCGGGATCACCACGATGTCGCTGTCGGGCAGTAGCCAGACATACTCGGCGAAGCCACCCACCAGGTAAGGGTGTCGGTCGGCCGGCAGCCAGCCGCCGTAGCCGATGCGCCGTTCGCACTTGGCCGGATCACCCAGGATCGTGCAGTTGTAGCAGCGCATGCACGACTTGGGGAGCCAGGTGATTAGATCGCCGACGCGCACGGGCCGACCGGTGATATCGGAGAGGGGCCTATCCCCGCCGATCGCTTCCACCCTCGCCACGTTCTCGTGCCCCAGGATGGCCGGCACTTTGATGGGCACTTTACCGTGCAGGATGTGCACGTCGGTGCCGCACACGCCGGCCATCACTATCCGCCCCAGCACCGCGCCGTCGGCCAGGGGCGGCACTGGCACCTCCTCGACGACGAACGGACGGGCCTGCGGTGGGCGGATCTCCCGCAATATGGCTATCTTCGATGTTTGAGCGAGCACATATCCTCCTCAAGAGACGGATCAGAGATGACCGATGCGATCCCAGTCGGTGAAATGGGCGTCCGGCGTCTCAGCCAATATCACCGCGCCAAAGGTCAGGATGTGGCACCCCTCCTCCATATGCCCGCCCATCGCCTTCTCCGCGTTGGCAAAGGCGATGTGAGCATGGACGCGGCCGTCTATGATCAGGCCACTCAGGGAGAGGATGTCGAATGGCCCCTCGCCCCGGATAAACACGTCGCGCGGTGGCAGATTGGGCGTCTCCACCACATGCACATGGTAACGATTGATGGAGCCGACGCCGTTTAAGATCACGCCATTGCGGATGTTTTGCTCCTGTACAGCGGCGCGGATGGATTGCAACACATCATCGCCCGGGTTCAGGCGCACAAGGACCAGGCGACGACATTCAGCGCTTTGTATGAGCATCCAGAATCCCCTTTCGCCGATGAATTTTCTCGTGCTATCGTCCCTGAATGCCGGTCATGACCACGCCCCGGATGAAGTAGCGCTGGCCGAAGAAGAAGAGGGTCATGATCGGCACCACCAGGAACATGGCGGCCGCCATGCTGATGTGCCAGGACGCATCGTAGGGGTTGATGAAGGCGCGCAGCCCCAGGGCCAACGTCTTCTTCTCCTCCGTGAACAGATAGATGAGCGGGTGCAGGAAGTCGTTCCAGTGGTACACGAACGAGAAGATGGCGATGGCCGTCAACACCGGCGTGGAGAGCGGCACCAGGATACGTCGCCAGATCGTCCAATTGGACGCCCCGTCAATACGGGCCGCCTCGTCAAAGTCCGTGGGGATGGTGAGGTAGAACTGCCGCACCAGGAAGATGTTGTACGCGCCGCCGCCGAAGAAAGGAGGCACAATCATCGGCAGGAAGGTGTCCAACCACCCCAACGATTTGAACAGAATAAAGCGCGGGATGAGAGTGACAACCTCCGGCAGCATCATGGTACTGAGCAAGAGGATAAAAAGCGGGCCTCGGCCTGGGAAGCGCAGGCGGGCGAAGCCGAAAGCCACCATCGAACTGGTGGTGACATTGCCCAGGATGGCGAAAGTTGTGATGATGGCCGTGTTGGTCAGCCAACGCAGCAGCGGCGCACGCTGCAATGCCTCAGTGTAATTGGACCATCGGATCGGATCTGGAATCCAGACCGGGGGATAGGCGAAGACCTGCCCCTGCTCTTTCAGCGACGTAGAAACCAGCCACACGAGAGGGATCATGAAGGTCAAGCTGAGCACTACCATTACAAGGTATTGGATAGACCGCCCCACATAGAAGCTGAGTGGTTTGCGCCGGCGCACACTGTACTGCTCTGTTCTCGCACTCGGAAGGCCGGAGAGTCTCTGTGTGACCATCAGACCTCGCCCCCCTCATAATATACCCACGCCCTTGACAAGCGCAATTGAGCGAGGGTGAAGACCAGGATAATAGCAAAGAGCAACCAAGCTACGGCCGAGGCAAACCCCATGTTAAACTGCTCGAAGCCTAACCGGTATAGGTACAACACTGCAAAGAGCGTCGAATTCTGCGGCCCGCCGTTAGTCATCAGGTACGCGCCCGTAAAGATCTGGAAGGAACCGATGATGCCCATCACCATGTTGAATAGGATCACTGGCGAGAGCATGGGAATCGTCACCGCGCGAAACCGCTGCCACCAGTTCGCCCCATCAATCTCCGCCGCTTCGTACAGGGACTGCGGGATGCCCTGCAACCCGGCCAAGAAGATCACCATCGTGTTGCCCGTTGACCACAGGCCCATCAGGATGAAGGACGGTTTAGAGGTGGCCGGGTGCCAGAGCCACTGCAGCTCGGGCAGCCCCAGGAAGCGCAACAAGGCATTCGCCAGCCCCACATCCGGGTTGAGAATCCACATCCAGAGAACGGCGTTTGCCACCGCCGGCATGATTGAGGGGAGATAAAAAAAGGTGCGGAACCAGGCCTGAAAGCGAAGGCGTTGATTGAGAAGCAACGCCGTAGCCAGAGCTACTGTCAAGTTCAATGGAACACTGATGAACGTGTAGAAGGCACTATTCCAGAGGGAGATGCCTACCAGCTTATTTTCGGTTATCTCCGCGAAGTTCTTGATTCCCACCCAGACCGGAGCGCTGAAGAGATCCCAGCGCGTGAGGGATAATAAGACGGAGGCAATCATAGGCCCCGCTATCCACAGGATAAAGCCAAGCAGCCACGGTGCAATGAAGAGATACCCGTCAACCGCTTCCCGCACCATTAACTTCGACATTCCTCGTTTTGCCACCCCATCCCTCCTGTTCACCCTGTACAGGACAGGCTGCTCCACCTGAGGAAACGGCGAATCAGATGGAGCAGCGCTTTACCCAAGCATCACCAGGCTACCAGTTCAACTCTGCCAGTAGCTCGTCCACTTGCTTCTTGGTGTTGGCAGCCGCTGTGGCGATGTCCTCACCGGCGCACGTCCAGATCGGATCAAACTCGGCAGCGTAGATCTCTCTGATGCGTGATTGCCTGGGCGGGAACTTGAAGGAGATCACCGAGCGATCGGTGAGCCCCTTGAACGGATCCGTGTGGACCATAGCGAAGTGGGCCGGCTTGCCATCGTCAGGCTCGATCACTCCCACGGCTTCTTTGAGGGACACGCCCCACCGCTTCTGCTGGCCGATGTAGGTCTGAACCGGCAGGCTGGTGAGGAATTTGATGTATTTCCAGCCTTCTTCCTTGTATTTGGCCTGGGTCGGCAAGGCCCAGCCGCTGCAGCCGACCACCACGTACTGCCCGCCGGGGCCTGACGGCAAGAATGTCACATCGTAGTCGAACCTCACGTTCTCCTGCTTGGAGAAGAAGGTCATGATGTGGAAGCTGACCGCCATCGCCACCAGACCAGCCCGGAACGGATCGCCCTGCCCCAGCGCCTCAGCCGGCGTCGGGATGCTGTGCCTGACGCAGCGCATATCGTGGAACATCTGGAAGTCCTCGAGGACCACCGGGTCGGTGATGAGCGTTTGCTTGTAGTCCTCGGTGTACCAGTCGCCGCCGAAGGCCTTGACGAACCCTCGTGCATTTTCAGAGGCGGTCGGGGTGGGCTCCATCCAGGCAAAACCCCATTGCTTGATCTTGGTAGCGTCGAAGTTGGGGCTGCTGGCCGGGTTGCCATTCTCGTCCCGGGTGAGCTCCAGCGCCAGCGCGCGGAAGTCCTCTAGCGTCCAATCGTCCTTGGGGTGCTCCACCCCGGCTGCGTCGAACATGGTCTTGTTATAGTACATTCCCCAGGCGGCGCTATCCTTGGGGATACCGTAGGTCTTCCCCTTGTTACTGAAAGCGTCAAACAGGGCGGGGATGTAGTCCTCCGGCTTCACCCCATCCCGTTCCATGTACGGGATCAGGTCCAGCAAGGCCCCCCGATGTGCGTAGTCTTGGACGATGCTCATATGCTGGTGGATAACATCTGGTACCACACCCCCTGCCAGCATCGTCGGCAGTTTCGTCATGTAGTCACCCCAGGCCTCGAAGCTTACTTTGACCTTGAGGTCAGGGTTCTCCTCGTGGAACTTGTAGGCGAAGTTCTCGTACATCGTCCGCTCCAGCCCGATGGCGGCAGGCGTGACCCACTCAATGGTGGTCACTGCCTTAGGCGCTGCCTCTGGCGCTGCCGGCCCAGCGGCAGGCGCAGCAGCAGGCACCTGACAGGCCGACGACAGAGAGGCCAGCCCCATCAAAGCGGCGCTCTTCGAGGCCATGCTCAGCAATTGCCGACGCGATACCCGACGTTGCATAATCTCCGCGCTCATAGCCTACTCTCCTCCCTTTTAAAGAGATGATGCGAGCATCCGATCGTGACAGGATGCAACGATGCAGACCACTTATTGGCCGGAATCACCACCTCCCTTCGCCCTCACTCAAACTGGCGATAGTAAGCCTCCACGGTCTCGTAATCCACTGTGGCGTCCGGGGTCATGCCCAGGCGCTCGTACAGCTTGCGTCGCCCCCGCATGTCCGCCAACAGGATGGCGCGGGCGTGTACAGCCACCTCCTCAGCAACTTCCAGCGGCACAACGACCACGCCGTCGTCATCGCACCCCACGATGTCCCCCGGCCGCACCTGGACCCCACCACAGCCGATGCGGGTCTGCACCTCCGCCACCTCGATGCGCCCGGGGATGATCGTGCGGCCGCGGGCGCGAGCACAGATGGGGGTCTTCTGCAACACCACCTCGGCCGTGTCCCGACAGTAGCCGTCGGTGACGATGCCCACCGCACCCTCAGCGATGGCCCCCATGCCGTTGTTCGAGCCCCAGAAGCCCACTTCACGGGAGCCGCCTGTGTCTGTGACGATGACATGCCCTGGCCGGATCAAGCCATTGATGCTGATGTGCCCCACCTCCCTGAACCAGATGCCGTGGGCGTTGACGATCTCCTCGGTGGTGTTGAGACGCCACATGGGCCGGTTAGCGGGGACGCAGCGGATGGTGAGCGCCACCCCCCAAAACTTCATGCCCGGCCAGAGGGGGCGCACCTCAGGCGACATCAGGCCGATGTCAAAGTACCCGATGCCGTCCATGGCATCGCAGACATCTACAACGCGCAGATACCGGTACAGTTTGCGTAGCTCAAAGGGGTCCTTGCTGTTTGCAGACTGAGACGGATTCATTGATGTTGACCTCCTCAACGATTGTTGTCAGCGATTTCATGGACCGTAGCGCCGCCCGCGGCATGGGGAACTATCCTGGCCTGTGGACCATCAACCAGGGGAGACCCGAAGGCCGTCGGAGCGCAGCCAGGCCTCGCGCGGGATCAACCGATTGTGCAAAACCACCGCCTGGGGTTGATTGCCCCCCCGGCCTTCCACCTGGTCAACGAGCATCTCCACGGCACACTTTCCCATCTCGTGGGCCGGCTGAGCGATCAAGGTCAGCGGCGGCCGGTACAGACGCGCGGCTCCGAAGGCGCCAAACCCGGCCACATCCACCTGATCGGGCCAGCGCAGCCCCAGGTCCTGCAGAGCCATCACCACACCCTGCGTCATCAAGTTGTTGAAGACGAACAACGCATCCGGGGGCTTCACTCCCTGCATCAACTCATAAGCGGCTTTATACCCTCCTTCCAGGTGCGCCTGGCCACTCACTTCCAGTGCCGGATCCGCCGGCAGGCCGGCAGCCACCAGCGCCCGGTGGTAGCCACGCAGACGCTCATGAGTCGTGAAGACGCCGGGCAAGCCGGTGACGGCCGCGATCCGCCGCCGCCCCTCTGCGATGAGATGACTCACACACTGAAAGGCAGCTTCCTCATCGTCTGAGGTGACGGAAGGGCACGGCAGATGGTCCAGGCGACGATTGATCAGCACGATCGGCAATCCGCCCTCGATAAAGCGCAGCAGGTGCTGAGCCGTGCCTGGCGCCGGGGCCAGGATCACGCCGGCGATCAACTGTCGGTCCAAAATCGCCAGATAGTTCTCCTCATGTTGGGGGTTCTCTTCCGTGTTGCAGACGATGAGATTGTAACCGCGCTCGTGAGCGGCCTGCTCGGCCGCGCGCGCCACTTCCGTGAAGAAGACGTTCTCAATCGTGGATACGACGAGGCCGATCAGGTTGGTGCGCCTGCGCCGCAGGGATCGAGCCACCTGGTCCGGGTGGTAGTCCAGTTGCTCGACGGCCTGGAGCACCCGTTGTCGTACCTCGGCGCTGACATGCGGGTGTCCTGCCAGTGTGCGGCTGACCGTCGCCACAGAAACGCCCGCTTCCCTGGCTACGTCCTTGATCGTGGGCACGTGTACCCTCGCGATAGGTTACTACACGGGGTTGAAATCGTTTACACGCCTATTGTAAACGATTTCAAAAGAGTTGTCAACCCATCAGCCCCCGAGTTCCGCGTTCGCGCTGTCCTCGGAATCCTCTTCTCCTATGTCCAGTTCCCGGTTCAAGATCATGACCGCATCCTCGACGTGATGGAGCATGTGTTCCAGGGAGAGGGTGAGGTCCACCAGGACACGGCGCGAGCTTTCGGCGTGTCCTCGCGAGGCGTGAGAACGGAAAACGCTCAAGTGGTTCAAGAAGGTAGCAGCCTCTTCCTCAATCTCATTCAGATGCATGGATAACAGGTTCGCATCCTGGCTGATCACCGTTTCCAACAAAGCCTGCAAATGCTCGCGGGTATCTAACATCGTGATCGTCATCCGCGCCTCCTTCCTCGTTGCCTACGTTTCTCCAGGCGAGCTTCGAGGCGTTTCAGTCTTTGGCGAAACGCTTCGATTTCTCGCTCCCAATGGGCAATAAGCCCGAAGTCTGGATATTCCTTCGTCTGTTCTCGGTCAATCTTGTCTTGATGGATCGCGATTTGAACCTTCAAACCGCTGATCTTGTCTTTGATGTTTCGGGGGCTCACGCGACTACGGCCTCTTCACGGGGCACACTGCGATCTCGCTGACCTCTGGCTGAACTGCCGCTCGCATCAAGGCAGCTTCGACGATCCGTTTGATCTTCAAGAACTGGTCGTAGACGGCAAACCATTCTGTGCAATGTTGTAGCTCCTCGTCCAACGCGCCAGCCAGGTAACGCTGATAGAAATCGGCTGAGGTCATCTGATGCGTTTGCTCGTATTCACGCAGGCGGTTGGTCAGCTCCAGCAGGTCATCAATCGGATTGGCCGTTGCCAGCGCCTGTGCCAGCGCCTGTCGGAACTCCTCTGAAGACGGTAGGTTCATGCGAAAAACAATTCAGGCATTGGGCTTTCCTCCCGGATGAGCTAGAGACAACCTGAGTATACCATCTACCAGGCTGGGGGACAAAGGTTCGTGCCGAAAGCGTGGTTCGTGTTGCGTGGTGCGTGGGCAAAGGTGCTTTTTCACGTTTTACGCCTTGCAGCTATGAACAGAGCCCCGCTAGATAGCCCGGCGGGGCTCTGTTGTTATGACAGTGCTGAACCAGCGTGCCTATGGCTCTTATGTCGCAACCCAGGATCAGCGGCCCACATCACTGTGATTCAGTGATGTGGCGGCAACCCGCGTAATCGAGCGCACGCGAGAGGTGTAATTGCCGGCGTTGTCGTGGATTTCGACGCCGATCAAGCACGGTTGGTTGGCAGGCACTCCCGCCATTCAGGAAAATCAACCCTTTACCGCGCATCCAGGGCTTTGCCATGTTGCAGAAATTTGGTTAGTCAGCAGTTAAAACTGCAATAAAATGCCCCCGCCACATCATTCCGAGCGAGTCCCTGGCTTGGCCGCCAAGACAGGCTGCGAGCGAGGAATCCCTGGCCTGACCGCCAGGACAGGCTCGGCCTGCCAACCAGGAGATGCTTCGCTCCGCAGACCCCGCTCAGCATGACATGCTGGTGGGTAGCATTTTCATTGGCCGTGGCGCCGCCCCCCGCGGCATGGAAAGCTGCCCTGAATGGTGAGCGCCACCCCCCAATGATTGTTGTTAGCGATTAAGACTTCGAGTTGAGATGGCTCACGCACTGAAAGGCCGCTTCCTCATCGTCCGAGGTGACGGAAGAGCACGGTAGATGGTCCAGGCGCGGCTCCTGGGGCAGATACTGGATGCGGACGCGGCTCCAGACTGTCACCGTGCCCGCATCTGGCGGCTCCAGCCCGGCGATGATACGCAACAGGGTGGTCTTGCCACTGCCGTTCACGCCGATCAGCCCGATGCGGTCGCCCGCGTTAACGAGATTCATGATTGTCTCGACACGTTCGGATAGCTCAATCGCGCGCGCATGGATCACGCGATCTCATGCTTCACCCATCACGCTTCACGCCTGGCCTGCAAGTTCTGTTCGTACACGAACAAGTCTTCCTCCCAGGCGTTCCACGCTTGAAAGCCCAGGTTTTTTAAGACGTCGAGCGCGGCCGCCCGGCTCTCTCCCCATTTCGGCACCATCGCCTCAACTGTTGCGCTGTCGTGGGCAAGGTGCAGGGCATGGCGGATCAGGGCGGCCATGTCCGTTGGGTCGCCGTCCAGGAAATCAATCGTAAACTCACCCTGGCCACGCAGGGGGTGGCCGGAGCAGAGCAAGGCCGAAAGCCGGCCGTCTCTGCGGATGCCAAAGACGTACCTCATTCTGGACAGAACTGTCTCAGCATCCAATGCAAACGGATAGAACTTCCAGCCGTGCGGGAAATGGCCGCGCGCGGCCGCCAGGAAAGCTGAACGCCGGATGAACTCGATGGCCTCAGCGAGCGGTATGGCCGTGGTCAGGTCGGAAGGTTCGGCCTGGCGGCGTACCACAGCGTTCGATTTAGCTTCGAGATAAACGAAGCTGGCGACCCTGGTGAACCCGTGAGATTCGATGATGTGGATGGACGGGCGGTCAGTCATATAAGTCGCCAGCCCCACGCGCGTCGCTCCGGCGCGCGTCACCAGGTCAAGCACGCCGCGGGTGATCGCTTTGCCCGCGCCCAGGTTCTGACGAGTCGGATCCACGCGCAGCCCTTCCATCCAGGCGTAACCCGGCAGGAGCCAGGTCCATCGGCCAAACCCGATTACTTCATCGCCCAGAAGCGCCACGACCATCTCACCGTCCTCGGCCGCCAGCCAGCGGTCAATGACGCCCGGGATGTAATCCTCGCCCTCCCAAATCTGGGCGGATATTTCGAGGATGCGAGGTTTGTCTTCTGTCCTTGCCTGCCGTAAGACGATCTCCATTGCGCCTTCCCCTTCAATAGCCTGTAAATTCACCATGAGAGCAGAGCTGGCTAACCATACTCTCGCTTGTCCCGGCTGTCAAATTAAGGTGCCACGCGCTCACCGCCATGTCAGGTCATCAGCGCAGATTCGTTTAATCCTGAGCTTCGTTGTCATATCCAGAGACAAGCAAATAGGCTGATTCGTAGCTGCAATATGTTGAGACTTCCAACAGAGTGCGGTATAATCTTCATGTTGGTGTCAATGGAAATTTTTGACGCTTCACGTCGCGTAAGAGCACCAAGCCAAATCGAGTATCAAGTTGCGCCAGTCGCTGTGCCAGGCGAGTAAAACTGAAGAGGATAACACCATGTCTACAGCAGAAAATGAGGCTGTGGTCCGTCGCTGGCTTGAGGAAGGTTGGAATCAGGGGAACCTGGCCGTCGTGGACGAGCTTTTCGCTGCTAACTACGTTCTTCACGGGACCAACGGTTCCCGGTCGCTCGGCCCGGAGCAGATCAAACGGATTTTCGTCAGAAGCCGTATCGCCTTTCCGGATCTTCGCCTCACGATTGAAGACATGATCGCGGCAGGTGACAAGGTGGTGACCCGTTGGACCGCCCGGGGCACGCACCGCGGTGAGTTCAGGGGCATCCCCCCCACCGGCCGACGGGTAACATGGACCGGGATCACCATCGAGCGCATCGTTGACGGCAAGATTGTGGAAGCCTGGGACAACTGGGACGAGCTGGGCCTGCTGCGGCAGCTCGGTACCATCCCATAGGGTGGCTGCCTCGGGGTGCGTCTTCGCGCAACTACGTTTTACGCTTTACGTTTCACGCCTTGCACATCCCGCATCACCTGGGTCAGGAGGGGAATCATGCGCTCACGCTACCGCTGGTTCGTCGTTGGCGTCTTCTTCGCCTTCATGCTCCTGCACCAATCGGACAAGCTCCTGATCGGGCCTTTGACGACGCCGATCATGGAGACGTTCGGCATCAACGAGGCGCAGATGGGGGCCGTGTTCACCGGGGCCATCGTGGTCGGGGCCATGCTCTACCCGCTCTGGGGCTACCTCTACGATCGCTACGGCCGGGCCAAGCTGTTGGCCCTAGCGTCGCTGATCTGGGGCTCGACCACCTGGCTCAGCGCCGTCGCTCCAACCTATCCCACCTTTCTGGCCACACGGGCCTCCACAGGGATTGACGACTCCAGCTACCCAGGGCTCTACAGCCTGATCGCCGATTATTTCGGCCCGCACATGCGCGGGAAGATTTACGGCTTCCTGCAACTCACCGGGCCGCTGGGTTACCTGGTGGGGACCGTGCTCGCTTTGGGATTGCGGGAGCTCATCGGTTGGCGAGGTGTATTCTACATCACCGGCTCGCTGGGGATCGCTATCGCTGTTCTCATCTTTTTCGGCGTTCGCGAAGCACCGCGGGGGCGCAGTGAGCCGGAGCTGGCCGATCTGGAGCAAGTCGGGGTGTACCGGTTTGATCGGAAGATCGCTTTGAGCCTCTTGCGCAAACGTAGCCTGCTGTTCCTGTTCGCACAGGGTTTCTTTGGTGTCTTCCCGTGGAACGTGATCACCTATTGGTTCTTCCGTTACCTGGAGACAGAGCGGGGCTACGCTACGGGTGAGCTGATGACGACGATGGCCGTGGCTGTGCTGGTTCTGGCGGCAGGCTACTTTGTGGGTGGTGTTCTGGGCGATTTCTGCTTTAAACGTAGCCGTCGCGGCCGGCTGCTTCTGGCTATGACGGCTGTCCTGCTGGGGGCCATCTTCCTGTGGGGCACTCTCCAGACGCCCCCGGCGAATCAAAGTCAATTCCTGGTGTTGCTGGCTATCACGGCACTCTTCATGCCCTTTGCCGCGCCCAACGTCATCTCCACCATTTACGACATCACGCCGCCGGAGGTGCGCAGCACGGCCCTGGCCGTCCAGTACTTCATCGAGGAGGGCGGCTCAGCGACGGCTCCTCTGCTGGCCGGCATCATCGCCGTGAGGTCATCCCTGCACGATGCTATCTTGTTGATCTGCACCAGTGCCTGGATCGTGTGTGCCATTCTTTTGGCTTTCGCCGCCTATTGGGTGCCTCGTGACATCGAGAGCCTGCGCCGCCTGATGCGGGAACGAGCCGAGAGAGAACGCGCGGCTCAGTTGGCGGTCGCTTGAGGGTCGGAAACCCTGTGTCAGCAGAAAGCGGGTTTGACCGCTGTCTTGCAGTGTGATAAATTGAGAATCCGAAGGGCCTCTCTCTACAACTGGAGTCAATTTGAGGTGAGATATGGACAAGGTCACGGAGCTTGCCCCAGTAACGCCGGTCCAGCCTGCAATCCATTACCCTGAAAGGGATGGGAAGCCTATGGGGGAGACCGACTTTCACATTAGCGCCATCATCTACCTGCGCCAGGCGTTACGTCACTTCTTCCACCTGGCCGAAGAGGTCTACGTCGCCGCCAACATGCTCTTCTATTACGAAGAGGGTAATCCCTCGGCCGTCACGTCGCCAGACGTCTTCGTGGTGAAGGGGATCGCCAAGCACGACCGGCGAATCTACAAACTGTGGGAAGAGGGAGTTGCTCCCTGCGTGATCTTCGAGATCACCTCGCGCAGTAGCCGGCTGGAGGACCTGGGGACCAAGCGGGGATTATATGAGATGCTGGGGGTGAGGGAGTATTTTCTGTTTGACCCACTGGACGAGTATCTATCGCCCCGGCTGCAAGGCTTTCGGTTAGTGGGGGGATATTATCAGCCACTCGCGTTGTCGCCGGAGGGGGCACTGCGCAGCCAGGAGTTGGGGCTGGTGTTGCGGCCGGAGGGGAGCCTGTTGCGATTGGTGGACCCCGTGAGCGGCCAGGCGGTCCCCACGCTGGACGAGGCGATGAATCGGGCCCAGGCCGAGGCCGCGCGCGCCGACAGGGCTGAGGCAGAGCTAACCCGCCTGCGAGCCGAACTGGAGCGATTGCGGCGCCAGGCAGCCGGAGAGGGGATGTAGCGAGTCCATGGGAACGTGCAACGCTGCCCGTCCCCATGGACTGGCATGGCTACTTCCCCATCGCCTTCAGTGCCCGCAGGCAGCGATCCACGCATTCTAACGGCGGGAAGGCGTAACTCTCCTGCTCCACGATGTACCACTGAGTTCCGCCGGTAGTCTCGCACAGCCGGAAGATATCCTGCCAGCGGACCTCGCCCTCGCCGATCAGGGCGTTCTCGTTCGTTCGAGAAAACTCCTTCAGATGCACGGTGAGTGCCCGGCCTGGATAACGTTCGAGAAAGACAACAGGATCAGCCCCACCGTGGAGGGCGTTGCCAGTATCGAACTGCATCACCACGTCCTGGCGAGTGTGACCGAAGAAGGTGTCCCAGGGCAGTTCACCTTCCATCGGCACAAATTCGATGTGATGATTGTGATAGCCTACGACCATCCCCTCGTCGGCTACTTTCTCGGCGATCTCGTCGAAGAGGTGCGCTGTCTGCAACCAGGCCGCGCGCGAGTTGCGGCGCTCCTCTGGCAACCCCGGGACGATGAGGAAACGGTTGCCCAGGGTACGATTGAATTCCACCGTTCTGGGCAAATTATCCCCTAGCAGCGTATCGAGGCCGATGTGCGTGCCCGCGACCTTCAAACCCAGATCGTCCAGCATCTTACGCAGCTCTGTGGCGGAACGGCCATAGTAGCCAGCAAACTCCACCCCTTCGTAGCCCATCCTGGCTACCGCCGTGAGGGTGCCCGGCAAATCTCTGGCACAATCCTCCCGTACCGAGTACAACTGCAATGCGATCGGAATCCTTGCCATGATGTGTCCTCCTTGGCGCCAGCGCGCAGATTTGACGGCATTATACGTCATCGAGGTGAGCACGTCCAGGTACGGGCAGTGAGTTGTGGATAAAATCACGGCGTCAGTAAGCGTGGGGGCAATCCGCTACTTCCTTCCCTTCTGTTGTTTCGCCACTTCCTTAGCCAATGCAGCAGCGAAGGTCGCCTGTTCCTTTGGCAATGGGTGACTGGCTCCGCTCCGGTCCACATGGCGAGACGAGTAGCGGATGTCAGCCTGCAAGTTCGTTTCCTGCGTAGGTCTAATCCCCATAACCGGTTTGCTCATCGCATCCATCTCCACAGTTTGATTGCTAAACCATCCCCGCCATTATTCTTATCGGCAGGTTTGCCGGTTTTCTTCAATCGCAAGCCTTGTATGACTGGCTCAACTGAGGTAGATGAGAAGCTCTGAGAGAACGGGATCCTGAATTTACGCAAAGCGTGAAGGGATGCTATTATGCCGGCAAGAGGCGGGTCCCAAGAGCAGGGAGCGAACCTGTCCTGAAAATAGCAGTCAGCGATCAGCGGTCAGCCATTAGCAGCCAGTGGTCTTCGCAGTTCAGAAGACCGCCAGTCGCCTGTCATCTGCGATGGGCGAGGTCTCTCGACCGAGCCCTTTCGCCTCGGTCAGGAGACCTTCGGCGATCCAATAGCAGTTAGCGATCAGCGATCAGCGATCAGCTTTAGCAGCCGGTCACCTGTCATCATTGGCTGATAGCTGATAGCTGACGGCTGACCGCTGTTTTGATCATGAGGGAGCAGTTCACCGTCGCAGACTGCATTGCGTAACGACTTCACCGAGGTAGATGCCAAATGGATACAGGGAAGTATCACAGGCTCTGGGCTCCCTTGAAGGAGATAAAGCGCAAATGGCAGGGAGGCGTCGAGACAGAAGAAGACCACAATTACCGCCATCTGCTGATCAATGGGGCCTGGTTTGGCCTGATTGACGGTGGCATCTTCACCTACCTGCCGGTGTTTTTAGCTCGCCTGGGTGCTTCCCCTTCCATCGTGGGCATGCTGACCTCTGGCCCTTCTCTGGTCGGCATTCTCTCGTATATCCCTGGCGGAGCTTACGCTGAACGTCATAGCGACCTGGTCAAACTGACTGTCCGGACCGCCTTCATCGCTCGTATCAGCTATCCGCTCATCGCCTTGTTGCCTTTTGTCCTCGCTCCAGCTTACATTCCCATCGCGGTGGTCATCCTTTGGTCGCTGACATCCATCCCCAATGCGATCCACATCCCTGCCTGGACCGCGGTCATGCAGAAAGCGGTCTCCCCGCAGCGACGAGCACAGCTCAATGGGACTCGCTGGGCATTGTTGAGCATGGTGTCAGCCGGTGCTGTCACCTTCTTCGGTTATATGCTGGACCGGGTTCCCTTCCCTGGCGGCTACCAGGTCGTTTTCCTGATCTCATTCGTAGCGGCTGTGCTCAATCTCTACTACTTCGCCCAGGTGCGGGTGCCCCCCTTCGATCCAGGCCGGGTTGAGCGGGCCGCAAACATGGGGTTCACGGCACGCGTGCTGGCCTTCCTTCGTCCCTTTACCGAAAGTTCCCAGTTTGTCCGTTACAACCTGGCGAGCCTGGCCTATCGCTTTGCTCTCAACATGCCGGTCGCGCTCTATAGCATCTACTGGGTGAACGATCTGAAAGCGACGGATACCTGGATCGGGCTGAGGGGCACTGTGGGCTATGTAGCGCTGGTGGCGGGCTACAGGTTCTGGGGACGGGTGGCCAACCGCATGGGCCACCGAAGGGTGCTTCTCATTTGCGGCACCGCTTTGGGATTGTATCCCTTGCTGACAGCTCTGGCCCCCGCCATGCAGTGGTTATTGCCGGTGGCCGTGTTGTGGGGATTCGCGGCTGCTGGAGTGGACATTGGCCTGTTTGATATGCTTTTGGCCGTCTGCCCTGATGGTCGGCAACCCAGCTTTGCGGCGGCGGCCCAAATGCTGATGAGCGTGGTCTCCTTTGTCGCGCCGCTGATGGGGGCAGCACTGGCCCAGGGATGGAATGTGCAGGCCGCGCTGTTCGTCATTGGCGGGCTCCAGCTCGTGAGCGCCTCCCTCTTTCTCCTACTCCCCAGCCGCGAGCAGGAAGGGCTGGAGCGATAAGGGCAACGTATCTTGTCCTCGCAGGTAAGGAAGCATGTCTGCCTGGGTGGTGGACACCCAGGCAGATACGTTTCCATTTTCACTCCCGGTGATCAGCGATAGGCGATCAGCGAATCGGGGTTTCGTCTTCCTCCGAGGCCGCCCCAGATAACCCCGGTTCCTGGCCGGCTGTCGCGACGGGGGAGGCGGGTGTCTCTGGTGTCTGATCGGTCGAGACTGGCGGCGCGGCCGATGAAGGGCCAGCCGGCAGCCGAGGGTGATAGGGTTGTGTGCCTGCTCTTGTGAGCACGACTGCTCCCAGCCCGATGCTGGCTCCCACTACGAACAGCACGAACCCCAGGCAGGGCAGCCGCGCGATCAGCGTGATCAATGCCACACCGATCACACCGGACAACAACGGGTGTGGTTCCTTGATGCTCAGGGCTCGCAGCAGGCGGTCGCCCAGGAGCCATCCTAGGACGATCCAGCCGAAAACCATCGCCAACAGCAACGCGATCAGCAACAGAAAGGCGGCGGGTATGAGGCAGATGGTGATGGCCATGAGCAGTACCAATCCCAGGCCCAACACCAGTGTCACCAGCCCGGTGACCAGCGTGAGGGCAGGGGAGGCAAGGATCGTATCTCCCACGCGACGGGTGGCATGCGGGGCCATGGACAGCACCACTAATGCCAGTGCAGCCATCAGTGCCGCCAGCAAGAAGGCCCCCAGCACCTGCAGAAAAGCCCTCACCAGCAGATCAGGCCCGGACACTTGCGCTGTGAGATCAGGCATCTCTGGGAGTCGCGGCGGGCGCAGCGGGAATGGCACCGAGCGTCCCAGGGTTAATCCTGTCACGATCTCTCCAGTCACGATTGCCCCTTCTGCCTGAGTGATGCTCCCCCCCATCACCACCACATCGCCATCAACGTAAGCGGTCCTCAGAAGGGAGAGGCTACCTCCTAGCACGGCGATGTCACCCTGAACCCGGCCGGCGACGGTCAGACTTCCGCCCGTGACGACGACGTTGCCATTGACCTCCGACCGTTCCTCGAGGGTGGCTGATCCACCGAATACCGACAAGTTGCCCTTCAGACGTTGGCCGGCTGGGAGGGTGTACGACTGGCCGAAGACGGTCCTGTCACCCGTCCCATCCTGCGCCCATATCGGCACAGGTAGCCACCATATCCAGATCGCCAGAATCAGTATCCACCATCCACGCGTTCGCCACATGACATCCTCCTCACATCTCAGCAGATTCAGCAGGCCCCAAGAGGGTACTATCCAGTCGCTTGACTGGTTTCAGGTCGTTGCCAGATCACCACGCGTATCCAGATCATCGCCAGGATGAGCATCACGAGTGCATACACCACTACCGTCGGCTGCCTGAACAGGGCCATCAGGCTTTCTCCCAGCATGCGCGCGAGCTTAAGCCAGATCGCTACCGCGTCCATGACAACGGTGGCGAAGCGCACGAACGGGATCAACACAGGGGGATGGTTCACCAGCCACCAGATGGACGCCAACGCAGCGGACAGGAACAGCACTGACCAGGTGGCAATGGCTCCGCTCAGTAACAGCAAAGCGCCGATGGCACCCCGATGGCGCAACGTGCGGGCGCGCTGTCGGGCTTCCAGGCGGGCTACGAATCCAGGCGCTGGCGCGACCATTGGGGCAGCGCGCAACTGCTGATCTATGCTGGTCCAACTCTGCCATATGGCATGGCAAGCAGGGCACATGTCCAGATGGGCGTAGAGTGCCTGCTTCTCGTCGGGCGTCAACATCTCATCCAGGGCCAGAGACATCCAGAGGGTGTAATCTGTATGCGTCATCTCACATCCTCACAGTTGGACTGTTCACGACTGCGCCGGCCGGTGGGGGCGTCAGCACGAGGCCAACATGGGCCGGCGGGTTGGATTTCATGTATTCTGCCAACTGCAAACGGGCACGATGCAGGCGAGTTTTCACTGTTGCTTCCGTCACTTCCATAACCTCAGCAATTTCTTTGTACGATAGATCGTGCCAGTACCGGAGAATGAGTGGCGTGCGATACATGGGATCCAACATGTTCAGCATAGCCTGCACCTCCGCCCTGCTTTCCGCATCCAGGGCGGCCGACTCGGGGGATTCATCACCGGCATACGCCTGTATGATCTGCTGGACAGGCTCCTCGTCCGTGGAAAGCCAGGTAAAGCGGCGGCGACGCAGGCGATCAAC
>DAOUAJ010000247.1:0-3157 GCA_034433615.1 Anaerolineae bacterium | reverse complement strand
TGAACTGATCCCGCCAGAAGAGCATCGTGGCGATGAGAGCCAGCGCCAGGCCCAGCCCGGCCGTGATCTGCCCCCACCGGGGCCACAGCGCCCGCGCAGGCAACGCCGGCCAGGGTGGCAACGGCGGCGCGCTGAGGGCGAAGAGCACTCCGGCCGCCACGAACAGGATCACCGCGTCGCGCTGGAGCCCGCCGGTCAGCAGGATGTGCTGCCCCCACACCCCCAGCGCCAGTGCCAGCACCACAGCGGGCAGCCGTCGCGCTGCCCACCGCTCCATCCAGCCGGCGGTCGCCCGGCGGGCTGGCACCCACGGCATTTCCCACTCAGTAGTCGAGAGCGATGGCAAATGGGCCATTGGCAGGATCTCCTGTAATCACCATAGCTTCCTCGATTCCTTATCCCGCAGAAGAGAGGAACCAATCCGCGAAAATCTGCGTTTGTCAGCGTCCAACAACAACGGGGTTCACCCAATCTACCCCATCGCCGCGCCCCTCAAAATGCCCTTCCTCGATCTGCCTGAGGGTAAGAACCTGAACGCCAGTGATGTCAACATCGAAGGCGGACGGGGTATCCCAGGGGTGGATGACGCCGCTGTCCCAGAGAACGCGGCCATCACCTACGATCTGAACCTGAGTGTGCGAGTCACCGTAGGTATCGGTGTCCACACCTACGAGCCCCTGAAACCTCTGATAACTCCCGTGCAAGTCGAAGTCTACCTCACCCGGCCCATAGAGGCCAATCCCATGATCAAACATCTGGTTCCCCAGCTTCATGGGCCAACTCTGGAAATTGGCGTCGCCCACAGGCTGGGTCCAGTGAGGATCACCCAGGCGGGCGGCGGCAATCGGAATCGTGTCCACGAAGCTTCCGGTGGCATCGAGGACACGCAGCACGGGCGGAGGATTCTCTGGCGGGACCAGAGCCTTCGCCAGGTCCTCCCTGGTCCAACCGAGCAGATCGGCCGGGATAGGGCCGGGGGATTGACCAGGCGGGGTCCAGCGCGCCTCGAACCAGTAGCTGCCGCCGTTGTCTACGTAGTCAATACGGAGGGTGTGCCACCCCACGTCCAGGCTGATCTGGCCCTCCACCCAGCCGGCGCCGTGTAAGCCCCAGTTGTCCACGACCAGTTGATCATCTATCCAGAGGCGAGAGCCATCATCAGAAGAAAGGCCGAACGTATAAGTGCCGGGATCGGGGATGCGCACGCGGCCAAGCCAGCGCACGGCGGCTGTAGCCATGCCCCCCGCGTTATCAGCGTAGAAGGTGGCATCTTGAGCGATGCGGACGGGGGGCTTGCGCAGGCCCCCACCCTCAAAATACAAAGCCAACAGGCCGCCGGCAGGCAGGTCCAGGGAATACCATTGCTGGTCGGGGACGGACTCCCAGGCAGCCGCGCCCGGTTGACGCCAGAGGACGCGAAACAGACCACTGTCGCTCAGAGCAATTTCCAAACGCACGGGGATGAGACCACCAGGCAGGGTGACTGTGACAGGTTGAGAGAAATCTTCCAGCACGAGATGGCCAGCTATCGTCAGGCGAGCGCGCTGGGTCCCCTCGACGCGGAAACCGTAATCGCCCGCGCGCGGGAGGTAGAGGCCGCCTCGCAAGTCTCCACTGGCGGGGACGGCGAAGGGGGCGCGATCCGGTGTCACCACCTCCGCCCACGCCGGGCTTCCCGTGGGCTCCAGGCCGTTCCACCAGGCACCCTTCACCCCCTTCCGGGCAAGGACATCAGCGTCCAGACGCACGCCCGTGAAAACATACTCTCCATTGGACCCCAGGCCATGATCCACCCGGGCGTCTGGGTAAAGACGTTGCAAGTAAGGGAGCAAAAGCCGCCCATAATTACCCAGGATGTAGACCACAGGGCCGGCTTGATCTGGAGGCGGTGGAATATGGTCCGGTGTGATCAGGCGTGTGAGGGGGCGGCCCGGGTTGATGACCTCGACAGGAGAGAAAGCCCAAAACTCACGGTCCAGGTAGACGGTAGCGGCCGCGGGCAGGGTGGCAATGTACTGACCAACACGCGTGGGGCCAACGTTGAACATCCCGACAACAGCGGGATGAGTAGCCTGGACGCGAAAATAGGTAGTGAGGTTGAGCCAAGCCGCCAGCAAGCAGAGGAGCAGAGGGGCAAGGGAGCCGAGGAGCAGGGGGACCCAGAGGGTACCCCGGGAGAATTCTCCTCTGCACCTTTGCACCTCAGCACCTCTGCTCAGACCCCACGCGTCGCAGAGCCCTTGAAGGGCAAGGCCAGCGATGAGAGCGATAGCCGGCGTCAGGGCGTAAATACGGAAGGTGTTGGGGGCTTCCGTTGAAAGAATGCCTGCCGCCAGATACGCGACGACCCAGAACCAGAGCAGGGCATGTTGCGGCCGACGAGGATAACGTAACATCAGGCCCAGGCCGAGGATCAAGAGAACCCCGGTGATGGGGTCCAGCATGGGTTCACCGGGGATGTTATGGCGGCCGTTATGATCACCGCGATAGTGAAAGACACCAGCATACTTGCCGATGTTGTCCCGCAGAGTTGACCACGGGTCACGTGTGAAGAGAGGGTTAAAAATGCTGATGGCCCAACTGCGTTCGATGAAGAGCTCAGGGTTGTGAAGATACGTCCAAGCGAGGGGCGCGTAGACAACGACAAAGATGAGCCAGAAAATCGCGATCTGGCGCCAGACTCGGCGAAAGTAGCCACGCGGGGTGAACGCCCGAAAGATCAAGAAAAGGGCGACAATACCTACGAGAGCCCGTGACGACTGGTAGGAATACTGGCTCAGGCCTAGAGCCAGGCCACTCAACACCCACCATCGCCATCTGTCCATAGCCTGGGCTCGCCAGAGCAGGAGAAAAACCAGACCCATCCAGAAAAGGGTGAGATTGTTAACGTGCCCCCAACGGCTCACATTAACAGACCAGCGCATGGTGGCCCAGAGGAGAGCGCTTGCCAGAGCGATGGGCCAATCAAGGAACTGGCGGGCCAGGCCGTAGAGGATCGGGGCAGTCAGAATGCTGATTAAGAGGTGAGGGAGTTTGACCGCCAGGTAGCCGGGGCCAAGGATCTTGTAAAAAAGGGCCACGTAATAGTGGTAGAGCCAGGGCACCTCCAGGCGAGCGATATCCCACGGCTTTGGTCGAGCTCCGTTGATGATCTCCA
>DAOUAJ010000246.1:0-3513 GCA_034433615.1 Anaerolineae bacterium | reverse complement strand
CCCCGGCGTGGCTGCATTGGGGCCCAGCGTATACGCTGTGGGGGGCTGGAGCGGTGATTACCTGAACGTCACGGCCGTCTATCAATCATCATTCCGCACGTTTTTGCCGTTAGGCAGCCGGGGCAGCCAGCCCTAGTGGATTGCTGATGGCTGATCGCTGGCGGCTGGTCGCTGGATTCATAGGCCCGGCGTGGCCAGCTTGCGGATCTTCTCACCGGTCTCGCGCCAGCTTATGTCAGAGAGCCCCAGCTTCTTCTGTAGCCGATCCTCTGGCATGCCGTTACGGAAATCGCGCACAGCGCAGGTCCAACGCAGCACTTCAAACCCTACCGCTTTGGTGAGCCCCGTCTTGTTGCCCAAATCGGTTAACACGTACTCCAGGTTGCGGGCCGTGCATTCGAACAGACGCGTCTTCGGCTGATATTGGGCCTGATACTGACGCAAAGCCGGGAGAATGGAAGGGCTAAGGCTAAGCCGGCGCTCTTTGTGCATCATGCGGGGATTATCGTAGCGGATGATGATGGAGGGCATGGCCGGGTTAGACAGGTCCATATCGTCCAGGCGCAAGTTCATGCATTCGCTCTTCTTGATGCCCGTTTGCAGCAACAGGCTCAGCAACACATAGGGACGAGCGTCGGGAGGGGATGACCACAGCATATCCTGGGCTGTGCGCATCAGGCGTTCGACCTCGTCGTCGAAGAGGATCTCAGGCAAGGGCGTACGTACTGGCTGGTGAGGAATGGGGGCCGCCGGGTCGCTGGCGATCACTTTGGTTTCGGCCAGCCAGCCGAAGAACACTTTCAGGGTGGTGAGCCGCCGGGCGAAAGATTTAGGATTGCACGGCTTGCCGCGCTGAAAGAGCAGGTAGGCCAGAAAGTTGTTGAGGTCCTCGGTGCTGATGCGGCCCACCGAACGATTGGCGCCCAGGTAACGGCTGAGGATGCGCAGGTCACCCATGAACGCCTTCACCGTATTCTCTGAGAACCCTTTAAGCTTCATGTAGTTGTGAAACGCGCCCATTGCCGTGGCCAGCGAGGATTGATCAGTGAGCGGACCCAGTTCAGCCACGGGCTGGCCATATTCGCCCTGGGCACTCTGTTGAGTGATCAGAGGGAGCTGGTTGACAGTCGGCTCGGACATGGCCATCTCCTTCGCGTAGCAGGATGGGGTAGCTCATTCTATCAGATGGCCGAAGGGTTGTCAAGCGCTCATCATCTGCCGCAGCACAGCCTGCAAAATGCCACCATTGCGATAGTAACGAACCTCCACTGGCGTGTCCACCCGGGCGATCATCGTGAAGGCCTTCTCCGTGCCGTCCTCGCCCCTGGCCCGCACAGTGACCGCCTGGCCGGGCCGCATGTCGTCATTGATCCCCTCGATGTCGTACACCTCGCGGCCGGTCAGGCCCAGCGATTGCCAGCTTTCGCCGGGGCGGAACTGGAGCGGCAGCACCCCCATCCCCACCAGGTTGCTGCGATGGATGCGCTCGAAGCTCTCTGCCAGCACCGCCTTCACGCCCAACAGGTAGACGCCCTTGGCCGCCCAGTCGCGCGAGCTGCCCGTGCCATACTCCTTGCCGGCCAACACCACCAGTGGCGTCCCCGTCGCTTTGTAGCGCATGGCGGCCTCGTAGATGGTCATCTGCTCGCCCGTGGGCAGGTAGATGGTCACGCCCCCTTCGACGCCCGGCACCAGCAGGTTCCTGAGGCGGACGTTGGCGAACGTGCCGCGCATCATCACCTCGTGGTTGCCGCGCCGCGCGCCGTAGGAGTTGAACGCCTCAGGCGGCACGCCGCGCTCGATCAGGTAGCGGCCGGCCGGGCTTTTCGCCGAGATGCTGCCGGCCGGGGAGATGTGATCTGTTGTGATGCTGTCGCCCAGCAGCGCCAGCGCGCGCGCCCCCCGGATGTCCTGCAGCGGCGGCGGTTCCGGCGGCATGTCCACGAAGAAAGGCGGCTCCTGGATGTAGGTGGAGTTGGGATCCCACACGTACAGCTCGCCCTCAGGCGCGGCGATGTGGTTCCACATCTCGTTGCCGTCGAAGACGTTAGCATACTGGCGACGGAACATCTCGGGCTTGAGGGAGCGGCGGATCTCCCGCTGGATCTCGTCCTGGGTTGGCCAGATGTCCCGGAGGTAGACGGGCTGTCCGTTGGGATCGTACCCCAGCGGCTCGTTGAGCAGGTCAATGTCCACCCGGCCGGCCAGCGCGTAGGCGACGACCAGCGGCGGCGAGGCCAGATAGTTGGCCCGGACGAGCGGATGGATGCGCCCTTCGAAGTTGCGATTGCCACTGAGCACAGCGGCCACCACCAGGTCGTTCTCGGTGATGGCGCGGGCGACCGCGTCGGGCAGGGGGCCGCTGTTACCGATGCAGGTCGTGCAGCCGAAGCCGACGATGTGAAAGCGCAATGCCTCCAGGTAGGGCAGCAGCCCCGACTCTCTCAGATACTCGCTGACGACGCGCGAGCCAGGGGCCAGGCTGGTCTTAACGTGAGGTCGCACGCTTAGCCCACGCTCCACCGCCTTTTTCGCCAGCAGCCCCGCCCCGATCATGACCGAGGGGTTGCTGGTGTTGGTGCAACTGGTGATGGCGGCGATGACGACGGCTCCCGATTGCAGATTTCGGATTTCGGATTTCGGATGGTCTGTTTCTCGTTCGCGATCCGGAAAAGCGCGCGCGAAGGCCCGCGGCATCTCCCCCAACGTGATGCGATCCTGCGGGCGGCGGGGGCCGGCCAGGCTGGGCTCGACCGTGCTCATGTCCAGCTCCAGCGTGTCGCTGAACTCAGGATCGGGCGTGTCATCGGTTCGGAACAGCCCCTGCTCTTTGGTGTACCGCTCGACCAGGTCTATCAGCTCCTCATCGCGCCCGGTCCCGGCCAGGTAGCGCAGGGTTTCCTCGTCCACCGGGAAAAAGCCCACGGTCGCGCCATATTCCGGAGCCATGTTGGCGATAGTGGCGCGGTCGGGGAGGCTGAGGTGCTTCAGCCCAGGGCCGTAGAACTCTACAAACTTGTCCACCACCCCCTTCTTACGCAGCATCTGCGTCACGGTCAGCACCAGATCGGTGGCGGTGGCCCCTTCCGGCAGCTCGCCATATAGCTTGAACCCCACCACCTCCGGCATGAGCATGTAGATGGGCTGCCCCAGCATCACCGCCTCGGCCTCGATGCCGCCGACGCCCCAGCCCAGCACGCCCAGGCCGTTGATCATCGTCGTATGCGAGTCGGTGCCGACCAGCGAGTCCGGGAATGCAACCGTTTCCCCGTCCGTGGATCGGGTTTGCACCACCGTAGCCAGGTACTCCAGGTTGACCTGGTGGATGATGCCGGTAGCCGGGGGGACCACGCGGAAGTTGGCGAAGGCTTTCTGCCCCCAGCGCAGGAACTGGTACCGCTCGCGGTTGCGCTCGAACTCGCGCTGGGCGTTGTAGAGCAGGGCATAAGCCGAGCCGAAGTAGTCCACCTGGACCGAGTGGTCAATCACCAGGTCCACCGGCACCAACGGATT
>DAOUAJ010000245.1:0-14097 GCA_034433615.1 Anaerolineae bacterium | reverse complement strand
AAAGGTCGTGGTGCCCGATCGGATCATCTCGGCACAGGAGAGGAGCGCTCCCCAGCGCACGGAATCGACCGTGACATACTCGCGCTCTACCGGCATCATGTAGCCCAATAACCACACGTCCAGTCGCAGATCGTCGGCCAGGCCGCGCAGCAGACTCATGGGCACATGGGTATGCGCGTTAATCAGCCCCGGCGTGACGATGGTTCCACGACAATCAACCACCTCAGCGGCCTTAAAGCGGCTGATGATCTGTTCAGAGGGGCCAACTGCCACGATATCCTGTCCGCGCACGGCCACGGCGCCGTCCATGAAAATGTGGTGATGGCGATTCATGGTCACCACAATACCGCCGGTCAGGAGCCAGTCAACCGTGACCATGCTGCCTTCCTCGCTCATCCTTCCTGGCAGGTAAATAAAGGGCGCAGAGAACAATCTCGCTCTTGCGCTGCCTCGTCATATCTGATGTTACCAACGGTCGTCGTCTTCATCGCTCATGATGAAGCTGTCGAACTCTTCCTCCTCCTCTTCTTCCTCTTCCTCCTCCTCTTCATCAGGCCATTCTTCCTCGTCTTCTTCATCAGGCCATTCATCCTCGTCTTCCAGGAGGTCTTCTTCTTCCCAGATATCCTCATCATCCACGATTTCGTCTTCCAATTCCTCCATGTTGAGGCAGGAAAGCTGTTCCGGGTCTAGCTCGATTTCTTCGGCTGCACAGTAGTCATCCTCCCAGAAGATACAGCGACGTTGTGGACATCGTACCTTGGGCATGATTCACCTCCCAGTTTAAGATCACCTGATCAGGCTGACAGCGCCGTTGCTTGGATTCAGTATAACCCAGATTAAGAGTCAACGTCAATAGGTTTCGAAAAATCGTAAGGATTCTCAAGCTCTTGCGGTGATTGCTGATGGGGGTAGCGTAGAAGGGCAGCCCGCGCCCGACACACCATCGTCCGTTCGTTCTCGAACGTGAGCAAGGCCTCTGCCTCCTCCAACGAGGCCCAGAAAGGGAAAAACTGTGCGTCGCCAGTTGGCCGCGCTTCCTGCTCCAGATCGTCCAGGTCCATCAGAAAGTAGTGTTCCTGACGGCGATAGTGACGGCCATCGTAGAGGTTGTCAAACTCCACCTCTTGCGTCCCCAGATCGCGCACGATGCGCAACTGGCAATACCCGGTTTCCTCCCGCACCTCCCGTAAGGCCGCCTCCGCGGCGCGCTCACCCGGCTCCACATGCCCCTTGGGCAAGCGCACTTCCCCACGGCTTGGGCGATCTAACAACAACACCTTGCCTGCATGCACTACCACACCGCCCGCCGCGTAGTAGGTCCTCGTTTCTTTCTGCGTAGACTCTGGCGGAGGAGCGTCGTTCACCAGCTATCTCCCTATCCTCATATTCTGATGGCCGCAGCGAGAAGCGATTATAACACGCCTGTGCCTCGCGTCAAGGATTCAACCATAGGCGACGCATTTTTAAAAGCGCGTCCACCTTTGACATTGACAAAGAGGGAACGTTACCGTATGATAGCACCGCACCAAGCCGGGAGCAAGGGATGTTCGCAGCACATCATTTGCCACGAGAAGCACTGACCAGCGTAGCCCACAAGACGGCCTGGACGGTGGCTCTGCTGACCCTGGCTGGCACCTTGGCACTGGCCCCCTTACGTTGGACGTTGCTCATAGCCCTGGGAGCAGCGATAGGACTGGCTATGTTGCTTCGGCCGTGGCTGGGGCTGTTGCTTATTGCTATCGCCGTACCGTTTGGGTCACTGTTGCCCTTGCCGCTGAGCAGCGCCGCGGCAGATGTTAACGAATTGCTGGTCATCTCTATCATCGCGGCCTGGTTGGCAGGTGGGGTGGCTAGCCGCGCGATTGTCATCCCCCATCCCCCGCTGCTCTTGCCCATGCTGCTCTTGCTGGGTGCATCCCTGCTTTCCCTGCCCGGCGCCTGGTCTTTGCAAGACGGCCTGATTGAAATCAGCAAATGGATCGAAGGGTTGGTTATTTACCTGGCTGTGGTCGCCTTACTGCCCCGCCGGCGGGTACCCTGGTTGATCGGTGCCTTGCTCCTGGCCGGCGTGCTGGAAGCCGCGCTGGGGCTCTACCAGTTCGTGCGAGCGATCGGCCCCAGTCAGTTCATCGTGCTGGGGCGCTTTGTGCGGGCCTATGGAACGTTTCGGCAGCCTAACCCGTTCGGTGGGTACCTGGGGTTGATCGCTCCGGTAGCCATCAGTCTGGCCTGGTGGGCGCTGGTCCAGGTGTGGCAGCAGTGGCGCTCGCCGGGCCGGTGGTGGAACCTAGCGCGGCTGGCAGGGCTGGCTGTCACAGCCGGTGTAACCGCCCTGGGCTTGGTTGCCAGTTGGTCGCGCGGCGCATGGCTGGGCTTTGCCGCGGCCATCGCGACGATCGTGATCGCTTGCGGCCGCCGCACCATCGTTGCCGTAACATTGGGCTTGCTGATTATTCTGGCGGTGGTGCAGGTCAGCGGTTACACGGGGAATGCCGTCATCGCCGCCCCGGTGAGCCGTGTAGCCGACCTCGAAGGCTTCGTGGGCGTGACTGATCCGCGCTTTATCGAGATCACGGACGCCAACTTTCCCATCGTCCAACGCCAGGCGCAGTGGTGGGCAGCGTGGGGCATGTTCGGTGACCATCCCTGGCTGGGTGTGGGCATCGGCAACTACGCTGTGGCCTATCCGAATTACGCTTTGCCTCGCTGGTACGAGCCGCTGGGTCATGCTCATAACTATTATCTGAACGTGGCAGCCGAAACGGGCCTCGTCGGGCTGGTCGCTTACATGCTGGCCGGGCTGGCGACATTGGTGTGGGTAGGACGGCAGGTACGACGCCAGCGTGGGTGGCCACAAGCGCTTACCATCGGTGTACTGGGCGTGTTAGTCCATCTGGCCGTGCATAACCTGTTCGATAACCTGTACGTGCAGCACATGATCCTGCACCTGGCCCTGCTCCTGGGCGCCGTTGTCACCCTCAGTTTCCCAGAAAGCAGACCTGTCAGTCCTCCATATCGCGGGCGGTGCTACGGCACTTGAGAACATCCGCCTCATCCCTCATCCCTCGTTACTCGTTACTTTATGATTAATGAAGTAAGTCACCGTTGAGCCGATTGATCTTGCAGAGCATGTTCATCAGAAACTACATCAACCAGAAAGAGCTCGTCCGCTTTTTCCGCTTTGCGACCGTGGGCGCCATCGGCATGGTCGTGGACCTGTCCATCTTGAACGCTCTGGTCAAACTGGCCGGCTGGCCTTTGGTTTATGCGAACTCCGTGTCGTTTTCTGTGGCCGTCCTCAACAACTTCACCTGGAACCGACTGTGGACTTTCCCGGAGAGCCGCGTCCGCCCTATTCGCAGCCAACTGCCGCAGTTCGCGTTGGTTAACGTCCTCGGCCTGCTCATCAACAATGTGGTCCTGTTGACAGTCTACTACTTGATCAGAGACTGGATCCCCGATCCGTGGAATTATAACCTGGCGAAAATCTTCGCCATCGGCGTCGTCTTGTTCTGGAATTTCGGTGCTAACCGGCTGTGGACGTATCGCGGTCTGTGAGTGGAAAGATGGAAACCTGAAAGGTCTCCGAGACCCTTGGGGTTTCCTGGATTTGACAGCAAGCTTATGATCACACGCATCGTCATCCATTACACTCCGGCCCTGACCCAGACCGCAGGGATTGGCCGATACACACGCGGCCTGGTAGAGGCACTGGCCCAATTGCCGACGCCGGACGAGCTGCAGTTCACCCTGTTCGTCATGGGACGACAGCCCAGCCCACGCTCCTGGCCGGCGCACTTTACCTGGCACACCATCCCTCTCTCAGAACTCGCCATGACCCGGGCCTGGCATCGTCTGCACATCCCCTTTCCGGCCGAGTGGCTGACCGGCCCCGCCGATCTGTACCACTCGCCAAATTATGTGCTGCCTCCGCTACGCCGCGCCATTGGCATCGTCACCATCCACGATCTCTCGTTCCTACGCGTGCCTGCCTGCGCTGAGCCCAGCCTGCGCGCTTTCCTCACGACCGAGGTTCCCAGGGCCGTCACTCGTGCCCGGCACGTCCTGGTGGACTCGGAGAGCACGCGACGGGATGTGATAGAGCTGTTGAATGTGCCGCCGGAAAAGGTCAGCGTGGTGCCGGCGGGGATCAGCTCCGCTTTTCGCCGGATCGAGGATGAGGTCCGGCTGAATGCGGTCCGCATCCGTTACGGGCTGCCCCAACGATTTATCTTGAGCCTGGGCCGGCTGGAGCCGCGCAAGAACTTCGTGCGACTGATCCAGGCCTACGCCCACCTGCGGCGACGCCAGGCTCCCCCCCATCACCTGGTGATCGTGGGCGGGCGCGGCTGGCTCTATGACGACATCTTGCGCGAGCCTGACCGGTCAGGGGTCAGCGGATGGGTGCATTTTCTCGGATTCGTGCCCGATGAAGACCTGCCGGCGCTGTACTCCCTGGCTGATGCCTTCGCCTTCCCCTCTCTGTACGAAGGGTTCGGCATCCCGCCGCTAGAGGCGCTGGCCTGCAGCACGCCGACGGTAGTGGCCGACAATTCCTCATTGCCGGAGGTCGTGGGTGATGCGGCGCTGCGCGTGCCCGCCGAGGACGTGGCGGCGTTAACTGAGGCCCTTAACCGGCTGCTACATGACGAATCGTGGCGCGAGCGCACCTTGATCGCCGGCCCTGCGCGGGCCCGGCAGTTCACGTGGGAGGCTGCGGCCCAACGGTTACTAGCCGCCTACCGGCAAACGCTGGGAGAGACAGGAAGTTCGTAGCCCCTGTGCCTGGCCACCCTGGCCTGCCCAGCGGCTCAGGCTTCGCCCCGAGGGCTCAGCCCGAGGGGGCGGGCAGGACAGGCTGCCCCGGACTGCTGAGTACAGGCTTATTAGCTATGGGGGTGAGCGGTGAGACGACGCGAAGTGTGGTCAGCGGTGCTGGTCGTGGCGATGATTTTGACCGCTGCGGGCTACTGGGGGCCGTGGGTAGCCCACAAAGCGGCCGCGCTGGTCATCCCTGGCCTGGACCTGGCAGAATATGTCAAATTCCTGCCAGAGTATCGCAATCGCCAGGTCCACATCCTGCGCGAAGGGTTTTACCTGCCCCTGCTGACGCTCAGCCTGGCATTGAGTCTGCTGTCGTGGCAGCACGCCGTATGCTGGCCCAGGGCACTGCGCGCCATCGCCTGGCTGGCGTCTCTCTCTGCCGCGCTGGCGATGCTGCCGCCCGCCTGGTCGCCAGCCGCCTTGCGTCTGCCCGAGTTCCGGCTGCAGATCATCGCCATCGTCGTCTGCCTGGCGGCGACGACCGCCGCGCCGTTGTGGCGTCAGATCCGCATGATATGGCTAAGCTGGGTGCTGACACTGTTGGCTCTGGCCGCCATCGTGGTGCCCATCGGGCAATTCTGGGTCATCCAGCCAGCACTGGACCGTGTCTATGGGCGCCCGATCGCCATGGGTTGGGGGCCGGGGGTGATGGCATTAGGACTGGCTCTGCTGATCATCGCGATTGTGGCACACCGCCACAGGTAACCGGCACTTTCAGAAAAAACGCTCTGGTCATGGCAGCAATGGTGAGCTTCAGGAGGGTGGGGCTCCATCAGCCCAGGCTTCGGTGCGAAACCATATCCAGAGCTTTGATATGTATTACAAGCGGCCACTCACCGCTCACTCACGGGAGTCAAATCTGGCCTTGACCGACACTCACATCTTTGTTATAGTTATGGCAGACGTGGTTGTGTGAACCATCCTCCGCTTTGCGAACCTTGAGAGGAATTATGCCCAAACCATTGACCTCACGTGAACGCATGATCCGGGCACTGAACCACCAGGAAGTGGACTACGTGCCCTGCGCCTTTATGAGCTTCGCGGCCATGCGTGGGCGCTGCCAGGACGCCTATGAGCTGGCCGAGAAAGAGCTGGCGATGGGGCTGGATAGCTGGCTTTTTGTCCCCTCCTCCTGGCGTCACGAGCGCCCCAACCATCCTGACCTGCGCGGCCTCCCTGTCCGGCTTCCCCCCTCCGTGGAAGTGCAATTGTGGATGGAGACGCTGCCCGGGGAGCCATTCCCGATCCTGCATAAGGAATACCGCACGCCGGCCGGAACGCTGACCACCCAGGTGCGGAAGACAGAAGATTGGCCGTACGGCAACGCGGTGCCCCTCATGGGAGATTACCAGGCCTCGCGAGCGATCAAGCACCTGATCACCTCTCGCGCTGATCTGGATGTGCTGCGGACGATCCTGGCGCCACCGACTCCCGAGGACATCGCGGCCTTTCACGCCGAGATGGAACGTGCCCGGGCTTTCAGTGCCAGATACGGCGTCCTCATCGCTGGCGGATGGGGGGTCGGGGCTGACATGGCTGGCTGGCTGTGTGGGCTGGAGAACATGATGTTCCTGGCCATGGACCAACCGGATTTCCTGGCCGATCTTCTGGCAACCATCGCTGCCTGGAACGAGCAACGGATGAAGGTAATCCTGGAGGCCGGCGTTGACCTGTTCATCCGGCGCGCCTGGTACGAAAGCGCTGACTTCTGGTCCCCCAGGCTCTATCGGCAGTTCCTGCTCCCCACGCTGAAGCGGGAAGTGGCGCTAGCCCACGAGCATGGAACGCCTTTCGGATACATCATGACGAGCAACGCGCTGCCCATGCTTGACCACATCCTCGAGGCTGGCGTGGACGCGTTAATCGGCGTTGATCCCCTCCAGCATGGTGTAGACGCTCCGCTGCAAGTGATGCGGGACAGGCTGGGCGGGCGGGTGTGCCTGTGGGGCGGGGTCAACGGGGCCATCACCGTCGAGCAGGGCACAGCCGATGACGTGCGGGCAGCCGTCGCCCACGCGCTGGAGGTGATGCGCGGGATCAATGGGTTCATCCTGTCGCCGGTGGACAACATCACTGAGATCACCCCGAACACCTGGCGCAACGTGGACGTGTTCATCGAGACGTGGAAGCAGTTGCGGGGGTAGATAAAGGACGATAGACGACGGACGATGGACGAAAGACGGACGACGGAGGCTTTCGTCTGTGTCCAGTGGTGGTCTTATGCCCGATCCTCTGTTTGATGTGATCACCATCGGCGACATGTGTGTGGACCTGATCGTTGACATCGGGGACGTGACGCCGCAATTTGGCCAGGCTGAGCAGTGGGTCTTCGACTACTTCCTGGAGATGGGTGGGTCCACCTGCATCTTCGCCTGCCAGGTGGCCAAGCTGGGGCTGCGCGTGGGCATCTTGGGCCGCGTGGGGAACGATGCCTACGGGCGCCTGGTCCTTCAACGCTTGCAAGAGAGCGGTGTGGACACCCGCTACGTAGTGGTGGATCCTAATTTGAAGACCGGGCTGGGGATCGCGCTGTGCCGCGCGACCGGGGACCGGGCCATCCTGACCTACGGCGGCAGCCTCAACGCCATCTACCCGGAGGACATCACCGACGAGTTCTTGCTGAGCGGCCGGCATTTGCACTACGGCAGCTACTACCTGCAAACCAATCTGCTCCCGGCGGCTCCGATCATCCTGCGGCGAGCGAAAGAGCTGGGGCTGACCACCTCGCTGGACACCAACTGGGACCCGGCTGAAATGTGGAATGGGGGATTAGAGATCGCCTTGCGATGGACGGACCTTTTCTTCCCCAATGAACAGGAGGCGTTGGCTATTACGAGGACATCATCAGTAGAAGACGCCTTGACCGTCCTTCTGGAAAAGATTCCTATAGTGGCGATCAAGCTGGGTGAGAGGGGCGTCTTCGCGGGACAGAGGGGCGAGCGCCTGGCCGTGCCGGTAGAACCGGTGGCACAGATCGTGGACACCGTCGGCGCGGGCGACAGCTTTGACGCCGGCTTCCTGGCCGGCTGGCTGCGCCATCTGCCTCTGGCGGAGTGTGCTGCCATCGGCAATGCCTGTGGGCGCGCCACCACGCAGGCGCGTGGTGGGCTGCTGGGCCAACCGACGGCGGCAGAGTTTCCTCAATTGCGGGCAGATACGAGGGGAGACAGGCGGCCATGACCAAGAAAGAGCGCGTCAGGAAGGCCATCACTCACCAGCAGACCGACAAAGTGCCGTGGGAGATCGGCCTCACCGCGCACGCGCTGGCGCAACTGGCCGCGCATATGGGTGATCCGCGCCTGGCCGACTCTGCTTTCTTCGACGAGTGGGTGGGCAACCATCTGCGCGGCGTGGGGCCGCGCAGCGCGGGGCAGTTCCACGGCCTGGAGGAAGAGGTCGCACCCGGCTACTGGCGCGACGGCTGGGGTATCGTCTGGGACACGCGCGGCATCTACGGCGAAGGGGAGTGGGGCCGCCCGGTGAACTGTGTGCTCTCGAAGCCGAGCCTGGCCGGCTTTCGCTTCCCCGATCCGCCCGGCCTGGAGGCATACGCCCATTACCCGCAGTGGATCGCCGAGAACCAGGAGTACTTCCTCATCGGCCACGAAGGGCACCTGTTCGAGGTGGCCTGGGCCTTGCGCGGCATGGAGAACTTTCTCGCCGATATGATCGAGCACCCGGAGTTCGTCGAAGAGCTCCTGGCCGGCATCACCGAGTACTACCTGGACGTCATTGACCACACGTTGCAGTACGACATTGACTGCTTCACCTTCGGCGAGGACTGGGGATCGCAAAGCCGGGGGCTGATCATGGGGCCGCGGCTGTGGCGAAAGTTCCTCAAGCCGTGCCTGGCGCGCCTGTTCGCCCGCATCAAGGCGGCAGGGAAGTTCGTCCACATCCACTCCGATGGCGACGTCACCGCCATCTTCGACGACCTGATCGAGATCGGGCTGGACGTGTACAACCCGTTTCAGCCGGAGATCATGGACGTTTACGCGCTGAAACAACGGTATGGGGACCGGCTCTCCTTCCACGGCGGCATCGGTATCCAGCGGCTCCTGCCCTTCGGCACGCCGCAACAGGTCAAGGCCGAGGTGCGGCGCCTGATCCGCGAGGTGGGCGCCGGCGGCGGCTACATCCTGGCGCCCAGCCACGCCGTCCTCGCCGATACGCCCATGGCGAATCTGGTCGCCCTCATCGAGGCAGTGCAAGAGCAGTAGACGCTTACCCACAGATTACATATCGGATTTTCTAAAGGACTTCCTCTGGGGCTTCGCTACTGCCGCGCTCCAGATCGAAGGTTCCCCTGCCGACGATGGCCGCAGCAAGAGACAGATGACGAGGGCAAAATGTCACGTTCCTTGACCTCGTGTACCTTATATGGTACATTCCCGTTACATGAATGACGCTCTCGTTCTGCGCGTTGTCTTTTTCCGCACCGAGTCCGGACATGAACCAGTTCGGGAGTGGCTGCTGGGCCTCAGTAAAGAGGATCGGAAGACCATCGGTGAGGACATCAAGCTGGTACAGTTTCGTTGGCCACTTGGTATGCCGTTGGTCAGAAAGCTGGAAGCTGATCTTTGGGAAGTTCGCAGTCACTTGACCGGAGGACGTATTGCGCGCGTTTGCTTCACGGTCAAGGCCGGTGAAATGGCGCTGCTGCACGGTTTCATCAAGAAGACTCAGAAGACGCCTTTGCGCGACCTAGAATTGGCTCGCGAGAGAAAGCGTCTCTGGTTAGGGGGGTGATCTCATGAACAAGTACACAGGAAGTGATTTCGATGATTTTCTCAAGGAAGAGGGTATCCTCGAGGAAGTAACAGCTAGAGCGCATAAGCGACTACTGGCGCTGCAACTGGGTGAAGCGATGGAACAGTCCAAGATCACGAAAACACAACTAGCTGAGAAACTCCAGACGAGCCGCTCACAACTCGACCGCTTGCTGGATCCTGATAACACTGCGATTACTTTGGAGTCGTTAGAGCGTTTAGCCCGCGCGGTGGGTAGACAGCTCAGAATTGAATTGACGTGACGCGTAGCGCGAATCTCTCTGGGAGGCAAACCCATGAACCGACGCAAGATCGTCATCATCGGCGCCGGCAGCGCCATGTTCACCCAGGGGCTGGTGGCCGATCTGATCCTGTCCAAAGCGCCCTGGCAGCTCGGCCTGGTAGACATTGATCCCCAGGCGTTGCAGGTGGCCGAGGGGCTGAGTAAGCGCATGGTCCAGGCCAGGGATGCCGACATCCAGGTGGAAGGCTCCACCGATCGCCGCGATCTGTTGCCAGGCGCCGATGTAGTGGTCGCCACCATCGGCGTCGGCGGCCGGCGCGCCTGGGAGACTGACGTCTTTATCCCTCGCAAGTACGGGATCTACCAGCCTGTCGGCGATAGCGTCATGGCGGGCGGGGTGTCACGGGCCATGCGCATGATCCCGGCGAACGTAGACATCGCTAAAGATGTGGTGAAGCTCTGCCCCAACGCCTTTTTTGTCAACTATTCTAACCCGATGACGGCCAACTGCTGGGCCATTCGTAAGGCGACTGGTGCTAACGTGGTCGGGCTGTGCATCGGCACCCATCACGTCTACCAACAATTGGCCCAGTTAATCGGCAAGCCAGAGGAAGAGGTGAGCTACCTGGCGGCGGGCGTCAACCATTTTACCTGGATCTATGACCTGCGTTGGAACGGCCAGGATGCCTGGCCTCTCGTGCGGGAGCGGCTCACTCGGGAACGGGCGGAGGCGATCGGTTCCGGACAGATGAGCAGACCGACGGCGCCCGGTGGAGATACGACCCTGAGCGATGAGAAGGCTCACGACTTTGTCGTCAGCAACCCTTTCTCCTGGTCCCTCTTTGAGACTTACGGCGCTTACCCGGCCGTGAACGACCGTCACGTCGTTGAGTTCTTCCCGGAGCGCTTCCCCAATGGCGACTACTATGGCCACAAGCTGGGGGTAGACATCTTCTCCGTCGAGGGGATCATCGCCTGGGGTGATGCGATCTATGAGCGCATGCGGGCGCAGGCTATGGGTGAAGCGCCCCTCGATCAGGGTATCTTCGAACGAGCGCCGGGGGAACACGCCCAATTGCTGGACATCCTGTTCTCTATGGACGGGGATAAACGTCAGATGTTCGCCGCCAACTTGCCGAACCGGGGCGCCATCCCGCAATTGCCGGATGAGGCGGTGCTGGAAATGTCTGTCGTCGCAGCCGGCCGAGGCTTACTGCCGGTGCAGGTGCCTGACTTTCCGGATCTGCTGGCCGCGCCGCTGGTGCGCAAGATCGCAGCGCACGCCGTGACGGTCGAGGCGGCGCTGACCGGCAGCCGCAAACTGTTCGTCGAGGCGCTCCTGGCCGATGGCTCGGTCAACGAGCCGGCCACGGCGGAGAAGCTGGCCGACGAGCTGCTCCGGGCACACAAACAGTACCTGCCCCAGTTCGCGTGAGCAAGCGGTCAGCGGCCATACCGGTCATAGGCCTTCGAGGGAAGGGAAAAGCAGGAGCGCTCCTAAGCATGGTGCCTGCCTCGGCGATCCGCCCCAAAAAGCGCGAGGCGAGGTTCGAGTCGTGAAGGTCAGCATATGCAGATGAGGGCAAATGCGTTAAATCGTAAAGAGGCCTGCTACTCAGGAAAGATGCGGAAGGGTTTTCTCCCGTGCAAGCGATACACGGAAAACCCACGTTGGTCAAGTGTAAAGACTTGGTCTGTCTCCAGTTCTTCGCCCAGCGCGACGAGCGTCGCATCCGCAAAGTCCATCGGCACGTTGCGGTATTTTTCCATCAATGCTGCGACCCGGCGCAGGCTCTGTCGGGAAGAGGGGATGAGCAGGAACGCGTCGCGCAGAAAGAATTCCAGACAGGTCTCTTGGGCTTGCCAATTGGGACCTACCAGATACAGGGTTTCGGTCAAAACCGCTTCCGTAGTAACAATGGCTCCCGACCAGCATTCCAACACCGCGACGCAATCAGCGTGGCGTGTCTCGCTGCGATCCACCAAAGCGACAAAAGCGCCTGTATCCAGCAGCAATTCAGCGGCCATGGCGCAGACGGTTTATCAGATGCTCGCGGTGTTGCTGGCCCAGGTCTGGCACGCCGCTTTCGATCCGACCGAGCAGATCGCGGACCTGTTCGATGGGACGCGTCTCAATCTGGGAGCTAAGAAATTGTTCCACTGCCATGCGGACGATTTCCGAGCGCTTGCGCCGCAGACGTTTTGCCGCGCGATCCAATTGTTCGGCCAATTCCGCAGGCAGGCGTAGGGTCAACTGGCATTCCATCGGGACTCACCTCCGCGATGCATTGTAATGCAAAGTATGACCGGCGTCAAGTCAACCCTGAAATTTCCAGAGCCAGCATCCGGTAGCTTGGAGGACGAGCATCGTGCGCGTTGCAGCCAACGCCTTCAGTGGTCTGAGCCAGGGCGAGATCGCCACGATCCATCGCAACATGCTTCGCATCCTGGCCGAAGTCGGGATGCTCGTCGAGAGCCCCGACCTGCTCGACGCGCTGGCCGATTTCGGCGGCTCGGTGGATCGGGCGACTCAGACGGTGCGTTTCTCGCCCGCGTTCGTGGAGCGCTTTCTGGCCGAGTCAGAGCGCTTTGATTGGAATCACGCCGCGCCGCGGGTGACGGCTCGCGCCGGGGTGTACCTGGGCTACTACCACATCCCCGGCACCGATCGGCTGGAGCCGTGGACGCTGCCGCATCTGTTGGACTACTTCCACGTCGCCAGGAGGCTGGAGCACGTTGGCGGCGCCGGGTTGTTGGGATGCCCTCTGGGGGTTCCGGCGCACCTGGAGCCGTTGTACGAGCGCCTCTACGCCTGGAAGTACGGGGTTGAGGAACACGGGACGATCCAGGTGACGGAGTGCTGCCCGTACATCCTGGAGATGACAGGCATCTACGCCGACGCGATCGGCCGGCCGCTGGCCGACGTCTTTCGGGGCACGGTCTACCTGGCCTCTCCGTTGCGGCTGGCCCGCAATGAGGCGGAACAGGTCGCTTACTTCTGGAAGCGAGGGCTGCGGGTGCGCATTGGCAACATGATGAGCGCGGGCGGCACGGCTCCGGTGACGCTCGCGGGGGCCGTCACCCTCAACCTGGCCGAACAACTGCTGATCAACATCATCGAGCGGGCGTTGTTCGGCGAGCGCCATCTGCACCTGAGCTGCTCGGTGTCGGTGCTCGACATGAGCACGCTGATCTACCCCTACGGCCGGCCGGAGATGGCCATCACTAACCTGATGACCGCCCAGTTGGCCCGCTTCTATGGAGCCAGCTTCAGCGGGCACTGCGGCCTGGCCGACGCCAAGCTGCCATCGGCTGAGGCGGGCGCGCAGAAGGCGCTCACGGCCATCCCGACATTGCTGCTGGGCGGCAGCGCGCATCTGGACGCCGGGCTGCTCTCCATTGACCAGGTCTTCTCGCCCATTCAGATGATCCTGGACAACGAGTTCGTCGGTGCGCTGCGCTGTTTTGCGCGAGAATATCGGGTGGACGATGACGCGATCGGCTTCGATGTGCTCCAGAAGCTGGGGCCCGGCAAGATTTTCCTGGGTACCGAGCACACGGCGCGGTTCTTCCGGTCGGAGCATTGGCAGCCGCAGATCTGGTCGCGGCAGATGTTCGAGCCATGGGCGCGCGATGACCACAAGCTGGATGTGGATTTCGCGCTCGAACGGTATCGCGAGATCGCCGCCGAGCCGCCCGACCCATCGCGGCTGGGTGAGGTTACGGAGCAGCAGTTGCTGGGCGTGATCGAGTCGGCCCGGCAGAAACTTTGTCTGTAGTAAAATGACTACCTTAACAATGTTAGATTTGCCGCCTGGCGATTTGAACTGTGCACATGCTATCCGGTGAAGGAGGTGTCTGGGAAACCTGCACTCAGCTCATGTCGTGGGAGGAGGTGATCAGCATTTGTCAAGGATGGAGCGATTTTGGAGCCAGGACAGGGGCTTGCTGGCCTAAAGTCGTGGCTTTGTTCTTGAGAGGGGGTTCGTGTTCAGCTACGAAATACGAACATTCTCTACGAGAGGGGGCGAAAATGAGCTCAAACATGTTTTCACGACGTGATTTTCTTAAGTCGGCAGGGCTTACGGCCCTGGGTGTGGCTTTGACAGCCTGTGTTCCGGCGACTCCCACTCCATCGGGCGTGACAGCGACCCCCAAAGTTGAGGAGAAGCCGGCGGAGGAAGCCACTCCTGCGGCGGTGACCATCTCGTGGTGGAATCAGTTCTCGACACCCATCTGCCAGGAGATGTTCCCTCG
>DAOUAJ010000244.1:0-1550 GCA_034433615.1 Anaerolineae bacterium | reverse complement strand
TGCAGGAAGCCCGAGAAGAACTCCCGGCTATCACTCCCCCCAAAGCGCGCTAGCATGAGCGCCACGCTGCGCAGATCGGTCGAAATGATGTGGTATTGCTCACCGGCGAACACCTTGAGCCGTTCGCGCGGGATGCGTCCTGCATCCAGGGCCTGAAGGTAGGGGTGATGGCGGATCTGCTTATCCAGGGCCTCCAATTCGGCCTGGGTCTCGCTGACCAGGCTGCGTGCATTAGACATGTCAATTGCCTCCTTCTTCTGACAAACACTACCTTCTGACAAACACTACAGCGGATTAGAGGAAGGAACGGATTTCAAGGGCTGAACCATCCGTTATTTCCTCTAATCCGTTGTAGTGTTCACTACGCCGCAGGGCGTGGCGCCACGGCCGCACCCACCTTCACCAGCAACCAATACACCACGAAGGCCACCACAAAGCTCGGGACGGACCCACCCCAAGCCGTTAGCGGGGCCGGGATGAGGGTGGGCCAGGCCGGGACCACAAAGCCCAAAGTGACCGGGTTCATCACCTGGTAGACCAGCACCCCGATCAGCCAGGCCACCACCCCACGTGCGTGGATGCCCTGGCTGTACCAGTATTCCTGCCCCACCTGGTACAGTCTGTCCACGTTGTAATGTCGTTGCCGTAGCACAAAGTAGTCCGCAGCCAGCACCCCGAAAAGTGGCACAAAGACCGATCCCAGGAGTAACAGGAAGACCTCGTACTGGGTGATGTCTAACGCCACGGCGACCAGGAACGAAAAAATGCCCAGGCCCAGAATCAGCCAGCGCTGGCGAAGCTTGGGGAACACATTCTGCACCGATACTGCCGCCGAGTACAGGTCGGCCCAGGCGTTGTCTGTCTCGTGCACCAGGAGGATCAACAGTGCCAGCCAGCCCGCGATCAGGGTGATAGCGGTCACGAAGCCCTTTGGCTCCTGCGGCACTGCGGCGGCCAGGAGGATCAGGGCGCCAAGGGCGTAGAACCAGACATTGGTGACAAAGTTGCCCAGGTAAGTCCCCCAGAACGATGGGCTGGTCTTGTGGGCGAAGCGGTTATAGTCTGCCACCAACGGCAGCCACGATACCGGCATGGCAATGACGATATCGACGGCCACCCAGAAGGGGAGTGAGCCCGTGCCGGGCTGCTGGAGGATCGTCTGAACGTCATAAGTGGTGACAACGTGGACTGTCAGCCAGGTTGTGGTCAGGAGGACGATCCAGACCGCAAACTTCTTGAGCCACTCGCGCACGACCGTTAGCGGCCCGCCCAGGCCCATCAGGATGACGATGACGGCAAAGAGCGCGGCCCAGAACGGGTAGTTTGAGAATCCGAACAGGGTCTGGCTAAGGGCGTTGGCGGCGTATCCCGCGATAACGATCTCGAAAATCGTCCAGCCAAGGAGCTGCAGGACGTTGAGAGCCGTCGGCAGGTAAGAGCCACGGATACCCAAGGCCGGCCGTAGCAGGACCATGGTGGGGACCGCCGTCTCACCACCGATCAAGCCGGTCAACCCCAGCAACAAGCAGCCGATGGCAGAGCCGATAACG
>DAOUAJ010000243.1:0-5077 GCA_034433615.1 Anaerolineae bacterium | reverse complement strand
CTGTTGGCGTGGCCGTGCTGCTTGCCGTCGCTGTAGGTGTGCTGGTGGCCGTAGGACTGTGGGTCGCTGTCGCGCTGGGCGTGGGTGTGAGCGTCGGCGTGGGGGTGAGCTCTGTCGGCGTGGGTGTTAGCTGCTCTGACACCCCCTTTGCCGCGGCCTCCAGCGTCGCCATAGTCTCAAAAGCCGGAGAGGTAGCAGTCGCTTCAACGGTTTCTGGGGTCTCGACAATCGTCACGATGGGCACCATTGCCGTCGCGGTAGGTGAAGGGGTCATGGTTGCCTCAACAGTGGCCGTGACCTCGCCGACCGGGGCGGCCAGCGTAGGGGCCTCTGTCAGCGTGGGGGTAGGCGTGACCGTTGGCAAAATCGGCGCCTCCGTAGGGGGAACTGTCATCGCCGGTGCAGGGGTAAGAGCGGCTTCGGGAACAGGGGCGCGCCGGGTAGCGATAAAAAGCGCGCCGCCGATGATGATCGCCGAGATCAAGATGCCGATAATGAGCAGACGTGAGGAGCTCATGGATTTAAACCAGACCTCCGGAGTTCGATCGCCTGGCGCTATGGCGCAAGCGATCCCAAGAAATTTTAACTCCAGGCGTGAGGAAAAGCAAACCCGAAGGGCTTCTGGCTGACCACCTTCCAGCTACTCGCTTAAGTTGACACATATGGAGGCCTGGGGAGGCCCTTCGGGTTTTGGACGTTAGTGGTTTGCTACGCCGCTGGCGACGAGGAGTTTCTCGACCTCCCGTTCGATCACCGACTCATCCAGCTTCGTGAAGAGGGGCTGGGGTTGGCGCAACGGCTGCCCCGGCTGAAGACGACTGGGCTCCCACGTGGCGGTCAGATTCGAGGCATCGTACCGCAATGCCAGGTGAGAGCGCTCTGTCTCCTGATACGTCTCCACATACTGCCGGCCCAAAAGAGAGCCTTCGTGCCCCAGATATTCGTGCAGCTTCTGCGATGAGAAGGGCAAAAAGGGGCTGAAGATCAGTCGCAGCCAGTCTATGGCTTGGAGGCAGACATAGATGGTCGTAGCGGCTGCGATGGGGTCAGTCTTGATCTGCTGCCACGGCTCTTTGGTGTTAAGATAGCGGTTGGCCTCTTGAGCCAGACTCATTGCCTCAGTCAGCCCGGCCTTAAAGTGACACCCTTCGATCTGCTGCCCGACACTGGCAAAGCCGGCCTCGATGCGAGCCAGCAGAGCGCGATCCGTTTCGTCCAACTCACCCGGCTCCGGCACGCGGCCGTCGAAGCGGCGGTAAGCGAAGCTCAACACGCGGTTAGCCAGGTTGCCCCACGTCGCCACCAGCTCGTTGTTGTTACGGCGAACAAACTCCTCCCACGTGAAGTTGACGTCGGCCGTCTCCGGCGCGTTGATGGTCAGGATATAACGCCACGGGTCCGGATCATAGCGCTCCAGGACATCCAGCACCTCGATCACCCAACGGCGCGATTTGGAGAGCTTGGCCCCCTCGACGTTCAGGTACTCGTTGGCCGGCACGTCGTAGGGCAGATTGAGCCCGCCGTAGGCGTAGAGCATCCCCGGCCAGATGATGGCGTGAAACGGGATGTTGTCCTTGCCGATGAAATGGTATGTCTTCACATCCGGCGCGATCGCAGCGTCCCACCACTCCCGCCAGGCCTCCGGCTGACCGACGATCCTGGCCCACTCCTTGGTCGCCGACAGATAGCCGATGACGGCGTCATACCAGACGTAGATACGTTTGCTCTCGTAGCCAGGCAGCGGGATCGTGACGCCCCACTGGATGTCGCGGGTGATGGGACGGCCGCGCAGCTCGCCCGATTCCAGTTGGGCGCGGGTGAAGTTGAGCACGTTGGGACGCCAATGCTCCTTACCCTGACGAATCCACTCCAGCAGCGGCCGGTTCAGCTTCCCTAGGTCCAGGAAGAAATGCTCCGTCTCCCGGACGGCGATGTCTTTGCTGCCGCACACCTTGCAACGGGGAGCGCCCAGTTCGATGGCGTCCAGTGTACGGCCACAGTTATCGCACTGATCGCCGCGGGCGCCCGTGTAACCGCAGTGCGGGCACGTCCCCTCCACGTAGCGGTCGGCCAGGAACCCGTGATGGCTGTTGCAGTAGGGAGCCTGCTGGACATCTTTGTAGATGTAGCCACGCTCCAGGTGGCGCAGGAACATATCCTGGGTGACAGCCCAGTGGTTCTCCGTGTCGGTCTCGGTAAATAGATCAAAGGTGATCCCCAGCTTCTGGAATAGCTCCAGGAAGCGCGGGTGATAGCGATCCACCACCTCTCGCGGCGTGATGCCCTCCTCTTCAGCGCGCACGGTGATGGGAGTTCCGTGCGTGTCGGAGCCAGACACCATGAGCGTTCGGTTGCCCTTAAGCCGGTGGTAGCGGGCGAAGATATCCGGCGGCAGATAAGCGCCGGCGATATGGCCAATGTGAAGGTCGCCGTTACAGTAAGGCCAGGCGACACAGACCAGGATTTTCTCGGACATGGGCTTTTTCTCCATCTAGCGATCAGCGATCAGCCGTCAGCGATCAGCATGAGCCTTAAGGTTAATGTCACTAACAGTCTTCTGAGAGGCGAAGACTACAAGCTTTCGCGCTCTGAGCCTCGTTCTCGGGGCGATTCCCCGTGCTGAGATGCCCCCGGGGACGGGGGCTGGGAGCATTTTGGGGGAAGGTTAGCGCCATGAGCCTTAAGGTGGTCTTTGCTGGTTGCTGAAAGTTGACGTTGAAAAACGCGAGTTGAGTACAAATGGGATGATGGGGCCGAGGAATGGCGCTGCCTGGGAGGCGCGCAGCGCGAAGTCGGCTGCATTAGATCACGGAATGTAAGGTAGCGGGGGGGAAGCCCCCCATCGTGCCCTTAGCAGCCGACGCGTGGCGTGGAGACGGCAAATGTTGAACAGAGTCAGTTTGTAGCCAGCGCGGCCTGAACATGATTCCTCCCAATGGACACCGCAGGGTGCCCTAAGCTTCCTTATTTTAACACAAAATGGGCCGCGCGTGAAGTCGACTGTTCTCGCGTTCTCGCCGAGGATTGACAGTTACTCCGGCCGTGTGGCATAATTGGCCGCTGATGTCGCATGGCCCCTACCTCGGCATGTACCCCGACCCTTACACTTCGCTGCCTGCGTTCTGTGAAGTTGAAGATCCCCGTCAGGGGATGGGATAGCCCGCTGCTAAAGCAGCGGGCGGATTTTTGGGAACAAACAAGAAGGGAGATAATTGATGCCAAGCAAAGTCTTCTTTGGTGACGCGCGTCAGGCGCGACTGGTGGCCGAAGAAACGCTACCCATGAAACTGGACCGCATCCTGGATGCCCTCAACCTGCGTGACCGGGTGAAAGATGAGACGGTGGCGATCAAGATGCACCTGGGCGGCAACGTGGGGTACTCCACCGTGCACCCGGTCTTTGTGCGCCGGGTGGTCAAGGCCATCAAAGATGGCGGCGGCCGGCCCTTCGTCACCGACCATGCCTGGAGCGCGCTGACGGCAGCCGAACGCGGCTACACGGCGGAAACCCTCGGCTGCCCCATCTTGCCTGTGGCCGGCCCCGACGAGAAGTACTTCTACACCTTCCAACGGCCCTACAAGAACATCAAGGAGTGGGGCATGGCCGGGATGCTGCACGATGCCACCTTCCTGGTGGACCTAGCCCACGTCAAAGGGCACCCCTCGTGCGGCTATGGCGGCGCGTTCAAGAACCTGGCACTGGGCTCCTTCATCCAGGCTACCCGCAGCGCACAGCATGACACCATGCATTACGAGAAGTACTGGTTCAAGGAGCGCTGCCCGGACGCCAAGACGCGCGAGGCGATCATCGCATCTTGCCCCTTCGGCGCGCTGGTCCCCGACAAGGACGACCCGGAGGAGCTTCACCTGCACTACGAGAACTGCAACCAGTGCGGCCGCTGCCTGAAGGTGGCACCTGAAGGCGCGCTGAAGATCAACCCTGCCAACTTCGCCGCCTTCCAGGAGGCGAACGCTATCGGCGTCAGCCTGGTGCTGGGCACTTTCAAGCCGGGCAAGTGTGTCTTCATCAACATCGCGACCCAGATCACCCCGGTCTGTGACTGCTTTTCCTTCACCACCCTGCCCATACTGCCCGATGTAGGGGTCTTTGGCTCCGACGACATCGTAGCCCTGGAGCAAGCTACTCTAGACAGGATCGCCCAATACCACCTGATCGAGGAGAACGTGCCGGCCTCGATGGAGGTCCACACCCGTGAAGGGCACCCCTTCCAGTGGTTGCATGGCCCTTACAAGAACCCTTACCTGGTGGTCCAGTATGGCGAGCAGTTGGGCCTGGGCACCCGCCAGTATGAGTTGGTAGATATAATGCCAGTGGAGAAGATCGAGCGCGCGCCGCTCGGATACATCCCCGCGCGCTCACTGTAGAGCAGGCTTTCAGCCTGTTTGTGTGGCGCGTACTAGGCTCTCCACCCGGCCTGCGGCCACCCTCTCCCGTCCGGCGCCTTTTGCCGGACGGGAGAGGGAATTTCCTTCCACTGATCTGTGAGAATGACATGACAAGCCAATCCCTTCCCCTTGAGACGATCCTCTTTGCCAGCGCCAGGGCATCGGCCCACTTCGCCCTGAGCTGCCTGGAGCCCGTCGGAGAACATCTGCGGGCCTGTTCTAGCTTCGTCACGCCCCGCCGCCAGGTCATGCACTGGCACGACTTCGGCGACCTGGAAGGCCCGGGCTGGGCAGCCAACGCGGTGGGCGGCGCCCACCTGCTCTACCGCTGGGGTCGCTTCGTCGGCGACCCAGAGATCCAGTCCAAGGCGCTGGCCCTGCTCGATCACGTGCTGGAAGACGGCTTCATAAACGGGGAGACGGGCTTCATCTGGCCTTACTACGACCTAGCCACCGGGCGCTTCTGCGCCAACTACGTGCATCGCAGCGACTGGCTGTGCCCTGGCTCCCTGGCCCGCATCGGCGTCCAGTTGCTGGAATTCGCGGATGAACTGGCCGGCCAGGTGGGCCAGGAGCCACGCGTTGCCGCGATGGCTACCGCAGCTCGTAACCTGGCCGTGTGGCTGGCTGGACATGTGCCTTCCTGTGAAAACGGCTGGGTGCCGCGACGG